>DASWST010000186.1:0-35634 GCA_036402515.1 Pseudonocardia sp.
GCCGAGCCCGGCCGCCCCGCCGCTCCGAGCCGATCGTTCAGACGCCCCGAGTCGAGCCGAGTGGCCACGCGCACCGGAGGCGCCCGACGGACGTCCCACCGACCCCACCGGCCGTCCCGCACCGCATGCCAACCGGTCGCCTCGCCGCCGGTCGCGGCGGTGTGCCGTGCCGGCCGGCGGACGATCTTTCGGCTCGCGCGGATACACATCCGAGTGGATCTGACAACCTGGGGCGGCCCGACGGGCAAGCTGTCGTGGGGCGCAACTGCCCCGGACGGACTAGCACCGGGCGGCGAAGACGGCGCGCGCGACGCGCCGAAGGTCGCTCGGTCGGACGCCATGGTCACCTCAAACGCCGGCTAAGTTCAGCTGTAAGTAAGCTGAGGTTGTCCGGCGTGGCTTCTTGACACACCCATCCGGGTGATTGATCGAGCGAACTGGTCTATTGGGGCCGCTCGCGGAGCAGAATCTAGGGCACAGACCTACCACATGTCGCTGGGGAGCGGACAGGTGGTTGCGTGCCGGAGCCGCCGTCTCGGGGGATGGTGGCTCCGGCCTTTACTTGGCTCGCATCGCCGAGTCGAAGCTCCCTTCTCGCCGGCGGGGGGATCGGGCAGGGGCACCCGATCCACCCCCGCCGTACTCCTGGACCAAGATCTCGGGGAATCTCTTGGCGTCCAGCTGCTGGGGAGCAGGTCGAAGTTGATTGCACCGGGCTTGGGCGATGATCGCCATTCGTCCTGTGGGGAATTCTGCTGAGCGAGCAACCGGGCGCGCCGGACGGCGCCCGTGTTGACCTCTCGTCAGCCACCCCGACCGCTTACCGAATGACCGACCCGACTGGTTGCGCCGACCGAGATCACGTGCGCACTGCCCCGCACAGATGATCTTTCCCCGGGGAACCCACCCGGCACGCTCGCCGAGCGACAGCTACAGCGACCGGGACACCGCGCGGCCCGCGCCCGGGCAAGGGCGCCGCCGCGAGAAGCCTCCAGCACGACCAACCGGCGGCCCACCCCACCACCGCTGACCTACCGCTGCACCGAAGCGCTCAGCGCCCGCCCCGTCGCCCGTCCTCGGGAATTCCAAACCGACGGGCACGACTCATTCCGAATTCCACAAACGTGACGAGGAATGCCCGCCCATTGCGGCGGCAGCGGACATATTCCGGAGATGCTGCTCTTATCGGAATTCAGTTCGGGTGGCGGCGGTACCGGCGGAGATAGTCCGGCCAGTCCCAGGTGGTCAGGAACCGCTCGGACGCCCGGTACCCATCGTCGTAGAGTTGGCCGACCTGCCCGTCGGTCAGCGAGAACTGGGTGAAACCCACCGAGTCCGAGCTCACCTCGATGGTCCGCGCCCGCACCCAGGGCTTGTGCTGGTTCGCCTGATCACGCCCGACCAGGGCGGTGGTGATGACACCTTCCAGCAGGTGCACCGGGGCCGGCACGATCTGGTTCAGCCAGCGGGGCAGCAGGGTGCCGTCCGGGCCAGGGATGTCCGGCAGCAACGTGATGCCGAACGTCGGCCAGCGCGGCGGCTTGCCGTCCGTGCGGTCCAGCGAGTCGATCGGGAAGTTGGACACCACGCCGCCGTCGACCAGGGTGGACTCCACCCCGGTCACCGGGTTGGTGAGGATGACCGGGCGGAACAGCAACGGGATGGACATCGAGGCGCGCACCGCGTCGGCCACCGACTGTTGGTCCGGGTCCAGGCCGTACACCGGGCGGTAGTCCCAGGGCAGCCGGATCAGTCGGCCGAGGGTGACATCGGCGCAGGTGACCACCAGCTTGTACCGGCGGGACTCGGGTAGCTGCGGGTCGTCCAGCCGCAGGTCGCCGAAGGTGCGCACGCCCAGCTCGGCCAACTCCCTGGCCACCCACTCGCGGGCATAGTCGCCCCGGTACAGGCCGCCGTCGCCGAGCAGGGCAAGCCCCGGGCCGAGCAGCGGAATGCGGTCCAGCGGAACCCGGTCGGCGAACTTCTCGTAGTCCAGCCGCATGGCCGCCTTGGTCAGCTCCTCGCCGGCCAACCCGGCCGCGACCAGCGCGCCGACGATCGCACCCGCGGACGTACCGGACACCCGCCAGCGCCGGTAGCCGGCGTCGTTGAGGGCAGCGACCGCGCCGGCCAGCGCGATGCCCTTCACGCCTCCCCCGGAAAGCACCAGGTCGGCGATCAGCGGCTGGTCTTTTCCGGCACCCCGAGTCACCCGATCATCACATCACACGTGATCGGCACGGCAATCCCAGTAGCCGCTACTCCATCAGGTCCAAGGCGGCCCGCACGACCGCGTCCGAGTCGATGCCGTGGTAGCGGTAGACGTCGGCGAGCGAGCCGGACTGGCCGAATCCGCTCACCCCGAGCAGCGCGCTGGGCACGCCGTGCAGCGCGGCGAGGAAGGCCAGCGTGTGCGGGTGGCCGTCCAGCAGCGTGACCAACGGGGTGGCCCGGCGCGCCGGGAACAGCTGCTCGAGGATCCAGCTTGACCCGTCCTGCTGGCCCTGGCGCGCCCGCAGCGCCCGGAACAGCAGATCCGGACTGGTCACGCAGACCACGTCGGCCGCCACCCCGACCTGCTCGAGCCGGTCGGCCGCCGCCAGCGCCTCGCTGACCATGGCGCCCATCGCCGCGATGGTCACCACGGCGCCGTCCCGGCGGCGCAGCGGGTACCCGCCGGCCACCACCTGCCGGCGCCGCCGCTCCCGGGCCGCCGGGTCGGTGGGCACGGCGGCCAGCGACTGGTCCACCGGCCGGGTGGACAGCCGCAGGTACGCCGAACCGCCGTCCGGGCGGCCCAGCCCGGCCAGCGCGGCCAGCAGCGTCCACTCCACGTCGATGGCGAACGCCGGCTCGTAACTCACGCAACCGGGCTGCTCGATGCCGATGGACGGCGTGGTGATCGACTGGTGCGCGCCGCCCTCCGGGGCCAGCGTCACCCCGGACGGCGTGCCCACCAGGATGGACTGGCCGCCGGCGTAGATGCCGAACGACCACGGCTCCAGCGCGCGCTCGACGAACGGGTCGTACATCACCCCGATCGGCAGCAGCGGCTGACCCCAGCGGCTCCAGGTGGCGCCCAGCTCGCCGAGCAGCCCGACCAGGTTCGTCTCCGCGATACCCAGCTCGATGTGCTGGCCGGCAGGCTTCTCCCGCCAGTGCAGGATGGTCTCCGCGTCGTCGGCGAACCAGTCGCGGCGCTCGATGGCCGACCACACGCCGACCTTGTTCACCCAGCCGCCCAGGTTGGTGGTCGAGCTGACGTCCGGGCTGACCGTGACCACCCGGCGGGCGGCCTCCGGCGCGTCCCGGGTGAGGTCCAGCAGGGTCCGCCCGAGGGCGGCCTGTGTGGTGGCCATGCCGTGCGGCGCGGGACGGCCGATGTCGGTGGGCAACGCGGGCGGCTGGGCCGTCGGCGCCGGTTCCCGACGGAGGCGTTCGGCCACCTCGGCGCAGGCCTGCCCGGCGGGGGTGTCGGCGGCGAACCGCTGCCACGGCCGGGCCGGGTCCACGCCGACCTCGCCGGCCAGCGTCCGCAGCTGCGCCTCGGTGAGCAGCGAGGAGTGGTTCTGCGGGTGCCCCTGGACGGGCAGCCGGTAGCCCTTGACGGTGTAGGCGAACATCACCGTGGGGCGGCTGTCGTCGATCTGCTCGAACGCCTGGTCCAGCGCGTCCAGGTCATGTCCGCCGAGGTTGCGGATGGCCTCCAGCAGGGTGGCGTCGTCCAGCTCGGCGATCAGCGCGGCAATCGCCTCGCGGCCCTCGCCGTCGCCGGGCACCCTGGCCCGCAGCTCCTCGGCGGAGCAGCGCAGCAGCCGCTGGTACTCCGGGTTGCTCATCCGGTCGATCCGCTCGCGCAGCGCGCCGCCGCCGGGCCGGGCGAACAGCTGCTCCAGCAGCCGCCCGTACTTCAAGGTGAGCACCTGCCAGCCGGCCGCGCCGAACATGCCCTGCAGCCGCTCGGCGGCGATGTTGGGCACCACCCGGTCCAACGACTGGCGGTTCAGGTCCACGATCCAGACGATCTCCCCGAGCTCCGCGACGGCCGGGTCCAGGATCGCCTCCCAGATTGCCCCCTCGTCCAGTTCGGCGTCCCCGACCAGGGAGAACTGCCGGCCGCCGCCGGTCTCGGCGCCGAGGGTGGAACGCAGGTAACGGCGGGAGAGCGCACCCCAGATGGGCGCGGTGGCCCCGATGCCGACGGAGCCGGTGGAGTAGTCCACCGGGTCCGGGTCCTTGGACCGGCTCGGGTAGCTCTGCAGCCCGCCGAACTCGCGCAATGTGGACAGGTACGACTCATCCAGCTCGCCGAGCAGGTAGTTGATCGCGTGCAGCACCGGCGAGGCGTGCGGCTTCACCGACACCCGGTCGCCCGGGGTCAGGTGCTTGAACCAGAGCGACGTCATGATCGAGACCATCGACGCGCAGGACGCCTGGTGCCCGCCCACTTTGAGCCCGGACGGATTGGCGCGCACCCGGTTGGCATGGTGCACGATCGCGCTGGAGAGCCAGAGCACCCGCCGCTCGATCTCGTCAAGGACGCCGAGCGGGTTGACACGGCTGGGGGCCGGAGCAGTGCTGGTCATGATGCCTTCCTGGGCATGCGTCAAACACCTCGGTGCGCACGGACCGGCGGGTGGTGCCCGCTCAGGGTCGGCGCACTGGCCCTCGGGGACCGGGACCGGGGTGGTGGTCGACCGATCAGTGCTCGCGGGCCACAACGTGCAGAACGTATCTTCTAGTCCACCACTACAATCAGAATTGCTCAACTTATCAAGATCTACTTGAGCAGACTGCACATATCGCCGCCATTTTCAAAAACGGGAGTGAGCACCCTGCCCAGCACGCATCGCGCCGACCCGGTGGACGCCCGGCTACTGCTCGCGCTGACCCAGGAACCCCGGGCGACCACCGTCGCACTGGCGGAACGGCTCGGGCTGTCCCGCAATACCGTGCAGGCCCGGCTGGCCCGCCTGGACGAGCGAGGCGCGCTGGACTCCTTCGAGCGCCGCATCGACCCGGCCACGCTGGGCTATCCGCTCACCGCGTATGTGACCATCCGGGTCACCCAGCGCGGGCTGGACGACGTGGGCGCCGCGCTGGCCGACATCCCCGAGGTGCTCCAGTGCCACGGCATCGCCGGGCAGACCGACCTGCTGGTGCACGTGGTGGCCCGGGACGCGGACGACCTCTACCGGATCGCCGGACAGATCCTGGCCATTCCCTGGGTGGAGCGCACGGACACCGCGCTGGTGATGCGTGAGCTGGTCGGCTACCGAATCGAACCCCTGCTCCGCCGCCTGGTGGATTAACTGGCCCACCAGCGCCTAGCGGCGGGGGGCGTGTTCGGGTTCGGACTCGACGGTCCCGGGGCCGGCCGCGCGCAGGCCGCTGAGCAGCTGCGGGAGCAGGGTGGCCAGCAGCGCCAGCAGCGGCAGCCGCCACCCACCGCTGAGCTGGTGGAGGATTCCGACCGCCAGCGGGCCGGCCGCCGCGAGCAGGTAGCCGCCGCTCTGCACCAGCGCGGACAGGGCGGTGGTCACCTCGGGGCGGCGGGTGCGCAGCCCGATCAGGGTGACCGCCAGCGGAAAGGCGCCGTTGCCGGCTCCGAGCAGCGCGGCGCTCAGCCAGATCAGCCCGGTCGCCGCCGCCGGCCACCCGGTGACCGCGGGCACCCACAGCAGGCCGAGGTAACCACCCAGGTAGCAGGCCGAGGTGAGCACCACGAGGCCGCGCTGCTCCATGCGCCGGACAGCCAGTGCCGGCAATGCGATCGACATGGGTACGGTCATCGCGCTCACCAGGGCCAGCGGCAGGCTGGCCGCGTGCGGATCCTGCCCCGCGCCGACCAGCACAGAGGGCAGCCAGCCGAGCACCACATAGGCGTTGAGCGATTGGCAGCCGAAGTAGAGCGTCAGCGCGCGTGCCATCCGGGAGCGGAGCAGCAGCGACGGAAGAACCACTCGACCAGGCCCTGTCACCATCCCCCCGCCACGCGGACCGGTCACCGTCCCCCCGCCACGCGGACCGGTCACCGTGCCCCCGCCACGTGGACCGGTCAGGCCGGCCAGCGCCAGCCAGGGCGGAGCGGCCACCAGCGCCAGCCCGGCCCAGAGTCCCAGGCCGACGCGCCAGTCCCCGCCGAACGCGCGTTCGGCGGGCCCGGTCAGCGCCGCGGCGCCGGTCATGCCGAGCGCGAGCGCGGTGGTGTACAGCGCGGTGATCGAACCGGTGCGCTCCGGGAAGTACCGCTTGACCAAGGTAGGCATCAGCACGTTGCCGACCGCGGCCCCGGAGAGGGCGAGCGCGCTGCCGGCCAGGAACAGCGCCGCCGACCCGGTGAGCGCGCGCAGCGCCAACCCGGCGGCGGCGACCAGCATGGCCGCGGCCACCGAGCGCTCCGGGCCGAGCCGGCGGGCCAGCGCGGGTGCGCCGAACCCGACAACGGCGAATACCGCTACCGGCAGCGAGGTCAGCAGGCCGGCGAGTAGCCCGGAGAATCCCCAGGCCCCGGTCACCTCGCCGAGCACGGCACCCAGGCTGGTCACCGCCGTGCGCAGGTTCAGTGCGACCGCCACGATGCCGCCGAGGAGCAGCACCCGGTGGCTCAGTGGGCGATCGGAACCTGGTGAGCTGCGCCGGTGCCGTCCCCCGGCGGGGACCGCGCGGAAGTTACCGATGCTCCTGGAGCCGGGATCCTCGGCTGTCGGGCCGGTCATCCGCCGTCTGGCTCCTCTCGGCGGCGCGGCGGCCCGCTTCGGCCTCGGATGTGCCTTTTTCGACCGATGTAGTCCACTATGCGCAGGTGCGGGTTTCAGCAAGAGCCGACTATGCGGTGCGGGCGGCGGTCGAGTTGGCGGTCGTCCCGGATAGCCACCGGAACGCCGAGTCGATCGCGCAGGCTCAGGACATTCCACAGAAGTTCCTGCAGACGATCCTGTGCGACTTGCGCCGAGCCGGCATCGTGGCCAGTCGCCGAGGGGTCGACGGCGGTTACCGCCTCGGCATGCCGGCCAAGGACATCAGCGTGGCCGACGTGGTGCGTGCGGTCGACGGTCCGCTGGCCACCGTGCGCGGCGAGAGACCGCAGGACCTCAGCTATTCGGGAGCTGCTGAGGCCCTGCGGCCGCTGTGGGTGGCGATGCGGGCGAGCGTGCGCGGGGTGCTGGAGAACGTCACCCTCGCCGATCTGGCGGCGCGCAAGCTGCCCGCGCGGGTGCGCCGCATCGCGGAGAGTGACGATGCTTGGCGCAACCACTGACCGTGTCCGCCCGGCGAGGGCTCGGTTCGCCAGCCGGACACGGGCCACCGGGATCAGCCGCTGAGGCTGTTGACCGCGTTGTACACCGGCGGGAGCACAGTGCCCTCGCCGAGTGTCGGATCGGGCAATGGCAGCGCCGGGGCGCCCTTGAGTATCTGGGTCTGGGTCGGTCCGCCGGTCAGCCCGCTCCCGATGCCGGGGGTGCCGGCCTCCTGCGACGACGGCGGCGGGCCCGCGTCGCCCTCGTCATCGTCGCTGTCGGCATAGGCGAGGCCGGCTCCGGCGGCCAGTAGGGCGCCCACGGTGACGGTCACCGCGAATGCGCGTCGGACGGTGTGTTGCATGGAATCTCCTTCTCTGAGTGAACTTTCCGCTCTACCGGGGCTCGATCAGCAGATCGAGTCGACCGGCTTGGGATTGGTCAGGCCGAACAGCGGCCGCAGCTTGAGCCCGGCGTAGGTACCGAGCAGCGCCACCACGCCCCACACCCAGCCGTGCAGGCTGAACGAGGCGATGCCGGAGAAGTAGGCGCCGATGTTGCAGCCGCCGGCCAGCCGGGCGCCGTAGCCCATGGTGATGCCACCCAGCACCGAGCCCAGCGCCAACCGCCAGGGCACCCGCCGGTGCAGCACAAATGCCCCGCCGGCGGCCGAGGCGATCAACGCGCCGATCATGATGCCGAAGTCGAGCACCGAGATCCGGTCCGCGAACACCGAACCGCCCAGCGACTTCGCGTTCGCCGGGACCTGCCAGAACGCCCAGTGCTGCACGTCCACCCCGAGCCCACCGAGGATCTTCGACCCCCACAGCCCGAACGCGCTGGTGACCCCCCACGGCTGGCCGGACACGAACAGCACGGCGGCGTTCAGCACGCCGAGCACGATCGCCCCGACCCACATCGGCCAGGACCCGCGCAACACCCTGGCCAGCCCGCGCGCGGTGGGCGGGTCCTCCACCGGCGGCGGGGTGCGGCGCTTGGCCACCCGGTACGAACCGGCCACCACCAGCGCCATCACCGCCAGCGAGAGCAACAGCGCGCCCGGGTAGCCGAACTGCTTGGACAGCGAGATGGTCGGCCCGCTGGGCAGCGTGACGAACCAGAACGTGTAGCTCAGCGCGGCGAGCACCGAGCCGACGATGAAGCCGAACAGGGTGAGCACGATCGCGGTTTGTCCGCTGCCCACCGCGAACAGCGTTCCGGACGCGCACGAGCCGCCCACCTGCATGCCCATCCCGAACAGGAATGCGCCAACCACCAGGGCGATGCCGATCGGGTTGGAGAACCCCCTGGGCGCGCCGTTCAGGCCCGCCCCGGTGGCGAGCACCACGGAGAACAGCAGGCAGGCCACCGCGAGCATCAGCATGTGCGCCCGCAGCGCCACCCCCTGGCCCACCGCCACCAGCTGCCGCCAGGCGGAGGTGAAGCCGAACCGGGAGTGGAACAGGGTGAAGCCGAGCGCCAAGCCGAGTACCGAGGTGCCGACCATGATCCCGTTGGCGTTCCAGGACACCGCCAAGGCCAGCAGCACGGCCAGCACCAGGCCCACCCCGACCACCGACCAGTTGGTCGGCGGCGCCTCCTGGCTGGCCGGCTGGTGCGCGGCCCGCTCGACCGACGGCAGCCGCCGTATCGTCCGGCCGAACCCGCCCTCCGCGGGATCATTGAGTACCGACATCAGACCTCCTGTTTGCTGCTCGGGTTGCGGTGGGCGAGGCCGCGGTCACGGGCTGGCCCCGGGCGGGCCGGTGAGTGCCGGGCTGATCGGGACGACCGTGCCCGCGGGGTACCAGTCGGCCGGGTTGGCGCCGTCGTGGTCCATGTCGCCCATGCCCATCGGGACGTCCACCGGCGCCGCCCCGTAGAAGGTCGCCCGCTCGTCCAGCCGGATACCCGTGTTCGCCGCCCAGGCCAGGTAGCCGCCGGCCGACGGGGCCTCCCCCGGGACGACCGCGGCCACCGTGGCCGCATAGCGACGGGCGTTTTCGTCCTGCGGGTTGAACCGCAGCGGCAGCACCTCGGAGGCCGCCGCCTGCAGCACGCCGCCGGTGAGCAGCCAGGGGGCGAGCACGATGCCACCGCCCGGTTCCCCTCGGGCGCGCACCGTGGCCTGACCGAGCGCCTCGGCCGCCTTGGCCCAGCCGGAGACCACCATCAGGGTGTCCCCCGGGGACGGGTTGGCCGCGATCGGCAGATTTCGCCGGGTGGCCTCGGCACGCACCAGGTCGGCGGCGGCCACGCCTCGCGGCGAGTCGTCGGAGACCAGGTTCAGGCCGGGGACCCCGCGCTGGGCCAGGAACGTCACGCTGTCCCGCAGCGCGTCGGCGTCGGCGCCGGTGAGCCGTCGGGACGGGCAGTCGCCCAGCGTGTTCCCGGCGTTGTCGCCGCCGGGCGCGCCGGGCCCGGCGTTGTCGCCGCCGGGCCCGCCGGGTGTGTCGACGTGGTCGGCACCGGCGGCCGCGAGCAGCGCGGCGAGGGACTCGCTGGCGCACTCCGGGCCGTCCGGGCCGGCCAGCGCGCGCTGCTCGGCCGGGTCCGCCGGCGTGCTGCCGACGGCGACGGGGACGGTGGCCGGCACTCCGTCGGCGGTGACGGTGAGCCGGTCGGCGCCTGCCGGGATGTCCAGTACGGCCCATTCGCCGGGCGCCCCCGGGCGAGCGGTGACCGGGACGGCCGCACCGCCGGCGCTGACCGTGATGGTGCCTGGCGCGGTCGGTGCCGGCGCCCCGTGGTGACCGGCCGGGAGCGCTTGCCCGCCACCACCTGGGTCGACCGTCGACCCGATGTGCACCAGGTTCGGGCCCGGGCGCATCGGCAGGACCAGCACGGCCAGGTTCCGGAACGGCAGGTTGACCGGCCGCAGCAGCGGCTGCCCCGGTACCGGGGTGGCCGCCGGTCTGGGCAGCGTGGCCAGCACCGCCGCGGCGGCGAAGGCCACTACCAGCCCACCGGCCGCGAGCCGGCTCAGCTCCGGCGCCCGCGACCGCCCGGACGGACGCCCGGGCCGCGAGGGTCGAGGCGCCGCCGGTGGCGGAGCCGAGACGGCGGCGGGCTTCCCCTCCGCCACGTCCGGCTCCGCCGCCGGTTCCTCAGAGGCCTCGCCGGCCGGAGCGTCGAGCTCCCCGGCCGGCGTGCCGGGCCGCGCCGCCGGGGAGTCGCCGGATTGCGCCGCGCGGGCGTTGGTGACCAGCCAGAAGCCGGTGACCAGCACGGGCAGGGCGGCCTGCGCCAGCGCCGCGATGCCATACCCGGTGTGCAGTGCGTCGTACCTGGTTCCCGGGCCGGTCAGCAGCAGCTGGGCGACGCCGGCGGCGGAAGTCACCAGGCCGGCCGGCACCGCGATCCGGGCCAGCGCGCCGGGATCGTTGACGCCGAACACCGAGGCGCCCAGCAGCACCGCTCCGGCCAACGCGTAGGCCACGTCCAGCGCCAGCGGCAACCCGGCGCGGGCGGTGCCAAGCTCGGTGGCCAGCAGTCCGGCCAGCGCCACCGTCGGCAGGGCGACCGCTCGCGCCGAGCTGAGCAGCAGCGGCACCAGCAGCGACACCGCCAACTGCAGCGCACCGAGCGGGCGGGACGACTGACCGATGAGCACCTCGGCGACGCACGTCGCCGCCGAGGCCAGCCCACCGACCCAGGCGAGGCGCCGCACCCCGGAGAGGGGCGCGGACCGGTCACCGGGGACGGTCAGACCGAGCAGGACCCGCACCAGGCCGATCCCGGAGGTGACGGCGGCCGCCACCAGGAGGATCACCCGGAGCGCCGGCCCGGGCCCGGACGGGCTCGGGTCGACCAGCGCCAGGACCGGGTTGGTGCCCCGCTGCCCACCACCGAGCCAGACCAGCACGGCCACGCCGAGCACGACCACCACCAGTCCCGCTGTGCCCTGCAAGAAAGCGGTCCGCGCGACCACTCTCCCGGACCGCCCGCCGGCGACATCCGCGCCGGTCGGGACGGTCACTGGGGAGCCGGCCGGGCCCCGGCGGCGCCACTTCGGGGAGTGGCGCCGCCGGGTCGTATTACCTGGTGTCTTCATCAGCCGCGACGAAGAGCATGGAGTGCGGCTTGGCATTGCCGAACGCCCCGTGTGGCCAGGTCTTGCGGTTGAAGCTGACGCACGGATGGCCGGTTTGCTCGTCCTTGAACGCCTTGTCCAGGCTGAGCTTGCCGTCCTCGTCGATGTCCACCATGCACACCTTGTGGTCACCGTCGAGGCCGGTCCGGGCCACGAAGTAGTCCGCCGTCGCCAACCGCTTCGGCTCGTCGGTCTCGTGGTAGTACCCGTCCTCGAGCTCCAGGTTGTCCAGCGCCCCCCAGTGCGGGCCGGCGGCGGCCTTGCCCGGGTTGATCGGCAGCGCGCTGATCAGCGACGGGCAGTCGTCCCCGGAACCACCGTTGTGGATGTCCGACTTGGTCTCGATCTTGCAGTCGTAGCCCTCACCGGCGTCGACCAGCTTGGAGATGTCGATCGCCCACACGCCACCGGCGGTTCCCGGGTCGGACGGGCCCAGAGTGCCGGGCGTACGTCCGATGATGCCGTGATAGAGCGTCTTGTCGTCCGGGCTGGTCTGCACCCATCCACCGTTGTCGCCGGCACCGGACCCGACGCCGCCGTTGAGGTGCTTGTCGGCGGCGGTGTCGTCGAACACCTCACGCCACACGGGGTGCGCAGAGGTGATGTCCGGCGTGTAGTAGATCGCGCCACCCTGCATCGTCTCGGCGAACGCGCCCTTGTGCTCCGGCAGGTTCGTCACGGTGGTCTCCATGACGGCCCGGTTCTCCTGGTGCAGCACGTCCGAGGGGTTAGCTCGAGGGCCGACCGGGAGGTAGGACAGCGACTTCACCTTGGGATGGTTGCGGTCGGAGATGTCCCAGGTCCGGATGGTGGTCCGGCGCAGGTTCGGCGACGGTGCCTTGACCGGGTCCAGGATGATCGTGCGCGGCTCCGCGAAGTCGCTGGTGACCATGGCGTTCAGGTCCTCCCGGACCTGGATGCCGTGCGGGTTCGCGCAGCTGGGTGTGCCCAGTGACGGCGTGTTGAGGCACAGCTTGGAATCCTCGGCGGTGGGGAGCGCCGCCGGGGACTCGCTCAGGTTCTGCGCCTGCTTGCCGAAGCGCACCACTTCACCGGGCGTGCCGGCGAAGCCGTTGCCGGTGCGCACCTCACCGTGCGTGTAGCGGCACGGGCCCGGAGCCACCGGACCACCCATGTACGTGCCGTACGCGGTGCCGTCCTTGAGCACCCAGTACGCGTCCGGCACCGACCCACACAGCGTCTGGCTGGGCAGGCTGATCCCGGACAGGCTCAACGCGGGCAGCTTGGACACGTCGAACACGTAGGTGGCCGCGCTGTACAGCCCACCCGCGTAGATCTTCTCGCCCTTGTGCCACACGTACTGCATGTGGTGCGGCTCGTTCTCCACCAGCGGGCCCACCGTGCCGGTGTTGAGCACCTTGCCATAGGTCGGGGAGCCCTCGGTCGCGTCCAACACCGCCAGGAAGTCGGGGCCAGGCAGCGCGTTCTTTACCTTGTCCACCGTGTTCGCCAGCGAACCCGGCAGGTTCTTGATGTCCGGCACCACGGTGTCCGCGATGTTCGAGTCACCGGCCCACACGATCAGGTACTCGGGCTTGCGAGCCTGGCTCTTGATCGCCCGGTGCGAGAGGTTGATCGCGCTGGTCACCAGGTGGTTCTCCACCCAGTAGTCCTTACCGTCGACACCCTTGATGGCCGAGCGGGACGAGTGGATGTCGGCGTACGCGGTGCTGGAGTTCGGCAGCGCGGTGAGGCCGGCGGCTACCGCCACCACCGCGAGGCCGATCAGCACCTTGTGCCGGCGCCGGAGCCGGGAGAATGTGGCGCGCATCAATACCCCGCCGTGCTCGTGCCAGGAAGCGCCTTGGTGGCGCCCACCACGGACTGCACGAGGCCGAACACCGGCACGCCCGCCGGGGTGAGTTCGGCGGCCGGGGACAGGTCGCCCGGCGCTCCGCGCGCGACGTCGACATCACCTGTGGAGGCAAAGGCCGGGCCGGCAGCCAGTAGCAGCGCAGTGCCACCAACCGCCAACCCGACCAACACAGCTCGAGTTACTCTCTTTCCTGACACAGTCCTGCACCTCGTATGTGTTTGAACAGTGGGGAGCTTGCCCACGAACTCGGGCTTAATCGCGCAGCACTCAGACGCATTTACGGCAATTCGCCGAAATGCTGTGCGGGCAGGACCAGCCGAGTTCGTGGTGAAGAACCGAGCACCCGTGTCGGGACGACAACCAGGGGAGACAGCGTCCGGGCCGCGTGGCGATCGAAGTCGCTCGGGAAATATAATTCGCGGGGAGCCGCTCCGGTTTCAGATTCCGCCGTTAGTCTCGACGCCCTGTCCGGCACCGTCGAGCGGCGATCCGAAAAAGACGGATCAGCTCACCGGCGACGTACAGAGCGCGCTGGCTTGCCGCCGGAGATCCACGTGGATCCGGTAGGCGAATACCTTCCAATTGCGCACGGCCAGATAGTTGCACCGGTGTAATGAAGCGGTCAAACCACCCCGGCCGCGGTGCCCGCCGCACCGGCCCGGCGAGCCCGCCGGGAGGTATCAACCGGGTGACCTCGGCCGCCCCAGAGTGCCCGATGATCGATGAATCCTGACTATTTCAGTAGATTTTAAGACCCTGAGGGCCGGTTCCCCACCCCTGGCCGATCCACCGCATCGTGTGACCCCTCCAGCACTTCAGCACCAGAAGTGTCAGCCCCGCAACATCCTTCGCCTGGGACTCACTCGATCGAGCCGCCGCGTCGCCGGATAACAGGTCCCTCAGCACCGCTTGACGACGCTGCGCAACAGGCGATTACCCTCCGCTACTAGAAAGCCTCGCTCCGGCGGCCGCGCTCGCCCCCACCGGCGCCAAGGTGCGTACTCACCAGCCCGAGAGTGCGCACTGCTCACCGACGGTCCGCCGGCCCACCGGCCCACCGGCCCACCGGCTCGACCTCAGGGCACACAGACCCACGAACGCCCGAGCAGCCTCCGTGCGGCCGCTACCAGATCTGTGCCGGCTGCTCAGGTAGGCGTGATCGCGACGCACGCCACAGACCTGCTGGCCACGTCACAGCGGCACAAGCTGTGGCGTGGCCGCGCGGTCTGTGGCGTGCGCGGTTGCGGTGCTGAACCGGCGGTCTTAGGCCGGTTCGTAGGTTTCGTGCCTGGGGACTGGGCGGTAGCGCCTGGTCGGGCCGTGCGCGGCGAGCTCGCGCATGGCCTGGTCCAGTCGCTCGATGTCGTCCACCGTGCTGTGGCAGGCCAGGCTGGCCCGCACGATGCCGTAGCTGCTCAGCCGGTCTCCGGCGGCGATCTCCGCCTCGATGCGGGCCTGCTCGTCGTCGGGCACGCCGATCCACCGGCGCACCAGACGGTGGTTGCAGATGGTGCCGGCGCGTACCTCGATGCCGTGTTCGTGCTCCAGCACGGCCGCCACCAAGGCGTGGTGCAGCCCGTCCACCACGAACGGGAAGGTACCGATGCGATCGTCGGTCCGGTAGCTCCCTGCCGGCACGGTCAGCCGCACGCCGGGGATCGCCGACAGGGTCGCCGCCGCGTGGGACACCAGCGCGCGCTCGTGGGCCTCGATCACGTCCCACCCGGTCTCCAGGATGGTCGCGCAGGACGCCCCCAGCGCCACGATGCCGGTGGCGTTCCAGGTCCCGGTCTGGTGCCGTTCGGCCGACGGCGCCCAGACCACCGCACCACTGTCGGAGATCATGTCGATGGACCCGCCGCCGGGATCCGCGGGCTGTCGGGCCAGCACCGAGCGGGGCACCGACAGCACGCCGAGCCCGAACGGCGCGTAGACCTTGTGCGCGGAGAACGCCAGCGCATCCACTCCGGCCTCGACCATGTCGATGTGCCGGTGCGGGGCCAGCTGGGCGGCGTCCACGAACAGCATCGCGCCGGCCCGGTGGCAGCGGTCGGCCAGCGCGGACAGGTCCGGGCAGTAGCCGGTCAGATTGGAAGCCCCGGTCACCGCAAGCAGTTTGACCCTGCCGGCGTGCTCGGCGAACAGTTGCTCGAGATGCTCCAGATCCAGCGCGCCGGTGTCGTTCGCGCGCACGTCCAGCACCCGCGCCGGCGTGTTGTACCGCCACGGCAGGTTGTTCGACGTGTGCTCGATCTCCGAGGTCAGCACCACGTCCTCGGCGGTCAGCGGCAGCAGCCGGGCCAGCGCGTTGATCGCGGCGCTGGTGTTCGAGGTGAACAGCAGCGCGTTCTCCTCGGGCTGGCCGATGAACGCGGTGATCCGCCGCACCGCCTGCTCCACTGCGTCCACCGTCACCCGCGCCCTCGGACCGGCCCCCCGGTGCAGCGCCCCGTAACAGCCGAGGAACTCCTGGACCTCGTAGACCGTGCGCTCGAACGGCGGCGTGGTGGCCGCGTTGTTGAGCTGGACGACCCGCACATCGCGGCCGTCGGCCAGGGTGGTTACGGAGCCGGCGCCGAGCACCCGGGGCAGGCCCAGCTGGGCACCGCCCGAGGGGCTGGCTGGTTGGTTCACGAGATCGGTCACCGCGCCATCCTGGCTGAGTTAACCAATTTAGTAGTAATTAGGCCTGCCCTAGCAGCACTAGATGCCTCCGGCGCGACGGACCTATGCGACCTCCAAGATCGCGCTGAGTGATGTTGACCTCCGACTCGCCGATCATCACTCACCCTTGTGAGCGATCACCGGGCGTGTCGGGCCGGCATCGGCGGCCTCGAAAGCTACGTTCCGTGATCGTGCGTAGATGGGACGGGTGGCCGTTGCGGATCGTCGCGACGATCTTGGCCGGGTCAACCGCCGCGTCCGGTCCGTCCGATGCCGAGGCCGACCCGCCGCCCACGGCCAGTCACTACGTCGTGTCCAGCGGGGACAACCAGTCGCCCGACGCGCAGGGCTACCAGAGCGGCTGCGCGGACGGCCGCACCGGGCAGTCCGGGCCGCGCATCCTGTTATTCGGTACCCAGGAGTCGGACGGCCGGATCCGGCCGCCGGGGACCACCAGGTCCTCCCCCGCCGAGCGGGTGTCCCAGGAGTGGGTGTCCAAGGCCGCGGTCGGTTGGATGCGCGGGTTCACCGAGTGCGGCAAGGCGAACGCGATGCTGGCGCTCGGGGTGAACAACAAGTCCGACGGCGGCGCCAACCCGGCTCGGGCCGGCGCGGACTGGGCGCGGCTGGTTACCGCGGTGGCCTCGGCGGCACCGGCCGGGCGGATCGTGGTCGGCGGCGCGATGGACGCTGAGCCCGGCTGGTCGGCGGCCACCTGGGCGCGCGGCTGGGTGGACGCCTACGTCGGGGGCACGTCGCGGACGCTGGTCGCCGCCGGCTCGGCGGACGGCTGCCCGACCGACGCGAGTACCGAGGCCTGCGCGCGGGGGTGGACGGTGGCCGACGTGTTCCACATCTCCACCGCCGCGGCCAAGACGGTCGTGGCGCTGCCGCAGATCTACCGCACGGACGGCATTCAGGCGCGGCAGTGGGCGGCGATCAGCGCCTGGGGCGTGCACTCCGGCAAGGGACCGCTGCGAGTGGTCGGCGTGCTCAGCCAGCGAGTTGCCTGCCGACAGAAGTCCGGGTGCCCGAACACCGACAACTCGGCGGGCGACGCCCGCGACCAGCTCACCAATGCCCTGGCCAGCAACTCGGCCACCCGGAGCACGGTTCCCCTGGTGGCCTCCGACATGGACTGGCCGAACCTGCCCGCCAGCCCCTGACCGACGCGCAACGGACGGCGCCCTCAGCTCAGCGGAAGATCAGCGCGCAGACCGCCACGCTGCCCAGTCCGACCAGCGCGGCGACCGGCAGCGACCAGGCCGTCGGCACCGACGCGGCGGCAATCGCGGACGGCGTGGTGACCGCCGCGCCGACCGCCAGCGGGCGGTGCGCGGCCAGCCACTCCGGAAGGTTCACCGGGCCGCTCCTGGCCTGCCGATGCAGCCGGATGGCGAGCAGAAAGGCTAGGCAGGCAAGCCCGCAGAGGCCGTCGCCCAGCGCCTCCGGCGGCTCCAGCACCAGCGCCAGCGCGGTGCACAGCACGGCCAGCGCGGCCATCACCCCGCTGCGTGGGCGGACCGTGGCCAGCGCCACCGCGAGCGCCCCGATGGCCAGCACCACGCCGAGCAGCAACCCGGTGCCGGCGCTGCCACCGGCCCCCGGCGCGGGCAGCGCGGTGAGCGCGATCGCGGTGGGTACCGCCAGCATCACCGTCCCGGTGGCCAGACACGCGCTCGGGAAACCGGCCCCCAGCAGGCCGCCGGCCGGCGAGGCGCCGGCGGAGACGGCTCCACCCGGGGACGGCTCCGGACCGCCCGAGGACGCTGGCACGGTCATCGCCGGCTGCCCATCAGCGGCCGCAGGGACATCGGCCGCAGCACCTCATCCAGCTCGGCGCCCTCGCTCCAGGTGCCCACCGGGATGCCCAGCTCGGCGAGCCGGTACCGGATACCCCGCCGCCCGAGTCGCCACATCCGGATCGCGATCGGGTCGTAGTCCGCGCCTGGCCGAGGTTGTGGTTCCGCCCGCAGCACGTCCACCACGACAAGGCCGAACCCCCGGCGGCGCAGGTCGACCACCGCGCTGATCACCCGCTCGTCCAGCAGCGGGGAGAACACCACGATCGCCGCGCCCCGGGGCAGCACGGTGCGCGGAAAGCCGTCCGCGTTCGACGGCGCCGCGCCGCTGCCCGGCTGCACATCCAGCAGCGCCTCCACCACCCGGTAGAAATGCCGCCGGCCCAGGTCCGGCGCCAACCAGCGGACCACCCCGCCCAGGGCCACCACCCCGGCCCGGTCCCCCCGGCGCAGCGCGGCCTGCACCACGGCCAACGCACCGTGCACGGACAGCTCCAGGGTCGAGGCGCCAGGCTGCCGCACATCGCCGGACGCGTCGATCATGGTGACCACCTTGGCGGCCTGCTCGGCCAGGCGCTCAGTCACGTGCAGCCGACCCCGCCGGGCGCTCACCGGCCAGTTCACCGCGCGCAGCGGGTCACCGGGCTGGTACTCCCGCAGTCCGGCGAACTCCACGCCGTCCCCCTTGCGCCGGCCCAGGTGCACCCCGAGCAGGTCGGGCAGGTCCATCGGGCGGGGCACCGCGCTGATCCGGTCGGCGTTCGGGAAGATCGCCACCTCGGTGACCGCGCAGTGCGCGCCGCCCACCAGCAGCCCGGCGGCGCCCCGGGTGGTGACCCGCATGCGTATCACCGCCCGCCCCCAGCGCAGCGCGTGCAGCTCCCACTCCCCGTGCAGCACCTCCGGGGTCAGCTGGCGCATCCCGAGCGGGACGGCGCCCAGCTCGGCGCCGGTGCGCAGCTCGGCGTCCAGCAACTCGGTGCCCGGCGGCGCGGTGAGCGCGACGCGCAGGGTGATCGAATCGCCCTCGAACACCCGCTCCGCCGAGACCTCGGCGCTGACCCGCACGGTGCGGTCCGGCCGACTGCTCCACCAGGCACCGGCGAGCGCACCGAGCAGCGGCGCGCCGAACACCACCAGGTCGAACCGGCCGGCGGCGACCACCACGAGCGCGCCCAGCACGCTCAGCGTGACCACGGCGAACACCCAGCCGGCCGGCTCCCAGTCGATCTTGCCGTCCATCACCGGACCGGTTCCACCCCGCGCGGCGAGGAGGTTCTGGGCGCGGCCACCCGGCTCAGCATCCGCGCCACGATGTCCTCGGCCTGGATCCGGCGGACCCACATCTCCGGGCGCAGGCTCAGCCGGTGCGACAGCGCGGGCACGGCCAGGGCCTTGACGTCCTCCGGGACTACGTAGTCCCGCCCGTCCAGCATGGCGCGCGCCCTGGCCAGCTGCAGCAGCGCCAAGGACGCCCTGGGGCTGGCGCCGACCAGGACGTCCTTCTCGTTGCGGGTGGCCGCGACGATGCGCACCACGTAGTCGAGCACGTCCGGCTCGACCGCCACCGACTCCACTTCCGCGCGCATCGCGAGCAGCGCGCCGGCGTCCAGCACCTGCCGCACGGTCGGCTCCTGGGCGCCCCGGCTGACCCGTCGGCTGAGCATCTCCACCTCGTCGGCGGCGGGCAGGTAACCGATCCGCACCCGGATGCCGAACCGGTCCAGCTGTGCCTCCGGCAGCGGGTAGGTGCCCTCGTACTCGATCGGGTTGTCGGTGGCCAACACGATGAACGGCTGCGGCAGCGGGTGCGAGTGCCCGTCCACGCTGACCTGTTCCTCGGCCATCGACTCGAGCAGCGCCGCCTGGGTCTTCGGCGGGGTGCGGTTGATCTCGTCGGCGAGCAGGAGATTGGTGAACACCGGGCCGGCGCGGAACCGGAACTCGCCGGTCGCCTGGTCCAGCACGGTGGTGCCGGTGAGGTCGGCGGGCAGTAGGTCGGGGGTGAACTGCACCCGCCGGAAGCCGAGCCCGAGGGCCCCGGCGAACGACCGGGCGATCAGCGTCTTGCCCAGCCCCGGCAGGTCCTCGATCAGCACATGCGCCCGGGCCAGCACCGCAGTCATGATCAGCTCGAGCGCTGGCCGCTTGCCCACCACCACCCGCTCGATCTCGTCCAGCACCGCCGACGCACGCTCGGCCACCGCACCCGCCGCCGCGTCGCCCCGCTGCCGTTCGCCTTCGCCACTCATGCCGCGTTCTCCCTGCTCAAGACCCGTGAGTGGTAAGCGTTGCTATAGCAACGCTTACCACTCACGGGCTCTGACCCGCGGTTTTCAGTGCTCATTGGGTTCAACCCTCTCCAGAATCCGCAGCACTGCGTCGCGGCCGGCCCCGGGGGTGGACCGGTCCTCCGAACGCGGTACGTCGCGGTCCACCAACGCCCACAGCTCCGGACCGAGCAGCTCCTGGGCTATCCCGCCCAGCTCTCCCCCGGCCGGGTGGCGCTCGGCCACCGCGAGGTCGACCAACTCGGCCAGCACCGGGCGCACGCTGTGGTCCCAGTCCCGGGTCGATCCGCCGGCCCACGCGGCGGCCACCAGATAGCGCCGGTAGCCCGCCGACGCCTCGACGGTGTTCGGCTCGGTCTTCGGCGCCGCCGCCCGGAAGCGCTGCCAGCGCAGCCACAGGTTCGCGGCAATCACCACGGCGATCACCAGCAGGGCGCCGCTGCCCATCACCACCAGCCCGCTGACCGAGCCCACCAGCCCGCTAGCCGCCTGAGTCCCGCTAGCCGCCCTGCCGCTGGCCGCCGCCACGCTGCCCGCCATCACGCTGCCCGCCGCCACGCTGCCCGGCGGCACGCTGGCCGCCGCCACGCCGCCCGCCGCCATGCTGCCCGCCGCCACGCTGGCCGCCGCCACGCTGCCCGCCGCCAAGGCGCTCACCTGACCCGCTCGGCGGCGCCGTCGAGGCTGGCCAGGATCGCGGTCAACGCGCGGTCGGCGGACGTCCGGTCCGCCTCCCCCACCGAGTGGGTGCTGAACCGGGCTACCCGGAACAGCCGGAGCAGCTCGGCGGCCGGTTGCTCCGGGATCGACGCGCCGGCCACCCCTCGGCTGAGCACCTCCGAGGGTGTGTCCGCGTCCCGCGGCGCGATGTCCCCACCGAGCCCGGTCAACGCGTCCTCCATGGCGGCGAAGCAGGCCACAATTGCCTGCCTCGGGTCGCGGATCGCGCGGTCCTGTACCGCCGCGCGCCCGGCCGCCACCGCACGGGCCACCGCCTCGGCCGGTGCGACCTCCTCCTCCTCGCGGCCCGACTCGACGACCTGGGTGCGACGCAACAGCACGATCACCAGCGCGGCCAGGGCCGCCAGCGCGGCGAACGCGGTCAGATAGGTGCCCAGGCCGGCCTGGGGCATGTCGTGCGGCCCGACGTTGGTCAAGCCGAGGCCGGACGCGTCGGGCGGCCCGACCGGCTGGTCCGGGGCGGGCGGCGCCTGCTGCTGGCTCGGGGGGAGCGCGCGCATCAACAGCTGGTAGCCCAACGCCACCAGGATCCCGATCAGCGTGGCCACCACGACCCGCTTGCGCTGAGCGGCGGACAGCCGCGGCTTGGCTTCCGGAGCGGCCGAGGCGGCCTGGATCCGGGAAATCCGCCGACCCCAGACCAGCAAGACCAGCCCGGCGGTCACCACCCCGATGCCCACCGAGCGGATCAGGTCGATCACCACGGCACCGGACGGGCCGCCGACGTGCGGCAGCTGGCCCTCGGCGCGCGCCCGCGCCGTCACCACGGCAAGCACCAGCACGCCCGCCAGCGCGGCGACCCGGACCGTGGCGGAGCCGGGCCCGGTGCCCTCGTCCCGCTCTCCGTGCCGTTGTGCCATCGCCTCTCCCGGCCGAGCCGCCGGCGTCCTCGCCGGTTTGCGCCGGGTCCCGCCGGCGCGCGGTAACGGTGCCACCGCCGCCACATTGTGGCTGTTCACCGCCGGTTCGGCACAGCCGGTACCGATCGGGTGTCAGAGCGGACGCATCATCGCCAGCCGGGGCCAGCGATCCAGCCCGGCCTTGGCCTCCAGCTCGCGGATCAGCCGCAGCCCCGGGCCCAGCTCCGACTCAGGGATCTCGGTGAAGCCGAGCGCGCGGTAGTACGGCGCGTTCCACGGCACGTCCCGGTATGTGGTGAGGGTGAGCGCGGGAAAGCCCTGCCCCCCGGCCACCCCGGCCAGGTGCTCGATCAGCGCGGCACCGAGCCGCCGGCCGGCCGCCGCCGGGTCCACCGAAACCTGGGCGATGTGCATGTCCCCGTCCACCGGCTCGGCCAGCAGGTAGCCCAGCAGTGCGCCGTCCTGGCGATCCGCGTCGATGATCACCCAGGCCCGGCCGGCCGCCAGGTAGTGCTCCAGCTCGGCCAGCGAGGAAGGCTCGTCCTCGGCCACCTCGGCCATCCCGATCGGCCGGAAAATCTCGCCGGAGCGCCGCTCCAGCCGCTGCAGCCCGGGCAGCTCGGCGCGTCTGGCCAACCGGATGTGGCGGGGGGACACACCCGTTGCACACGTGGTCACCCGGGCAACGTACCGCTCAGGCTGCGTTGCTCACGATGGCCTCACAGCTGCGCACGGCCGCCCGGTAGGCCCGCTCGCTGGGTGGGTCCAGCAGCGGATACCCGAGCTGCTGACGCCAGTACCCGATGGCGGCCAGGGCGGTGGAGCGCAGCTGGGCAGGGCTGGCGTGGGCGGGCAGGCCCAGCCGGGTGGCCGGCGCGGTGCCCCGGCCGCCCAGGGCCAGCTCCAGCACCCGGCGGGTGGGCTCGGGAACCGGCAGGGTGGGCAGGGCGCCGAGTGCCCGCAGTTCGGTGGTGGCGTGCTCGCCGGCGAGCAGCAGCTCCACCGAGCGCAGCAGCCGCGCCGTGCGGGCCGCCGGGAGACGCCACAGCACCCGACGAACGCCGGTCAGCGCGGCATGCGCCTTGAGCTGCCCGTGCCGGCTGCCGAACCGCGCGTCCAGGATCTGGCGCAGCTCGTCCAGCCCGCTGTGCCGGACCAACTCCGCGGCCAGGCTCGGCGCGTCGCGGGCACCCGCACGAACCAGCTCGACGGCCACCCGGATGCCGACCGGGCCGAACGCCTCCAGCAGCTGCTCGCGCCCCTCGACCGGTACCGGCAGCTCCGCCGAGAGGAACCGGGCGGTGGAGATCAGCGCCGAGGTGAGCGCCTGGTCGGGCAGCCCGGCCAGCGCGGACAGCGCATTGAACTCCCGCTGCCGCAGTGTCTGCCCGCGCAGCGCGAGCAGCCCGGAGACCGCGACGAAGTCCCGGTGCAGCCCGCTGAGCTCAGGGTCGGTGCGCAGCTCGCCGGTGCGCCGGCGGGCCGCGCCGAGCGCGTCGTGGCGGCCGGCGGCCGGACCGCCGATCTCGTCGGCCCGGGACAGCACTCCCACGATGCCCAGCGGACCGCCGCCGCCGATCTGATCCTGGAGCTGGCGCAGCAGCGCCACGTCCGAGTCGTGCCGGGATCGCATCAGGAAGATCACCGCCTCCGCCGGGCAGCTGCCGTGCTCGGGCGTCAGGAAGGCCATCGTGCGCGCGGAGACGTCGGGCGAGTTGGACGACGTGCCCGGCGTATCGATGATCGTGTAGCGGTCCAGCAGCGTGGACGGCCAGCCCACCACCAGCCGCTCCACCCGGTCGGCGGGCACCGGGCCGAGGTCGAGTCGCAGCCGTCCGTCGGCGCGGTGCACCGGCAGCGCGCTGCGCCGGCCACCGTCGTGGGTCAGCTCCACCCGGGGCCCGGTCGAGCTGGCGAACCAAGTGACCACCCGGGTGCACTCGGTGGCGTCGGTGGGCGCGATCTCCTCCCCGACCAGTGCGTTGAGCAGCGTCGACTTGCCCGATTTGAGCTTGCCGACCAGCGCGACCCGCAGCGGCTCGTCCAGCCGCCGCTCACAGGCCGCCAGCTCGGCCGCCGCCCCCGGGTCGTCGGCGAACTCGGCGCGGGCGTCCCGGACCAGCATCCGAGCCCGCTCCACCTCGGCACTCACCGCCGCACCAACCCAGCCGCCTGCACCCGCAGTTGGCGCAGCTCGGACAGGCCCCCCGAGACCTCGGCCAGCCGGGCGTCCCGGCGGTTCGCGTGTGCCTGGTTGGCCACCTGCGCGGCGTGCACCGCGTCGTCGGCCGAGCGCAGCAGCTCGGTGGCCACCGCGCTGAAGTGGTCGCGCAGGTGCCGCTGCACCTCGCGGAGCCGGAACTTCGACTCCTTGCCGACCTGGAACACCACGTCGTCCATCAGCCGGGCGACCGCCACCTTGGCCTCCGCCTGCCGGCGCGCGGTGTGAGCCTTCCGGTCCTCCCAGAAGGTGTTCGCACCGAGCAGCACACCGGCGCCGATCGACCACGGGTTGAGCAGCGCCAGCCCGGCCACGCTAGTCG
Source organism: Pseudonocardia sp. (assembly GCA_036402515.1). Lineage (GTDB taxonomy): Bacteria > Actinomycetota > Actinomycetes > Mycobacteriales > Pseudonocardiaceae > Pseudonocardia. The sequence continues at coordinate 24,073 of DASWST010000186.1, forward strand.
CCACGCCGACCATCAAGACGCCGCCGTAGGACCCGCGCAGGCTGCTGATCACCCGCTGCAGGATGCCGGCCTTACGGCTCTCCAGCTCTTCCAACGACCGCACCGAGCTCAGCGCGAACGTCGGGTCGCCGCGCCGCAGCTCGGGAACCACCCGGCCGCTCTCCTCGGCGAACCGGGCGGCCACCCGCTCGGCCAGCTGCACCGACCCGGTGTGCGCCAGCACGAAGTTGGCCTGTACCGCGTCGGTCACCCGGGCGTCCAGCCAGTCGCTGAACGTCTCCCACCGGGGCGCCGGGTCGGATGCGGCGATGTCCGCCTCCGCCTCCCGGACCAGGGTGCGCAGCCGGTGCCGCAGGTCGTGGTCCACATCCACCACCAGCTCGGTCATCCCGTCGCCGAGCACCAGCTGCCAGTTCGCGGTCTGCTCGCGCAGCCGGTCGGCGGCGCGCCGGGCCTGCTGTGCCCTGGCCACCAGCTCGGCGCCGCGGCTCGGGTCGTTGAGCACGTCCAGCTCGGCGTTGAGCGCCATGGCCAGCTGGTCGGACACGATCCGCACGTCGTTGACCACGCTGGTGCGCAGCACGGTGTCCGCGCCGCCGATGACCCGGTCGGCCAGGAACTCGGTGAGCTGCGGCACGCCGGACTCCACGGCCAGCGCACCGTCCCCCAGCTGGCGGCCGGTCTGGTGCAGCACCGCCGACACCGGCAGCAGCGGGATGTCCAGGCCGGCCCGGCTGAGATGGACCCGGTTGGCGCGTTGGATGTCCGCCCACCGGTGGTACTGGTCGATCTTGGTGATCACGCCGACCACGGTCGGGCACAGCTCGCGGACCCGGGCCAGGTAGGCCAGCTCCGGCTCGGTGTACTCCTGGCTGGCATCGGAGACGAACAGCACCGCATCGGCGCTGGCCAGCAGGGCGAGCACGGCGGAGGCGGCGGTGGACTCCAGTCCGGCGACGCCGGGGGTGTCCACGAACAGCACGTTCGCCTCGGGCAGCTCGGGCGCCGCGCCCGGAACCGTCGCGGGTGCCGCCACGGCGGCGGCTCCGGGGAACTCGCCGACCACGGTGTTGACCAGCTCGGTCATCCCCTGGCCGGTCTCGCCGGTGACCACGATGCGCAGCCGGGGATCGGTGACCCTGACGCGCGCCTGGTCCAGCCGGTAGCTCAGGTCGGTCCGGCCGGCGGCGTCGGTGAGGCGGCGCAGGTGGTCGAGCGGGTCGGTCATCGTGGCCGTGGGCGTCGCTGCCTTGGCGCTGGTGTGGGTGTGGGTGGTGGCGGGCACGGTGGTACTCCTCCGGGAAGTTGGGTGGCCGGGGCTGGGCCGGCGGGTTTGCTCGCGGGCCGGCCGGCCCAGCCCCGTGAGGGGGGCGGGCCGGCGCCCGGTCACGAATGGGTGGTCGTGCTGTGGTCGGTGGTGGTGTGCGCGGTCGTGCTGTGGTCCGTCGCGGTGCTCGCCGAGTCGGAGGTCGAGGACAACCCGCTGGACAGCCCGTCGGAGGTTGCCGACAGCCCGGTGTGCGCGCTGTCCGTCGACGCGGCGGTCGGATCGGTGACGGTGCTCGTGGTGGCCGCGTGCGAGCTGGTGCCCGTCGCGTCGGCTGTGCTGGAGGCACCGGTGCTGGAGGCGTCGGTGCTGGAGGCGCCGGTGCTGGAGGCGCCGGTGCTGGAGGCGCCGGTGCCCGTGGTGTGCGAGCTCGCGCTCGAGGTGCTCGCGCTCGGGGTGCTCGCGCCGGTGCTGGAGGTGCTCGCGCCGGTGGTCGAGGTGTGCGTGCTCGAGGTGCTCGTCGGGTCCGCGGCGGTGGTCGTGGTGTGCGTGCCGGCGGCGGTGCCACCGGTGGCCGCCGAGGTGGTACTGGAGCCGGTGGCTCCCGAGACGCCGGCCGTGTCGCTGTGGGAGGTCGTAACCGTCGAACCGCCGCCCGCGCCGGTGTCGGTCGTGGTGCTCGGCGCGACCGTGGTGGCAGTGCCGCCGCTGGTGGTCGAGGTCGAGCCCAGCAGCGCGCTGACGTTGCCGGCGGTGTGCAAGTCCTGCCCGGAGGCCGAGGAACCGCCCAGGTCAGCCTGGGGGGCGTTCGCGCTGGTGGTGGGGGTGCTCTGGCCACCGCTCGCGGTGTCGTGGCTGGTCCCCGTGCTGGGCGTGTTGCTGATTCCGGTGCTGGGCGTGGCGCCCCCGAGGTCCGCGGTGGGGGCGGCCGAGCTGGTCGAGATGGTGGCCGCCGTGTGCACGCCACTGTTCAGCGACTCGGTGCCGTAGTTGGTCTGCGTGCCGGCGTTGACCGGCGTGGCGGCGACCGGTTGGACGGCGGCCGCGGTGGCGCCGGCGGCGACAGCGGACTGGTTCATCGCGGACTGGTTCATCGCGGAGTGCCCCGCCGAAGCCTGCTGACCGCTGAGCCCGTTCACTCCCGAAGAGCCCGAACCACCGCCGGAGGAAAAGGCGGACCCGAACGACGCCGCCGGCGCGACCGACGCGGACAGGCTGCCCGCCGAGTGAGCGTCACCGCCACTCATGCCACCGTTCAGGCCGCTTCCCGAACCGGCGTTCGCGCCCGTGTTGAACCCGTTCCCGGCTGTGCGGACGTCGGACCCGCTCTCCGGATGCGACCCCGGGCTCGCCGCGCCGCCACCCTGGTAGGAGCCGTGACCGGTACCCACCTGCGACGGCCGGTCGTGCCCGCCCTGCCCATGGCCATCCTGCGACTGACCACCCTGCCCATGGCCGCCTTGCTGACCGCCCTGCGACTGGCCGCCCTGCCCATGACCACCCTGCGACTGACCACCCCGTTCATGGCCGCCCTGCGACTGACCGCCCTGCGACTGACCGCCCTGCCCATGACCGCCCTGCGACTGACCACCCGACTCATGGCCGCCCTGCGACTGACCGCCCTGCCCGTGGCCACCTTGACCCTGGTCACCATGCCCGTGACCGGACTCCCCGGGGCCGGAGTGGCCGCGCCCGTCGTGTCCCTGCGACCCGCCGTCGCGTCCCTGCGACCCGCCGTCGCGTCCCTGCGCGCCACCGTCGTGCCACCCTCGTGACACCCCGTCCCGGCCGCCATCCCAACCGCCGCGCTCCGAACCGCCGTGGTCCGGCCGACCCCGCGAGCCGTCGACCGGGTGGTCCCGGTGTCCGGACCAGCCTTGCCCTCGGTCCCACGGGCTATCGCCCCGATCCGCCGACTCGCGGAGCTGGTCCCGCACCGCGTCGCGGATGATGGCGTCCAACTCCATTTCGGGGATGAACATGTTCGCCATTTCAAGCCTCTCCAACTGTTGGTCCACCCGATTCGGAGTGGGACTGCACCGAAAGTTAGGCGCGATTTATGGGGGACCGCTGTGAATTCGCTCTGTGCGCTGTCTGTCACCGAACAGGACCCGGACCACGCACAAGGAACGCACAGTTCCCACAAAGCCGGGCCACCACGTTCGCCGGCTAGCTTCTACTCATGACACTTTGCGCGGGAATCGCGCTGGGCGACGACGCGCTGCGCGCCGTCGTGCTCGGACCTGGCGGCGCCGAGCAGCTGTCGGTACCGCCCGCGCTGTGGCGATCCCGGTCCGGCGGCCTGGTTGTCGGCGGCGATCCCGCCGGAACCGGCGCGGTATACCGGGACTTCGCGGACAGAGTCGGCGACCCGGTGCCGGTGATCGGCCCTGACGGCGCCCCCCGGTTCGGCGCGGACCTGATGGCACTGGCCGCGGCGGGGCTGCTGCACCACGCCACCCGAGGCCTCGCGCCGGACCAGCTGATGATCACCTACCCGGCCGCGTGGGGTCGCTACCAGACCTCCATCTTGCACTCGGCGCTCGCCGCCACCTGGCTCAACGGCATTCCGACCGGCTTCGTGAGCAGCCCAGTAGCGACCGCCGAGGCGGCCGAGGCGGTAGGTGCGATCCGACCGGGAGAGACCGTGTTGGCGGTCGACGTCGGCGGCCGCCGGACCAACATGGCGGTGGTGGCCGGAGGCGTCGGCCAGGCCCGGCGGGTGGTCGTCCGCTCGGACACCGACGAGCTCGGCGCCGTCCTGCTGGACCGGGCGCTGGCCGCGCACATCGCGGCGCACTCCCACGCGGGACTCGCGGAACCGACGGACCTGGACGCTCTGCGCGCGCTGGTCGACCGCGCCCGGCGGGCCAGAAAGGACCTCGTCCGCCAACCGTCCACCGTGGTCGACGTGCCGTTGCCGACCGGCAGGGAACGGGTGCGTGTGGTGCGCGGGGAGTTCGACGCACTCATTTCAGATTCCATTTCCGCCGGAGTCGCCGCCATTGCCCACATATTGACGGACGCCCAGAGAAATGGCGCCGGGGTAACGTCTGTCCTGCTTACCGGGGAGGCATCCCGGACGCCGCTCCTGGCCGAGCGACTCTCCACCAGGATTCGCCCGGGCGCGCTATTCCCGGCGGACCCGGAATGGACGCTGCCGAGGGCGGCCGCGGACATTGCCGCCAACCGGGCACGGCAACTCCGCGCCGCGCCGCCCACCCCCGCACCGCCCCAGCGGCTCGCCCACCGCGTGCCCGCCGCCGCCTAGGGTGTCGAGGACTGAACCCAGAACCCACATGACCTGTGCGGCACCGTCAGGCACCCAGGTGGGTAGCGTCCCAGGGGGCGGCGGCGTGGCGAGGAGGCGGCAGTGGGCGTGCGGGATCGGGTCGACGAGTTCTGTGCGCGTTACCGGCTGCGGCTGCCCATCGTGCAGGCGCCGATGGCCGGGGCCTGCCCGCCGGAGTTGGCCATCGCGGTGGCCGAAGCCGGCGGCATGGGTGCCGCCGGCGTGGTACTGGACAGCCCGGTGCGCATCGCCGACTGGGCCGCCCGGTTCCGGGCCGGCTCGGCGGGGCCTTTCCAGCTGAACATCTGGATCCCGGACGACCCCGCCGAGGATGCCGCCACAGCGCAACGCCAGGCGGAAACGGCACGGGAATTCCTCGGCCGGTTCGGCGAGCCGAGCGAACCGGGCGGGGCGAGTCCCGATTTCGACGAGCAGTGCGAGGCGATGCTCGCCGCCGCGCCCGCGGTGGTGTCATCGATCATGGGGCTGTTCCCGCCGGAGTACGTGAGGCGGCTGGCCGAGCGCGGCATCGCCTGGTTCGCCTGCGCGACCACGCTGGACGAGGCGCTGGCCGCCCAGGAGGCCGGCGCGAATGCGATCGTCGCGCAGGGGCTGGAGGCCGGCGGGCACCGGGGCACCTTCGACCCTGACTCCGCGGAGCACACAGCGGTCGGTCTGTTCGCCCTGCTGCCCCGGCTGGCCGACCACCTCCGGGTGCCGATCATCGCGACCGGCGGAATCGCCGACGGGCGGGCGATGGCCGCCGCGTTGGCCCTCGGTGCGAGCGCGGTGCAGGTGGGCACCGCGCTGCTGCGCTGCCCGGAGACGGCGATCAGCAAGGAATGGTCGTCGGCGCTGGACGGGCTGGCCCCGGAGGCCACGCTCACCACCCGCGCCTACTCGGGGCGGCTCGGCCGGGCCGCGCCGACCCCGTACGTGCGGGCGTGGTCGGAACCGGAGGCACCGGTGCCGGCCCGCTACCCCACCCAGCGTCAGCTGGTCGCGCAGTGGCGCCGCGGCACCCCGGACGGACTGGACCGGGTCAACGTGTGGGCCGGGCAGAGCGCCGCGATGGCGCGCGAGGAACCGGCCGGCGAGGTGGTCGCCCGGATGTGGCGCGACGCCTCCGCACTGCTGGCCGCGGACTGAACCGCCGGTTGGTGGACCGGGACAGCCGGGTCAGCGGGCCGGGTCAGCGGGCTTGATCGGCGGGCTTGATCGGCGTGGTGCTCAGGGGTTCGTCCAGGTCCAGGACGTCGAGGACCCGGTTGCCCAACTTCTGGGACACCTTCGATCGTCGCGCGGCGTAGGTCCCCAGGCTGACCCCGAGCAGTACCGCGGCCACGCCCAATCCCGGAAGTCGCAAGCGTTGAATTGTTGCCATTCTTCTCAACCTCGACATTGTGTTGATTCAGCGGTCGAATTTGTGGAGATTGCCGGAAGGTCGTCACGGGCCGGCCCCGGCGCCGGAGCGCGCCGAAAGCGGCCCGAGACAGCACCGTGACCAGCGGATATGTCGGCGCGTAGCACGAACTCGGCCAGGTTGGCATCGGCATAGCCCAGGTCCGCGCTATGCCGATCGCCAACAACATCGACCGGCCCGAAGGTGCCAACGCCCGGCCGATCCATGGCGGCCAGCCGAGCAGGCGACTGGCTGGGTGACCAGCACCACCAGCACGGCCAGCGGGAGCAGCGCGGGCGCGCACCAACGCCACGCCCGTCGGGGCACGAGACCACGCCCGGTTCCGCCGTTCACGACCAGGTCACGGTAGCACCGGGCGCTCTCCCCGATCGGGGTCCGCACCCGGCACCGGCACACCGCAATCCAGGCAGACCGCGAGCCTTACATTTACCTCTTTTGCAGAGGTAATATGGACAGCGTGTGGACCACCGACTCACCCCCCAGCTCGGCCGGCACCGCGACCTCAACGGCGCCCGGCGCGTCGGCCAGCACCGCGGCCGGGTCCTCGGCCAGCACCGCGGCCAGCACCGCGGCCGCTGCCTCCGCGGGCACCTCGGCCACCACCTCCGCCGGGACCGCCGACGAGGTGGTCGGCATCGTCGCCGCGATACGCCGGATCTCCCGGCGCCGGCTGCGCGGCACCGTGCCGGGCCCCATTCTGCGCGGCACCCAGCTGGAGCTGCTCCGGCTGGTGGAGATCGAGCCGGGGATCGGGGTAGCCGCCGCCGCGCGGGCCCTGCACCTGGCCGGAAACTCGGTGAGCACCCTGGTCAATCAGCTGGTGGAGCGGGGGCTCCTGCACCGGGAGACCGACCCGGACGACCGCAGGGCCGCCCAGCTGCGGCTCACCGAGCAGGCCACCACCCGGCTGCTCGACTGGCGACGCGCCCGAGGCCAGCTGATCAGCGTCGCGCTGGATCGGCTGCCGCCCGCCGACCGGGAGGCGGTGGCCGCCGCGCTGCCCGCTTTCCGCCGGCTGATTACCGAACTCGAGGAGACCCCTTGATCAAGGATCTGAGCAATCGCGCAGCGGGCGATCCGCCCGAAGCGACCGACGCGGGCAGTAACAACGAGCGCGGCAACAACGAGCGCGGCAACAACGAGCGCGGCAACAACGAGGGCGGCGGAAGCGCCGGAGGGATTCCCGCCGTGCGCTGTACCGGCCTGACCCAACGGTTCGGCGACACGGTCGCGGTGGACAACCTGGACCTCGACGTCGCCCCGGGCGAGGTTTTCGGCCTGCTCGGGCCGAACGGCGCGGGCAAGACCACCACCATTCGCATGATCACCACGCTGCTCAAGGCACCGAAGGGCAGCATCAGCGTGTTCGGCGTGGACGTGGCCAGCCGGCGCACCGCGGTACGCCGGTTGATCGGATACGTCCCCCAGCAACTGTCCGCCGACGCCACCCTCACCGGAAGGGAGAACGTCGCGCTGTTCGCCCGGCTCTACGACGTGCCCCGCCGCACCCGGACCGAACGGGTCGCCGAGGTGCTGGCCGAGGTGGACCTGGCCGACGTCGCGGACCGACCGGCAAAGACCTACTCCGGCGGCATGGTGCGCCGCTTGGAGCTGGCTCAGGCGCTGGTGAGCGCGCCGCACCTGCTGATACTGGACGAGCCGACGGTCGGCCTGGACCCGGTCGCCAGGGACGGCGTCTGGGCCCGGATCGAGGAGATCCAGGCGGCCACCGGAATGACCGTGCTGGTCACCACGCACCTGATGCAGGAGGCCGACCAGCACTGCGACCGGGTGGCGTTGATGCACCGCGGCCGGATCCGCGCGCTGGGCACACCGGCCGAGCTGCGTGGCTCACTCGGCCCGGACGCCACCTTGGACGACGTGTTCCGGGCCTACACCGGGGACCACCTCGGCGAGCACGCGGGAACCATGCGCGACGTGCGCTCCAGCCGGCGCACCGCCGGGAGGGTGTCATGAGCACGCCGACCTACCCCGTGCAGATTCCGGCCGACCCGGGACCGCTCACCCAGCTGCGCACCGCACTCTCCCGGATCAACGCGATGTGTCTGGTCGAGCTGCAGAAGCTCAGGCACGACCGCACCGAGCTGATCACCAGGGCGGTGCAGCCGACCCTCTGGCTGCTGGTGTTCGGGCAGGTGTTCACCCGGATCCACGCCATCCCCACCGGCGACACCCCGTACCTGGACTTCCTGGCACCCGGGATCCTGGCCCAGTCCGCGCTGTTCATCGCGATCTTCTACGGCATCCAGATCATCTGGGAGCGGGACTCCGGGGTGCTCTCCAAGCTGATGGTCACCCCCACGCCGAGGGTCGCGCTGATCGCCGCCAAGGCGTTCGCCTCGGGCCTGCGCGCGGTGGTGCAGGCACTGGCCGTGATGATCGTCGCCGCGCTGCTCGGGGTGCACCTGGACCTCAACCCGCTGCACTTCCTTGGCGTGATCGTGGCACTGGTGCTCGGCTCCGCGTGCTTCTGCTGCCTGTCCATCACCATTGCCGGGCTGGTGCTGTCCAGGGACCGGCTGATGGGCATCGGTCAGGCCATCACCATGCCGCTGTTCTTCGCCTCCAACGCGCTCTACCCGGTGGAGCTGATGCCCACCTGGCTGCAGGTGATCAACCACATCAACCCGCTGAGCTACGAGGTCGAGGCGCTGCGCGGGCTGCTGGTGGGCACTCCGGCGCGGCTCGCGCTGGACTTCGGCGTGTTGGTCGTCGCGGCCGCCGTGATGATCAGCCTCGCCGCCGCGCTGCTTCCCCGGCTGACCCGGGGGTGAGGTAAATGGGCAGCCGCGCCCGCTCGGCCGGGCAAAGATGGACAAGTGGCTCCAGATCTCCACGCGCTGCCCAAGGCGCACCTGCACGTACACCTGGAGAGCACCGTACGGCCGGACACCCTGCGGGAGCTGGCCGAGGCGAACGGCGTGACACCGCCGACCCGGGCGGACGCCTTCGCCGGCTTCCGCGCCTTCGCCGACCACAATACGCTGATCAGGGCGAGTCCACGGCGGCCGGAGGACTTCGAGCGGATCGCCCGGGAGTTCTGTGCGGACGAGGTGGCTCAGGGCGTGGGGTACGCGGAGGTCACCTTCACCGCGGCGTCGCACGGCGAGCGGCTGGGCGAGCTGGACATGCCGTTGGCGGCGGTTCTGCGCGGGCTGGCCGCTGGGTCCGCCGCGACCGGGCTGGAGTACCGGGTGCTGCTGGACCACTCCCGGCGGCAGTCGGTGGACCGGGCCTGGCGCACGCTGGAGTTGGCGCTGCGCTATGCCGACCAGGGCGTGATCGGGATCGGCATGGCCGGCGACGAGAGCTACCCGCTGGCGCCGTTCGCCGGGGTCTGCGCGGCGGCCGAGCGGGAAGGCCTGCACCGGGTGCACCACGCGGGCGAGGCGGCCGGCCCGGAGAGCATCCGGGAGGCGCTCACCGTCGGGCGCGCCGAGCGGTTGGGCCACGCCATCCGCATTCTGGACGACCCGGAACTGGTCACCGAGGTGGCCGCGCTCGGCGTGCCGCTGGAGGTGTGCCCGTCCTCCAACGTGGCGCTCGGCTTCGTGCCGTCCTGGCCCGAGCACCCGCTGCCCCGGCTGCGCGAGGCCGGACTGGCGGTCACCCTGAACACCGACATCCCGATCAGTTCGGCAGCCACCCTCACCGGGGAGTACGAGATGGCCGGCAAGTCGTTCGGCTACTCCGACGAGGTGCTCGCCGAGTTGGCGCTGGCCTCGGTGGCCGCGTCCTTCGCACCGGAGCGGACCAAGCGGCGGCTACGCGCCGGGATCGCCCACTGGCTGGCCGAGGACCGGTAAGCGCGGCGGGCGGAGAGGCGCGAGCGGCACCGGATTCACCCCGCGCAATCCGCGCGAATTACACGCACCGGAAACGTATCCGAAAATACTGAGAAACAACTGACAGCGCTCCTAGCTAGGGGGCAGCTGTGAGTTCGCTAGGGATGCATCAGCTTCATTGCCGGGGCTCAGCCGCGAATGCTACCAAGGAGTTAATCGGGGAGCCGGCGTCAGCGAGGACACCACTTCGCTACGCCGCCACAGAGAAAGATCAAATCGTGATTCTGCGTGAGACACTGGTTATTGCCCTTCGTGGCCTGCGCTCGCACAAGATGCGGTCGTCGCTGACGATGCTGGGGCTGATCATCGGTGTCGCCGCGGTCATCCTGCTGACCGCCTTCGGCCAGGGCGTGGCCGCCTCGGCCAACACGGCCGTCTCGACAGTCGCGAACAGCATCACCGTTGTACCCAAGCTATCCCCGATCCCCGGCGGCCCACCGGCCAAGCCGCTCACCGACACCGATTCCCAGGCGATCTCCAAGCTCTCCAATGTCGGCATGCTCGTGCCGTCGGTGACCGGCGCCACCATCGGGGCCGCCGGCCAGCAGAACGTGGCGGTGGTCGCGTCGTACAAGGGCAATCAGTACCTGTCCGCGTCGGTCACCGGCACCACCAACAACTATCCAGCGGTTCGGCAGATCACCCTCGCCTCCGGGAAGTTCTTCGACGCCGAGCAGAGCCGCAACGGCGCCAAGGTCGCCGTGCTGGGCCCGCTGGTTGCCCAGGCGCTCTACGGGCCGGATCCGACCGCGGCGCTCGGCAAGCCGCTGCGGCTGGTGCACGCGAACTTCACCGTCATCGGCGTGCTGCAGTCCTACGGAGCGTCCAGCGACAACATCATCGTGATGCCCATCGGTGCCGCTCGGTCGTCCGTCTTCGGCTACGGCATCGGCGGCAACCAGCTCAGCTCGATCGTCGTGCAGGCCACCTCCACCCAGACGGTGAAGGCCGCCGAGGCTCAGATCACCCAGGTGCTGCAAACCAACCACCACATCACAGACCCGCAGTACGACGACTTCCAGGTGCAGGACATCGGGAGCCGGGTCGCCACGTTCACCTCGCTGATCACGTTGATCACCAACTTCGTGCCGGCGATCGCGGCGATCTCGCTGCTGGTGGGCGGTATCGGGGTGCTCAACATCATGCTGGTCTCGGTCACCGACCGGACCAGGGAGATCGGCACCCGCAAAGCGATCGGCGCGAGCGACAGCGCGATCCTGAGCCAGTTCGTGCTGGAAGCGATCACGCTGGCCGGGCTGGGCGGGCTGCTCGGTGCGGGCCTCGGTGTCGGGATGATCTTGCTTACCAAGGTGCTCATCCCGCTGCTCGGCAGCACCAGGGGGTTCCTCGCCACGTTCAGTCCGGTGCTTTCCGCCCCGCCGGTCCTGGTGGCCTTCGTGATCAGCCTTGCGATCGGCCTGGTCGCCGGCGGCTATCCGGCCTGGCGGGCCGCCCAGCTCAACCCCATCGAGGCCCTGCGCTACGAGTGAGCGAGGGCCTGGGCCACCAGGAGTGACCGGGTCGGCTGGGCTTCACACCGCGCGCATGGTGGGCGGCGACCCCGGGCGCTTGCCGGTCCGCACGTCACTCACCACGCGACCCTCGCTCAGCCGCACCACCCGGTGGGCATGCGCAGCCGTTTCCTCCCGGTGGGTGGCGAACACGACCGTCCGCCCCGCGGCGTTCAGCTCGCGGTACAGCTCCAGGATCTGAG
>DASWST010000187.1:0-31718 GCA_036402515.1 Pseudonocardia sp.
CCCCCCCCCACCGCCACTCACGACCTGTCTTGGAACGTAACGAGGGACACCATCTGCCCGAAGAGGGCAACAATGGCTCCGACCCGAGCGATGAAGCGACGGAATGTTCGCTCGCACAAGGGAGGAGTGTCGGTCGTGGGATCCGCCTCAGACACCGTCCGCGCGGCCTGGTCCGCCTGTTTCCGACGGGGTCGGACACCGGGCCTGCGCACCGCCAAGACGACGCTGGCGGCGGTGGTGGCCTTTTCGCTCGCGGATATGTTGCACACCAGCCCGCAGCCAATCCTGGCGCCGCTGACCGCGCTACTGGTGGTCCAGCTGACCCTGTACAGCACGCTGACCAGCGGGCTGGACCGGATCGCCAGCGTGGTGACCGGGGTGCTGGTCGCCGTCGGCGTGGCCGGGTTGACCGGGCTGACCTGGTGGAGCCTGGGCGCGGTGGTCGGCATCTCGCTGGTCATCGGCCGGCTGATGCGGCTCGGCTCGAACCTGCTCGAGGTACCGATCAGCGCGATGCTGGTGCTCGCGGCGGCCAGTACCAGCGAGGGCTTCACCCCGGGCAGCCCGGGGCTGCAGTCCACCGCCTTCGGCCGGGTGGTGGAGACGCTGATCGGCGCGGCTGTGGGCATCCTGGTCAACGTGGTGATCGCGCCGCCGCTGTACATCCAGCCGGCGCATGACGCGGTGGGCGAGCTGGTGGACAAGCTCAGCGGGTTCTCCCGGGAGCTGGCCACCGCGCTGCGCGGTGACTGGAACCGAGCCGAAGCCGACCGGTTCCTGCAGGGCGCCCGTGGCCTCGGCATCGAGGTGGCCCGTGCCGACCTGCACCTGGGCCGCACCGAGGAGAGCGCCCGGCTGAACCCCAGGGCCAAGGCGGCCAGGGAGGCGCGGCCCAGGCTGCGCACCGCGCTGACCGCCCTCGAGCACTGCTACGTCTCGCTGCGCAACCTGTGCCGGGCGGTGCTGGACCGGACCTACTTCGTGGAGGAGGGCGACCTGGACGGCGCGTACCGCCCGGAGGCCCGCCGCGCCCTGGCCGACGTGCTGGACGCGTTCGCCGACGCGATGGAGACGGTCGACCCGATCGCCACCAACGAACCCGACCTGCCGACGACCCGGAAGCTGGTCGAGGCGCAGTTCGAGGAGCTGCGCGAACGGCGGGACCGGCTGGCCGCGCTGTTGCTGGTGGACCCGGCGGTGGACGCCGGGGCCTGGGAGCAGCACGGCGCGCTGCTGGCCGCGGTGGACCGGCTGCGGGTCGAGGTGGAGGCCGCCGTGCGGCCCGCCGAGGGACCGTGGCGCCCGGAGCCGGTGCACGCCAGGCACCTGGCCGCGGTGCGCCGGGTGCTGGACACCCTGGCCCGCCGGGACCGCCTCGAGGACCCCACCGACGAAACCGTCTAGCGGCCGGTCGCCGTGCGCGCGGCGGGGTGACCAGGCGTCCGCCGCGGCCCAGATGATGTGGGTGGGTACATCAGCCTGGCTTGGGCAGCTCGCGGGCCAGCACTTTGCCGGTGGGGTTGCGCGGAAGGGCGTCCAGGAACACCACGTCCCGGGGAACCGAGAACCGGGAGAGCTGGTCGCGCACCAACTTGCGCACGCCGTCCTCGTCCAGCGAGGCTCCGTCGGCCAGCACCACGTAGGCGGCCAGCCGCTGGCCGAACTTCTCGTCGTCCACCCCGATCACCGCCGCCTCGCGAACCTCCGGGTGTGTGGCCAGCACGTCCTCCACCGGGCCCGGGTAGACGTTCTCCCCACCGGAGACGATCATCGAGTCGCCCCGCCCGGTGAGGTGCAGCCGGCCCTCCTCGTCGAGCCGACCCAGGTCGCCGGTGGCCATCAGCCCGTCGTGCACCTCGACCTCGGAGCCGCCGCGGGTGTAGCCCTCGAAGAGCATGTCGTTACCCACGAACACCCGCCCGATCTCGCCGGTGGGCACCGGGTTCCCGTCGGAGTCCAAGATCTCCAGCTTGGTGCCCAGCGGCGCCCGGCCGGCGGTGTGCGGGTCCGTGCGCAGGTCGCTCGGGTCGGCGATGCTCACCCAGGACACCTCGGTGGAGCCGTACAGGTTGTACAGCACGTCCCCGAAGCGGTCCATGAACTCGGTGGCCAGCGCGCCGGGCAACGCCGAGCCGCTGACCGCCACCACCCGCAGCCGCACGTCGTAGCGGGACAGCTCGGTATCCGGCAGCTCCAGGATCCGGGACAGCATCACCGGGACGGCGAACAGCGTGCCGCAGCCGTGCTCTGCCATCGCGCGCAGCGCCTCAGCCGGGTCGAACTTGCGGCGCAGCACGACCGGGGCACCGTGTAGCAGGGCCAGCTGCAGCGCGGCGAACCCCCAGGTGTGGAACAGCGGCGGAGCGATGAACGCCGGATCGCCGGCCCGGAACGGGATGCGGGACAGGATCGCCCCGGCAGGTGCCCAGCTGCGCGGCGACGGACGGGCCGCGCCCTTGGGGGTGCCGGTCGTCCCGGAGGTGAGCACGATCAGCTTGCCATGCGGGGGCCGCAACGGCAGCGCCGCGCGTCCGCCGCTGGCGATCATCCCGTCCAGCGTGACCTTGCCGCCGTCCTCACCCGGTTCGACCCAGGCGGTGATCAGCTGGGTGCCGGGCGGCAGTTCGGTCAGCTCGGCGCTGAACTCCTCATCGGCGACCAGGACCGCGGCGCCCAGCTCGGTCAGCACGTCGCCGATCGTCTTGGCGGACAGCGAGGTGTTGAGCAACACCACGTCGGCGCCCAGCTTGGCGGCGGCGGTGGCCAGCTCCACCGGGCCCCGGTGGTTGCGGCACAGCACCGCGATCTTGGAGTTCGGCCCGACCTCCCGGTCGGCCAGGCCCCGGGCCAGCTGGTCGGTGCGCTCGTGCAGCTCGGCGAAGGTCAGCATGCCGCGGTCGTCGATCACCGCCGGCCGGTCGGGATGGCGGGCCGCGCCGGCCGCGTACCCGGTGGCCATGGTGGTGCCCCAGCGCAGCCAGCCCGATGCGATGCTCAGCGCCCGGTCCGGCCGCATCGGCGCGACCACGCCGGAACGGGCCAGCAGCCCCAGGCCCCAGGTCAGCTCCACGGCATGCTGCACCGCGCCACTCACCGTGTTCATCATCGAGCCGGGTGAGATCTTCACGGGCCAGAAGCATGCCGGATCCAGCCGTCCCCGGCTACGGGAAGCGGCCGGTTACGTCGTGGTGATTGCTTCCTCGGCGTCGTCCAGGTCGTGCTGGTAGGTCTCGGTCAGGGCTAGCGTGCAGATGATCGCGATCACCGAGACCAGGATGATGTAGATGGAGATCGGCACGTTGCTGCCGAACTCGGTGAACAACCAGGTGGCGATCAGCGAGGAGACCGCGCCGCCGAACAGCGCGCCCAGCTGATAGCCCAGCGAGGCGCCGCTGTAGCGCAGCCGGGCGTTGAACAGCTCGGCGAAGAACGCGGCCAGCGGGCCGTACATCATGCTCAGCACCAGCTGGCCGCCGAACAGCCCCAGCGTCATGCCCCATCCGGTGCCCGTGTCGACCAGCCAGAACAGCGGGAACGCCCAGATCGCGGTGCCGATCGCCCCGGCCAGGTACATCTTGCGCCGGCCGATGCGGTCCGAGATGGCGGCGAAGCCGGCCAACGCCGGGATCTGCAGTACCGACACGATGGCGATGGCCAGCAGCACGGTGGATTTCGGCATGTGCAGGATGCGCACGCCGTAGTCCTGGATGAACGTGATGTAGATGTAGAACGTGGTGTTGACCACGGTGAACGCACCGCCGGCCAGCAGCACGCGGCGCCACGAGGTGCGCAGTACCTCCAGCACCGGGGAGCGGCTCACCACGCCGGCCGCCGCTTGCTGCGCGGCCAGCTGCTGGAGCCGGAGGAACGCCGGGGTCTCCTCCAGCTTGCGGTGCGCGTAGATGGCCACCCCGACCAGCGCGACGCTGGCCACGAACGGGATCCGCCAGCCGTAGGCGAGGAACGCCTCCTGGCTCATGCCCAGGCTCAGGAAGAAGTAGGCCACGGTGCCCAGCAGCACGCCGACCGGCACGCCGATCTGCGCCATGCTGCCGTAGAGGCCGCGCTTGCGCGGCGGGGCGTACTCGGTGGCCAGCAGCACCGCGCCGCCCCATTGGCCGCCGACCGCGAGGCCCTGTACGAAGCGCAGCGCGGTGAGCAGGATGGGTGCGGCCACCCCGATGGCCGCGTAGCCGGGCAGCAACCCGATCAGCACGCTGCCCGCCGCCATGGTCAGTAGCGCGGCCAGGAACGCCTTCTTCCGGCCCAGCCGGTCGCCGAAATGCCCCCAGATGATGCCGCCGACCGGGCGGGCCACGAAGCCGACACCGAAGGTGGCGAAGGACAGCAGCACCCCGGTCGCCGGGTCCACCTTCGGGAAGAACAGATGCGGGAACACCAACGCGGCGGCGGTGCCGTAGAGGAAGAAGTCGAACCACTCGACACTGGCGCCGACCAGGCTGAGCCCGGCGATTTTGCGTATCGACCGTTCGTCCAGCTGACCGGCATTGTCAACGCTCGAGCTCATTTCTCGGCTCCGCGCTCGTTCCGCTCCTCGCTCGCTAGCGCTCGCTGCGATGCTCGCTCGCTGTCGCCTCGCTGGCTGCCCATTCTCGTCGTCTCCCATTCGGGTAGGCGGGGAAGGTTGGGCCGGAAAGTAGCCCAGCTGGCACAACGCGTCACCTATTCAGGTCACTCTTCACCTGAATAGATCGACGGCGGACGGTCAGCTACCAGTGGATTCCGGGCAGTACCCGGGCCATCGCCCGGGCGCCCCGGGACAGCGCGGACATCTCGGTGGCCGCGCTGGCCTCGTCACCCCGGGCGGCGGCCGAGTCCGGGAACACCCGGAACGCCACGTGCAGCAGCGCGTCGGTCAGCCTGGGGACCAGCGTGTAGGCCAGCGAGCCGGCGGTGCCCAGCGGGGTGCCGATGTGCTTCGGCCGCCTCCGCAGCGCGTCCATCACCATGTCCGCCGCCTCCTCCGGCGACCGGGTGGGGAACGCCCGGTAGATGTTGGTCGGCGCGATCATCGGCGTGCGAACCAGCGGCATGTGGATGGTGGTGAAGGTGATCCCGTCGCCGTAGGTCTCGCTGGCCACCACCCGGGCGAACGCGTCCAGCGCGGCCTTCGAGCCCAGGTAGGCGGAGAACCGGGGCGGGTTGGTCTGCACGCCGATGGAGGAGATGTTCACGATGTGCCCGAACCGGCGGCGGGACATGCTGGGCAGCAGCGCGAGGGTCAGCCGCACCGCGCCGAAGTAGTTGATCGCCATGGTGCGCTCGTAGTCGTGGAACCGGTCGTAGGACAGGCGCACCGAGCGGCGGATCGAGCGGCCGGCGTTGTTCACCAGCATGTCCACCCGGCCGTGGTCGGCCAGCGCGGCGGACACCAGTGCGTCCACCGAGTCGGGGTCGGTGATGTCGCAGGAGTAGGCGCTGGCCCGCCCGCCGGACTCCTCGATCTCCGCGCGCACCTTCTCCAGCTCTTCGCCGCGCCGGGCCACCAGCAGCGGGATGCCGCCCTCGGCGGCCACCCGCAGCGCGGTTTCCCTGCCGATCCCGGAGGACGCACCGGTGATCATCACGGTGCGGCCGTCCAGCGGTCCCTTCGGTCCGGGGCGCCGCGCCCGGTTCGGGTCCAGGTGTGCGCGCCAGTAGCGGTAGAGCACCGGCGCGTAGTCGGCGAACTCCGGGCAGCGGATCCCGGTGCCGGCCAGCGCGGCGCGGGTTTCGGTGTCGTCGAACACGGTGCGGAAACTCATGTGCGGCAGCACCTCGGGCGGGATGCCGATCTCCGTGAGCACCGCGTCGCGCAGCTCGAGCACCTCGGGCACCCGGCCGATCAGCTCGCCCGCCCGTTCGGCCAGGCCGCGCACCGGCCTGGCCACGGTCTCCGGGATCACCTGGGCCAGCCGGGGCGCACCGGCCGCTTCGGCCAGCGCGTTGTACACCTCCACCAGCGGCACCGGGCGCGGCGAGACCAGGTGGAAGGCGCGCCCGTCCAGCCCGTCGGTGTGCATCAGTGCGTCCATCGCGTCGGCCACGTAGTCCACCGGCACGATCGTGGTGGCGCCCAGGTCGGGCACCGGGATGGGCACCGCGCGCACCGCCGGGGCGGCCGGCCCGAGCGCCCTGGACAACGCCTCAATGGACGGCAGTAGATAGTACGGGCCGTCCACCTTGTCCATCTCGCCGGTGCGCGAGTCGCCCACCACGATGGCCGGCCGGTAGACCCGCCACGGCACGCCCGCCTGGCTCCTGACCAGCGCCTCCGCCGCGAACTTGGTGGCGTGGTAGGGCGAGCCGAGGTGCTGGCCGGCGTCGAAGTCGGCCTCGGTGAACCGACCCGGGTAGTCGCCGGCCACCGCGACCGAGGACACGTGGTGCAGCAGCCCGGCGCCCAGCCGCTCGGCCAGCTCGATGACCCGGCGGGTGCCCTCCACGTTGGCCGCCCGGTTCGCCGCGTCGCTGGCGGTCATGTCGTAGACCGCGCCGAGGTGCAGCACGTGGTCCACTCCGGCCAGCGCGTCCGCGTCCGCCTCGGAGACACCCAGGCCGTCGACGGTGAGGTCACCGCGCACCGCGGTCAGCCGTTGATGGCCGGCCAGGTCCCCGGTGCGCGCGGCCAGCCGGGCCGGCGAGCGGACCAGGCAGCTGATCTCGGCGTCGGGGTGGGCCAGCAACCGGGCCAACACGTGCCGGCCGAGGAACCCGGTAGCACCGGTGACCAGGTATCGCATGAGCGTCACTCCGTCGGGATCGCGGGCCGTCGAAAGGCACACCAGTGTGCCACGAAGATCGTGGTGTGCTGATGCGCTGTTTTCCCACCCCGCCGGCTCCGCCGGATTGCCGTCCCCAGGTGAGCTGGTTCCAGCGCCCGGAGGCGTCAGCCGATGTGGCTGCCGGTTCTCAAGAATTGGGGGCTACGCTCCGCGCCGTGTTCGCCCGTCCAGCTCAACGAGTACCGAGGATTCGATCTCCGCGTCGCCCCGTTTGCCAGCTGGGTGCGCTGGTCCTGGTGCTGACGCTGGCCGCCTGCGGGAGCGCTGGCCCGGAGCCGGTCCCGCCTCCCCCCGCCGCGCCGGCGGCCCCCCTTGGTTCGACCACGCCCGGTGGTTCGGCCCCGCCCGGGTCGCCCGCGCCGGCCAGTCCGGTGGCCGATCCGCTGCCCGGCATGCCTCCGGTGACCGACCCGCACAATGTGTACTCCGACGCGGCGGCGAACAGGCTCAACGACGTGACCAAGGCGGCCAAGCCGCTGGTGTACGTACCGCACACCAAGTCCGGCGACGTCTGGGTGATCGATCCGAAGACCTTCGCGGTGGTGGGCAGGTACCCGGCCGGCCGGGAGATCCAGCACGTGGTGCCCTCGCACGACATGCGCACCCTGTACGCCACCGACGACCTGGGCAACACCGTCACGCCGTTCGACCCGAACACCGGCAAGCCCGGCCCGCGCATCCCGGTGAGCGACCCGTACAACATGTACTACTCGCCGGACGGCCGCTCGGCCATCGTGGTGGCCGAGGCACGCCGGCGGTTGATCTGGTACGACCCCAAGAACTGGAAGATCCAGGGCGAGACGCTCACCCCGAACTGCGCCGGCATCGACCACGCCGACTTCACCCCGAACGGCCGCATCGGGGTGTTCACCTGCGAGTTCGACGGCAGGGTGGCGGTGGTGGACATCCCGTCACACAAGCTGCTGCGGACGATCGACATGCCGCGCCGCAACCGGCGGATGGGTCCGCAGGACATCAAGCTGGCCCCGGACGGCTCGGTGTTCTACATCGCCGACTCCGAGCAGAACGGGCTGTGGGTGCTCGACGGCGCGGCCACCAAGGTGGTCCGGGAGATCCCCACCGGGATGGGCGCGCACGGGCTGTACCTGGATCGCGCGGCGAAGCGGCTGTTCGTGACCAACCGGCACGAGGGCAGCGTGAGTGTGCTCGACGCGTACACCGGGGCGATCCTGACCAAGTGGCAGATCCCGGGCACCGGCCCCGGCGGCCCGGGCGCCGGCCACGGTCACGGCGGTCACGGTCACGGTCAGGCGAGCCCGGACATGGGCGGGCTCACCGCCGACGGCACCCAGCTGTGGCTGTCCGGGCGGTACGACGGCGCGGTGTACGTGCTGGACACCGGCGACGGCCACCTGATCCAGCGGATCCAGGTGGGGCGCGGGCCGCACGGGCTGTGCGTCTGGCCCCAGGCTGGCCGCTACTCGCTGGGGCATACCGGCATCACCCGCTGACCGGCCGGGTGAGGTCGTACCAGGTCTGGCCGCCGATGGTGATCGGCGCGAAGTGCTGGGTGACCCAGGTGGTGATCTCCGCCGAGGTGCCCCGCGAATCGCCGTGCCGGCCGCCGCCGGGCTGAGCGCCGCCGGGCTGGCCCCCTCCGAGCTGGCCACGGCCGGGCTGGCCACCGCCGGGCTGACCGCCCGGCCCGCCGCGGGGCTGTTCCGGGATGAAGTAGTGGATCCGGCCGGCGGCCACGTCCGCCTGGAACTGGGCCAGGGTCGGCGCGGGGTCGCTGCCGATGAACCCGCCGATCGCCATCACGGCGGTCTGGCTGCTCAGCTCCACCGAGGAAGCGCCGCGCGCGCCGATGGTGGCCGCCGACCAGGTGGTGCCCGCCGCACGCAGGACGGCCGCCTGCGCCGGGTCGAGCGGGATGGCTTGCTCCCGGCCGCCGAACCCCTGGGCCGCCATGCCGGTACCTCGGCCTCGCCGGTCGGCCGCGTCGGCGAACCCGGCCGCGGTGGTCGGGCCGGCGGAGGGAGTTGAGCCGGTGTGCGGGGTCAGCGCGGTACGCACCGCATACCCGGCCGGCGCGAGCAGACCGGCGAGCACTGCGACGGCCGCGATCGAGACGACCCGGTGTCGCCCGCCGCCGGACGTCAGCACCGCCACCACGGCGATCGCGGTGAGCGCCAGCACCGACCAGTGCAGCGCGGGTGCCCACTCGGGGGTCCGATCCAGCAGCGCCAAGGCCAGTGCGCCGGTGCCGGCCAGCAGCACGGCCATGATCGCCCGGTACGGCCAGCTGTCCCGCCGGGCAAACAGCTCACGCCCACCGATCGCGAGCACTGCCGCGATCGCCGGCGCCAGCGCGACGGTGTAGTAGGGATGGAAGATGCCGGCCATGAAGCTGAACAGCGCGGCGGTGACCAGCAGCCAGCCGCCCCAGAGCAGCAGTGCCGCCCGGGTCCGGTCGGTGCGCGGCGCCCGTCGGGTCAGCCACAGCCCGATGACCAGCAACGCCACCGCCGCCGGCAGCAGCCAGCTGCCCTGACCGCCCACCGACTCGCCGAACAGCCGGGACAGCCCGGCTTCGCCGCCGAAACCGCCGCCGCCGAAACCCAAGCCGCCCCGGCCGAAGCCGCCGCCGTGCCCTGTCTGGCCGTCCCCGGACCGACCCAGCAGCCGACTCAGCCCGTTGTAGCCGAGCGCCAACTCCACCAGGCTGTTGGTCCGCGAGCCGCCGATGTACGGCCGCTGGCTGGCCGGCCAGAGAGCCACCAACGCCAGGTACCAGCCCGCGCTGAGCACCAGCGCGACCCCCGCGGCCAGTAACTGCCGGATCCGCCGGCCCAGCCCGGTGGGCGCCGCGACCAGGTAGGCCAGCGCCAGCGCCGGCACGACGACCAGGGCCGCGCCCATCTTGGCCAGGAAGCCGAAGCCGACGGCCACGCCGGTGAGCACCAGCCAGCGGGTGCTGGCTCGCTCCACCGCGCGGGTGGTGCAGTAGGCGGCGAGTACCAGCAGCAGTACCAACAGCGCGTCCGGATTGTTGAACCGGAACATCAGCACCGCTACCGGGGTGAGCGCCAGCACCGCGCCGGCGAGCAGCCCGGCGACCGGCCCGGCCACCCGGCGCACCGATGCGTAGAGCAGCGCCACCGAAGCCACGCCCATCAGCGCCTGCGGGACCAGCATGCTCCAGCTGGAGAACCCGAAGATCCGCGCGGACAGGCCCATCACCCACATTGAGGCGGGCGGCTTGTCCACGGTGATGAACCCGGCCGGGTCGAACGCGCCGAACAGCAACGCCTTCCAGCTCCGGGTGCCGGCCCACACGGCGGCGGCGTAGAAGCTGTTCGCCCACCCCGAGGCCGCCAGTCCCCACAGGTTGAGCATTGCGGTGGTGCCGAGTAGCCCGGTCAACCCGAATCGCTCCGCCGGGGTCCGGGGCGCCGGGGCGGGCGTGGAGCCGGTCGGCACCGCCCGATCGAGAGTCGCCGTCATCCCGCACCGTTCCCGCGGCCGGCGGCCCTGCCTGGTGCGCACGACCCGCCTGGCGTGCACGACCCGCCCGGCGTGCACGAGCTGCACTCCAGACCGGTCCGATCATGGTTTGACCTGGAACGGGGCACGAGCTGTGTGAGCTGGGCAGTGCCCTGGAGGGTCGCGGTCACGCCGGGAGCCGAGGCCCGAACACCCAGCCGCGCAGCAGCGCGAATCGGGCCACCGCGCCCAGCGCGTTGGTCGACAGCAGGATGATCAGCTCGGCGCTCCAGCCGGCCGCCGGGGCGACCAGCTCGAGCAGCCCCAACGCCCCGGTGCTCAGCGCCAGGCTGAGCCCGAACACCACGAGCGCGAGCAGCTGGTGCCGACCGGCGCCGGCCCGGCCCCGGATGCCGAAGGTGATCCGCCGGTTCGCCTCGGTGTTCGCCACCGTGCTCATCACCATGGAGGCCAGGTTGGCGGTGAGCACGCCCACCTCGTCACGCAGTAGCAGGAACAGCCCGAGCTGAACGCCCGTGCTGATCACCCCGATCAGCGCGAAGCGCACCAGTTGGCGGACCAACGCGGCGCTCAGCGGCCGTGGCGGAGTGACACCCCAACCCAGGCGCTGGCGGTCGATCGCGGCCGGCGCGGGCCGGGCGATGGTCAGCGGCGTCGGCAGGGGCAATGAGGCGCTCATGGCGTTTAACCTGGCCGGTGCCGCTGTCGCACCCGTGTGCCGAAGCTGTGCACCCCCTGTGCGACCTGACGCCTCTCTCAGCAGGTCAAAGGCCGTGAGTGGCAATGGTCGCTATAGCGACCATTGCCACTCACAGGGGGTTAGCGGGCGCGCCAGTAGCCGGTGGCGTAGACCATGCGGCGGCTGAAGCCACGCTCGTCGAGCAGGTGCGCGCGGATGTCCCGGACCGCGGCGGCTTCGGCGGACAGCCAGGCCTGACAGTGCGCGGGCTGCACGTCGGCCGGCGGAGGGGCCGAGGTGACCGCCTCCACCAGCGGCTGACCCGGCGGCCGGTCACCCCGGTGCAGCCAGTGCAGCCGGGTGGTCGGCCCGGCGGGCAGCGGCTGCTCCTCGGCGGCGTCCGCGACCTCCACGAACACGTCGATCGGAGTGCCGGCCGGGGCGCCCTCCGGAGCTGGGGCGGCGAGTGCCTCGAGCACCGTGGCGATGGCCGGCAACGCCGATTCGTCGCCGATCACCAGGTGTGCGCCCGCGCTGGGGTCGGGCTGGTACCGCCCGCCCGGGTCGGACACGCCGACCCAGTCGCCGGGCTCGGCGGCGGCCGCCCACGCGGCGGCCGGGCCGTGCGCGCCGTGCAATACGAAGTCCACGTCCAGCTCGCCGGCGGCCGGGTCGAACCGGCGCACGGTGTAGCTGCGGATCACCGGTCGGGGCTCCCCGGGCGGCCAGACCGGTCCGCCGGAGGACGCCCTGGGCATGGCCGGGCGGCGCTGGCCGGGCATCGGGAAG
Organism: Pseudonocardia sp.; assembly: GCA_036402515.1. Taxonomy (GTDB): domain Bacteria; phylum Actinomycetota; class Actinomycetes; order Mycobacteriales; family Pseudonocardiaceae; genus Pseudonocardia. The sequence goes on from DASWST010000187.1 coordinate 11,722, forward strand.
AACAGCTTGATCCGCTGATCCGGGCCGTACCCGGGGAAACCGGTGAGCTCATCCCCGCCGAGGGTGACCCTGGCCATCTTCGGGGTGATCCGTTCGGTGCGCAGCACCCGCAGGGTGCGGTGCGCGCTGCGTGCTGGGGAGTGATCGGAGCCGGACATCCGGGCCATTCTCGCAGGTCGCGCTCACGCCGAGGACGCCCATCCCGACCCCTACCGGCAGCCGAGGGACGGGGGACGTCACGCCGGCGTTATCGAGCTGTGATGCGCGCCCGTGACACTGCCGCCGTGTCACCGGAACAGCGGCGGAGCGGCCACGTGCTGGTGTGTGGGATCGGCGGGGTCGGGCTGCGCACCATCGAGCAGCTGCACGCCGCCGGGGCGGCGGTCGTCGCGGTGGCCGACGCCGGAGATGGCGACCCGGTCACCGAGCGCCTGCTGCGGAACTGGGGGGTGCCCATCGTGCTCGGCCGGCCGAAGGAGGCGTTGGTGGCGGCCGGAATTGCCGGCGCCGCCGCCGTGGTCTGCGTGCCGGGCGAGGAGCTGGTCGCCATCCAGATCGCGTTGCTGGCCCGGCAGCTGCGCCCAGACGTGCGCCTGGTGGTCCAGATGAGCAATCCGGCGGTGGCCCACGCCCTGGCCGAGGTGACTGGGGAACGCAGTGTGCTCGACGTCGCCGCACTCGCCGCGCCCTCGGTGGTGGAGGCCTGCCTAGGCGCCCGGCCGCACCGGATCGTCCTGGCCGGCCATGACTTCATCGCCACCCAGCTGCACGCGCACCGGGACGGCACGCTGCGCGAGCTCTACGGTCCGCTAGCCCCGGTCGCGGTCGATGGCCAGGTGGATGGCCGGGTCGATGGCCAGGCAGCCGGCACGGCGACGGAGATCTGCCCCGGCCGGGATTACCGGGTGCGCGCCGGTGACCGGGTCACGGTGATCGGCACCCCCGAGCAGCTCGCCGCGCACGCCGGCGAGCCGCTGGCGGGCGCCGAGGAACCGGGCCGGCACATGGCGGGAGCGCGCGGCGCCGGCGCGGCCCGTGCGGTGGCGCTGGAGGCAACCGGCGGCCGTCCTGGGTTGATCGCGCTGACCCGCTCCCTGGTCGGCGAGGCCGACCGGCCGCTGCGCGGCACGCTGCTGGTACTGCTCGCGCTGTTCGTGGTGTCCGTGGTGGTACTCCGCCTTGCCTACCGAAAGCCCGACGGCGGACCGATGACGGTCCTGGACGCCGCGTACTTCACCGTGGAGACGATCGGCACCATCGGCTATGGCGACTTCTCGTTTGCCGACCAGGCCCCGTGGCTGCGGGTCTTCGCGATCGTCCTGATGCTGCTCGGCGTGCTGCTGGCGGCTATCTGGTTCGCGCTGCTCACCGAGCTGCTGGTGAGCCGTCGGATCGAGCGGTCGTTCGGCCAGCGCCGGGCCGGCTCGATGAAGGGGCACGTCGTGGTGGTCGGGCTCGGCGCGATCGGGGTGCGGGTGGTGGAGGGGCTGCACGCGGCGGGGCGTCGGGTGGTGGTGGTAGAGCGCGACGAGGCCAACCGGTACCTGCCCAGGGCCCGGGCGCTCGGCGTGTCGGTGGTGGCCGGGGACGGCACCGACGCCGCGCTGCTGAATACGGTCAATGTGCCCTCGGCCGCCGCTGTCGCGGTGCTGACCAGCAACGACATGGTCAACATTGAGACCGGGCTGGCGGTGCGCAGCCTGCTCGGGCCGCGCTGGGCGGACGTGCCAGTGGTGTTGCGGGTATTCGACCGGGAGCTCGCCGACGTGATCGGGGATGCCTTCGGCTTCGAGTTCGTCCGCTCCACCGCCGCGCTCGCCGCGCCATGGTTCGTCGGCGCCGCGCTCGGGCTGCGGGTCCTGGGCACCTTCTATGTGGGGCGGATCCCGTTCGTGATCGGCAAGATCACCGTGGTGGCGGGCAGCGGTCTGGACGGGCTGGCGATGGGGGAGCTGTCCGCGCGCACCCGGGTGGTGGCGATTTCCCGGGCCACCGGCGCCGGCGGGACGAGCGAGGTGGAGCACCCGCCACGCAGCGACAGCCGGTTCAGCGCCGGGGACGACGCGTATCTGGTCGGCCCGTACGAGGAGCTGCTCGCGGTACTGCGCCGGGACGCCCTGGACCCCACGGCCGCGTGGGCAGGGACGGGAAAACCACGGACTCAGCCCGACTAGCCGGCCCATCGTCCCAGCTCAGAGGCCGTGAGTGGTATTGGTCGCTCTAGCGACCAATACCACTCACAGGGCTTGAACTTTGCTGGGTGCGGCGGTGGCCAGGCCGGACCAGACCAGGTCCATCAGGAACTCGGTGGCTTGCTCGGCGCTGACGTCCCCGCGCCGGGCGCGCCAGAGCGCCAGCCGCTCGCTGGCACCCACGATCACCTGCGCGTAGGCCTCCAACCGCCGGGCGTCCGCCTCCGGGGCCTGCGCGGCGAGCAGCCCGGCGATGAACCCGGTCTGCTGGTTGCGGATGCCCTCCAGCGCCTCGGCCGCCGCCCCCACCGGCGTGGCGGCCTCCTCGTAGAGCAGGGTGGACGCCGCGCCCCGCGAGTCGAGGAAGTCGAAGAACGCGCGAAACCCGTTGCGCAGCATGCCCTCGGGATCCGCCGCGCCGGTAGCGGCCTGGGTGGTCACCTCGAGCAGCTCGGCGCGCGCCCGGGCGATGCAGGCCAGTAGCAGGCCTTCCTTCGAGCCGAAGTGGTCGTAGAGCACCGGCTTGGTCACCCCGACCCGCTCGGCCACCATGTCCATCGAGGCCGCCTGGTAGCCCCGCTCGGCGAAGACCGCGCTGGCCGCATCCAGGATCTGGCGCTCCCGCTCCGGTCGGCTGACCCGACGCCGGACCGGCTTGTTTACCTGCATCACATCAGCCTACCGCAAGTAACTTACCCATGGTAGCTTACTGACGGTAGGTTACTGATGGTAGGCAATCCGGCAAGGGAGCTGAGCATGCGCACATCGGTGGTCATCATCGGGAGCGGGTTCGCCGGGCTGGGCATGGCCATCCAGCTGGCGGAGCAGGGCCGGGACGACTTCCTGGTGCTGGAGAAGGCGGACACGCTGGGCGGCACCTGGCGGGACAACACATACCCGGGTTGCGCCTGCGATGTGCAGTCGCACCTGTACTCGTTCTCCTTCGCGCCGAACCCGGACTGGAGCCGGATGTTCGCCCAGCAGGGCGAGATCCGGGCCTACCTGGAGGGCCTGGCGGACCGCTACCGGCTGCGCAACCGGATCCGCTACGGGGTCACCGTGACCGGCGCCGAATTCGATGCCGAGGCCGGCGGCTGGACCGTGCACACCGCCGGTGGCGAGTCCATCGACTGTCGCTTCGTGGTCTGGGGCACCGGTGCGCTGCACGAGCCGTCCATCCCGGAGATCGATGGGCTGGAGCGGTTCGCCGGGCGGGTGTTCCACTCGGCCAACTGGGACCACCAGCACGACCTGACCGGCCGGAAGGTGGCGGTGATCGGCACCGGAGCCAGCTCGATCCAGTTCGTGCCGCCGGTGTCCGAGCAGGCGGCGGAGCTGACCCTGTTTCAGCGCACCCCGCCGTGGATCCTGCCCAAGTTCGACCGCCCGATCAGCGCTGTGGAGCGCTGGGCATTCCGCGCCTTCCCCGCGCTGCAGCGGGCCTACCGGGGCGCCATCTACACCCGGCTGGAGGGGCGGGTGTTCGGCTTCCGGCACCCGAGGGTGATGGCCGGGTTGGAGCTGCTGGCCAAGGCGCACATCCGGCGCGCCATCGCCGACCCCGAGCTGCGCGACGCGGTCACCCCGGACTACACCTTGGGCTGCAAGCGGGTGCTCATCTCCAACGACTACTACCCGGCGCTGGCCAGGGACAACGTGCAAGTGGTCAGCGACGGCATTGAGCGGGTTACCGAGCGCGGCGTGGTCACCGCCGACGGGGTCGAGCACGAGGCGGACACGATCATCTTCGGCACCGGCTTCCGGGTGGCCGACGCGTTCGCCCAGCTGGCCATCGTCGGCCGGGATGGAGTCAAGCTGGCCGACGCCTGGCGGGACGGCTCTGAGGCGTTCCTCGGCACCACGGTGGCCGGGTTCCCCAACCTGTTCCTGCTGGTCGGGCCGAACACCGGGCTCAGCCACAGCTCGATGGTCTACATGATCGAGTCTCAGGTCGGCTACGTGCTGGACTGCCTGCGGCTACTGGATCGCAACGGGGCGCGCGTGCTGGACACCCGTCCGGAGCGGCAGGCGGAATACAACGCCGAGCTGCGTGAGCAGTTGGCCACCGGGGTGTGGCAGCGCGGCGGGTGCCGCAGCTGGTACCTGGATGAGCACGGCGTCAACCGGACCTTGTGGCCCGACTTCACCTTCCGGTTCCGCCGGCGCACCCGGCAGGCCGACCCGGCCGACCACGAGATCCTGGATTGTCCTGAACCGTCGTTGCGCTAGCGAAGCATCGACGGCGGGGGCGCGCTCGGCGAGGATGGACGAATGTCGTACCCCGAACCGCCGATCGTGGCCGCGTTGCGCGCGGTGCTGCCCGCCGACCGCATCCTCACCGACCCGGCGCTGACCTCCGGCTACAGCCACGACGAGGCGGAGTGGGCGCCCTACGGCCAGCCGGCCGCCGTGGCGCGGCCCAGGAACACCGAGGAGGTCGCCTCGGTGGTGCGGGCGTGCGCCCAGCTGCGGGTGCCGGTGGTGCCGCGCGGCGCGGGCACCGGCCTTTCCGGCGGGGCGAACGCGGTGGACGGCTGCGTGCTGCTCAGCCTGGAGGCGATGCGGGAGATCCTGGAGATCGACCGCGGCGAGCGGCTGGCCGTGGTCCAGCCCGGGGTGGTGAACGACGTGCTGCGGGCGACTGTGGCCGAGCACGGCCTGTGGTACCCGCCCGACCCGGCCAGTGCGCCGTGGTCCACGATCGGCGGCAACGTGTCCACCAACGCCGGCGGACTGTGCTGTGTGAAGTATGGGGTGACCAGGGATTACGTGCTGGCCCTCGAGGTAGTCACGGCGGACGGCGAGATCGTCCGGCTGGGTCGGCGCACCGCCAAGGGGGTGGCCGGCTACGACATGGTGAGCCTGCTGGTCGGCTCGGAGGGCACCCTGGCGGTGATCACCGAGGCCACCCTCAAGCTCCGCCCGCTGCGCACCGCGCCGGCGCGCACCGTGGTGGGTTTCTTCGACACCCTGGAGGCGGTCGGGGAGGCCGTCGCCTCGGTGACCGCGGCCGGGTTGCAGCCGGCCATCTTCGAGCTGGTCGACCGGCACTGCCTGCGCGCGGTGGAGGAGTGGAAGCGCATGGCGCTGCCGCTCGACGCGGCCGCGCTGCTGCTCGCCCAGTCCGACCTGGTCGGGCAGGCCGGTGAGGACGAGGCGGCGGCCATCCTGGCGGAGTTTCAGCGGGCCGGTGCCCGGGACGCGATCGCCTCCACCGACCCGGCCGAGGCGGAGGCGCTGTTCGACGCGCGCCGGTTGGCCTACCCGGCGCTGGAGCAGCGCGGCGACGCGGTGCTCACCGAGGACGTCTGCCTGCCGCGCGCCAAGCTGGCCACCATGCTCGAGCGGATCGAACAGATCAGCGCCCGCCACCAGGTGCTGATCGCCAACGTCGCGCACGCCGGGGATGGCAACCTGCACCCGATGATGATCACGCCGCGGCACGACGAGGCGGCCAGGGCGCGCTCCCAGGCCGCCTTCGAGGAGATCGTGGACACCGCGATCGACCTGGGTGGCACGGTGACCGGGGAGCACGGGGTAGGTCTGCTCAAACGTCGCGGCATGCGCCGCGAGCTGGGTCCGGCGGCGGTCCGGCTGCAGCGGGCCATCAAGGCGGCGTGGGATCCGGCGGACCTGCTCAACCCCGGCAAGGTGCTCGGCTGAGCGCGACCCAGTGCGTGCTCGGCTGAGCGTGCCCCGGTCCGCGCCCGGTTGGCCTGTACCCGGTTGGCCCGTACCCGGTTGGCGCAGATGGTTGCGCACCGCGACCGGGTAATGGGCCGATTGGATTGTCGTCGCTAAGAATGCAAGATCGAAGTTTTGGATCCCTTGTCGCCACAACTAATTCGAACGTAATCTGGGGCCAGCACCGTTCGAACAGGCCCGCGTGAATTCGATCAGTGTGGGATCGGAGTGGGCACTCTACCTCGCGTATGTGTTTGCTGTGGATTCGCGAGGATGGCCGTCCTGGGGGGATTGTGTCAACCCGAAGCTTGTATGAGACTCTCGCGACCGCGAGACGTTATAACTATCCGGCTTTACTCGTTGACATCAAAAGGAGGTCCCCCCGAGACGGTGAGCTAATTCCGGAGGATCGACTTGAGTCATACGTGCGGTCGCTCGGTGAGGCCGGTGTGGACGCGATGTCGATGCCCACGGATCCCACCCACTTCGGCGGCAGCATCGAGTTGGCCCGTCGGGTTCGGCGACACTGCGACGTGCCGCTGATGCGCAAGGAGTTCTTCCGCTCCGTGGACCAGATGGACGAGTCGCGGGAGGCCGGGTTCGACGCCGTGCAGCTGTCGCTGGGCACTGTTCCCGATCCGGAGCTGTTCGCGGCGCTGCGGTCGCGGGCCGAGCAGATCGGCCTCGAGGTGGTCGTCGGAGCGCACGGCAAGGAGCAGTTGCTTCGGGCGGTCGAGCTGGGCGCCACGGTGATCGGGCTGAACAACCGGGACATCACCGCACTCGAGCTGGACGCTGGCACGGTCAGCGAGAGCGAGTCGCTGATCCCGCTGGTGCCCGGCGGAGTGCTGGTGATCTCCGAGAGCAGCATGCTGACCTCCGCGGATGTCGCGCGGGCGGCGCAGGCCGGGGCGGACGGCGTACTCATCGGCACCGCCGTCGCGCGCAGCGCCGATCCGGTGGGTTGGCTGCGCTCGCTGCGCGGCCTCGCCGAATGCTCCCGGTAGACCGGCTGGGTCGGCGGCTGCGGAACGATCGGCTGGTTCGAGATCGGCTGCTCACGGTGTACCTGACCGTGGCCGATCCAGTCACCGCGGGGCCACCGGACCTCGCCCCGGTGATCGCACGGGCCGGCGCCGATGTCCTCGAGCTGGGCATCCCCACGCCGAGCACCCGGCCAAGGGGCGCCGAGGTAGCCGCCTCGTTCGACCGCGCCCGAGTCGCCGATCTGGTCGAGGTGTGGACCCGGCTCGGCGAGCTGCGACGCACGCTCCCGAACACCCCGCTGATTCTGCTGATCTATCGGGAAACGATTTCCGATATCGGCTGGCCGCAACTCCTGCATGAGTCGACTCGGGCCGGCGTGGATGGAATGGTGCTGACCCAACCGAGCGACGTGGATCTCACGCGGGTGGCCGCCGCCGGCCTGCACGCAATTCCGTTGATACGCCCGACGGTGGGCTCAGGCGAAAGGAAGCGACTGGAGGATTTGTCGTCAGGTCTGACCTATCGGAACCTGGCCGGGCGAACCGGCGAGACGCTCGATGCTGACTCGGCGGCAGACCTCGCCGGGCACCTCGCGGCCGATGCGAAAAAGCCGTTCCTTGTCGGATTCGGCATTAGATATAAGCGCGAAATCAATGCGCTTGCGCCCCATGTGGCTGGTGTGGTCATCGGCAGCGAATTCCTGCGCCTCATTTCCGCAACGAGGCCGGACCGGCGGGCAGCTCGCGCGGCGGAGCTCGTGGGCGGCTGGAAGTCGGCCACCGTGCTGGACGCGGCACGCTGAGTCGTTACGTACCTATAGTCCGGATGACATCATCCGGAAACAGCCGTTCGGTGAGCTTGACTCATGTCGAGTGGACACAGTCTGGATGGCCTGCATCGCTCCGTGGTGGTGGTGGGTGGGGGCCAGGCTGGCCTGTCCATGAGCTACTGCCTGATGAACCGGGGGATCGATCACCTGGTGCTGGAGAAGGAGCAGGTCGGGCACGAGTGGGCGAACCGGCGATGGGACACCTTCTGCCTGGTCACGCCCAACTGGCAGTGCCAGCTGCCCGGGTTCGGCTACCAGGGCAACGACCCCGACGGGTTCATGCTGCGCGACCAGATCGTGGCCTACCTGCGCGCCTACGCGAGGTCCTTCGAGCCACCGCTGGCCGAGGGGGTGGCGGCGACCCGGCTGCGCCAGGAAGCCTCCGGCTTCAGCATCGAGACCACCCAGGGGCGGCTCACCGCGGACCAGGTGGTGCTGGCCACCGGGCCGTATCAGGTGCCGCTGCGCCCGAGGCTGGCCGATCGGCTGCCTGACGAGGTGGTGCAGGTGCATTCCTCGGAGTACCGCACTCCCGAGCAGTTGCCGCCGGGCGAGGTGCTGGTGGTCGGCACCGGGCAGTCCGGCTGCCAAATCGCCGAAGACCTGCACCTGGCCGGTCGGCGGGTGCACCTGTCGGTAGGCAGCGCGCCCCGGGTGGCCCGCACCTACCGGGGCCGGGACGTGGTGGCCTGGTTGGAGGACATGGGGTACTACGCCAAGAGCATCAGCGACTTCGCCGACGCGGACTCGGTGCGCTTCCGGGCCAACCATTACGTAACCGGCCGTGACGGTGGACACGACATCGACCTGCGCCAGTTCGCCGTGGAGGGCATGCGGCTGTACGGCCGGCTGCTGGACGTGCAGGGTCCCCGGCTTCGCTTCGAGACGGACCTGGCGAAGAACCTGGACGCGGCGGACGCGGTCTCCGAGGGGATCAAGGACTCGATCGACGCCTATCTGACCAAGGCGGGCGTCGACGCCCCGACGGAAGCCCGGTACCAGCCGGTATGGCAACCCGACGAGGAGTCGACCGAGCTGGGCCTGGCCGGCTCCGGGATCACCTCGGTGGTGTGGAGTACCGGGTTCGGCCGGGATCACCGCTGGATCGACGTGCCGGTGTTCGACGGGCGGGGTTACCCGACGCATATGCGCGGGGTGACCAGCTGCCCGGGCCTGTACTTCCTCGGGCTGCCCTGGCAGCACACCTGGGGGTCCGGTCGGTTCTGCGGGGTGGCCACCGACGCGCGCTACCTGGCTGACCAGATCGTCTCGCTGCGGATGGGCGGCGGCGGCCACGATGTGCGGTGGCTGGCCGGGACGCCCGCCGACACCTACCCCAGCGATGACGACTGGGTGGCCCCGCGCACCGTGGCCTGAGCCAGGCCCGACCGTCGGCGGCGGGCCCTCACCGCCGAGGCCGGTCCCTACCGCCGGCTTGGGGCGCTATCCCCGGCTTCGGCCCGGGCAGCCACGCTGTCTGGCGACGGCCGGACAGCCAGAGCGCCCACCGCCGTGCCCGCCGGTGGCCGGCGCGTAGACCGCGCTCAGGTACGTGTACGGCAGGTAGATGCCGGTGAACACCACCATGTCAGCGCCAGCAGGCCGCTTACGACGCTGGTCGGAATAGGAACTGGAATTAGGATGGCTGTCGTGCGGGACCTTGGCGACACCGCTTCCCCGGGCTGCTCACCTCGATCGTCAGTGCCGCCCCACCGGCGAGCGGACCGTAGCTGATGGCGGCCACCCGGGACCCTGTGGCGGACCTCCGGCGGATTGCGTTCCTGCTGGAGCGGGCGCACTCGTCGACCTACCGGGTCCGCGCGTTCCGCACCGCGGCCAACATGCTCGCCGGCCGCGACGACCTGGACGTGCTGGCCAAGGGGCGCGGGCTGACCAAGCTCAAGGGCGTCGGCGACACCACCGCGGGGTGCGTGCTGCAGTCGCTGGCCGGCGAGGAACCGGCCTACCTGCGCGAGCTGGAGGCGGAGGCTGTCTCGGGAGTGACCGAGTCCTCGGTGCCCGCCATCCCGTCGCTGGACGGGGCAGGGGCCGCGCTGCGGGCGGCGCTGCGCGGGGACTGCCACACCCACTCCGACTGGTCCGACGGCGGCTCGCCGATCGAGGAGATGGCGTTGACCGCCCGCGACCTGGGCCACGAGTATCTGGTGCTGACCGACCACTCACCCCGGCTGACTGTGGCCAACGGCCTGTCCGCCGAGCGGCTGCGCCGGCAGTTGGAGGTGGTCGCCGAGATCAACACCCGGTTGGCGCCTTTCACCATCCTGACCGGGATCGAGGTGGACATTCTGGACGACGGCGCGCTGGACCAGTCCGAAGAGCTGCTCGCCTCGCTGGACCTTGTCGTCGCCTCGGTGCACTCCAAGCTGCGGATGCCGGCGGCGGAAATGACCGAGCGGATGCTCACCGCGGTGGCCAATCCGCACGTGGACGTGCTCGGGCACTGCACCGGGCGGATGGTCACCGGCAACCGCAAACGCCCGGAGTCGGAGTTCGACGCCGACGCGGTGTTCGAGGCCTGCGTCGAGTACGGCGTGGCGGTGGAGGTCAACTCCCGGCCCGAGCGCCTGGACCCGCCGAAACGTCTGCTCCGCGCCGCCGTCGCCGCCGGCTGCCACTTCTCCCTGGACACCGACGCGCACGCCCCCGGCCAGCTGGACTGGCTGCCCTACGGCTGCGCCCGCGCCGCCGACTGCGACGTCCCGCCCGACCGTGTGATCAACACCCGCACCGCCGCCCAACTCCTGGCCCACACCCGCCGCCACCACTAACCCACCCCCGCCTCCCCTCCCTCCGGTCCCCACTGCCCGTGAGCCGGCGCTCTCAGCACACTGAGTCGGCGCTCTCAGCACAGCGCGAGTCGGGGATTCCGCCAGGGCGAGTCGGGGATTCCGCCAGGGCGAGTGGCCAAACTGCCGGCGAGCCAGGGCTCGCGGCACACCGAGCCGGGGCTTTCCGCACACTGAGGCGACCCCGCACCCGGTCAGTACTCGTAGGCCTCGGCCGGCTCCGGAACTGGTTCGGCGTCGAGCACCCGCACGCTGGGGATGTACCCGTCCGCGAGGGTGGCGCTGCCCGGCAGCAGTCGGGCGCGCACCCGCAGCCAGGTTCCGCTCGGGACGTCCGGGGCGCCGGTCAGCCGGGCCGTCATCGGCCGGGCGTCCGCCGCGCAGCAGGTGATCACCAGGCGGGCCAGCTCCGCCGAGCCGGCCCGGTGCACCACGAAGCCGATGAGCGTCACGTCCCGACCGGCCAGGCCGCCCGAGCCACCGGACCCGTCCCAGACGGCGCGGGCCACGAAGTCCGACAGCCGCAGCTCGGGCGCCGGGCCGGCGGGCAGCGGCATGAACCGGCCGTCGTCGGGGTCGGCGGCCCCGCTCACCGAGTTGCCGGCCGCCGAGCGCTGCACCGAGTCCACGCCCAGCGCCGGCGGGGCCACCAGGAAAATGGCCAGCACCGGCAGCAGGAGCAGCCACGGGCTGTGTGGCTCGTGGTGGTCGTGCGTCACGCCGGCAAGGCCGGGACCGGCACCCCGGCGTCTGGGGTCGGCGGCCCGGGCCAGCCAGGCATCCCGCAGCAGTGCGGTGCCGGCCAGCACCAGGATGACTGCCCCGGCGATGAGCAGATACCACTGGTTGCCCGGCTTGACGTAGCGCAGGTAAAGGTCCGTGGAAGCGATCTTCATCAGCGCGCCGCCGAGCAACACCAGCAGCACGTTCTGGGTGTCCCGCTTCACCGCACACCGCCCAGCGCCAGCAGGCCCGCCGCCGTCCCACACAGCGTGGCCACCAGCAGCGTCGTCGGCGCGAAGCGCATCGCGAACGCCCGCCCGAAGGTGCCGGACTGCAGTGCGAACAACTTGACGTCCACGGCCGGCCCGACCACCAGGAACACCAGCCGGGGCAGCAGCGGCAGCGCGCCCAGCGAGGCCGCCACGAAGGCATCCGCCTCGCTGCACAGCGCCAGCACCACGGCGAGCAGCGCCATCAGCACGATGCTGAGCACGAGCTGGCCGGCCAGCCCAGCCAACCAGCTGGCCGGCACCGCCACGTTGAGCACCGCCGAGGTGAGCCCGCCGAGCACCAGGAATCCTCCCGCCGCGACCAGGTCATGCCGCGCGGTCTCCAGGAATACCCACCACCGGGCGCCGCCGGACCCGGGATGCACCCGCCGCCGGACCCGCTCCGCGATCCACTCCGCACGGCCGAAACGGCTCCACAGCCAGCCCATCACCACCGCCGTGCCCAGCGAGCCGGCGAACCGCGCGACCACCATGCCCGGCTCGCCGGGAAACGCCACCGCCGTGGCCACCAGCACCACCGGGTTGATCGCCGGCGCGGCGAGCAGGAAGGTCAGCGCGGCGGCGTCCGGCAACCCCTGGCTGATCAGCCGCCGGGCCACCGGCACCGACGCGCATTCGCAGCCGGGCAGTACCGCGCCGGCCAGCCCGGCCACCGGCACGGCCAGCGCCGTTCGCCGAGGCAGCAGCCGGCCCAGCGCGGCCGGCGAGACGAAGGCGGCGATCAGCCCGGAGAGCAGTACGCCGAGCACCAGGAACGGCAGTGCCTGTACGCAGACCGCGACGAACACGGTGGCCGCGATGCGCACAGCCGACGTGTCCAGCGACTCGGCCAATGGCCGCTGCAGCAGCAGCGCGGCCGCCAGCACCGCGCAGAACACCTGCAGGGAAGTGATCCGGAGGCGACCCAGCCGCCGGGGCGAGTGTTCCGTTTCACCGCTCGAGGTGCCCGCGCCTCCGGTGCCGGTGCCGGTGCCAGGGGTCGAGCCGCCGACGATGTCGTCGGCGCTCGAGTTGCCGGTGGTGTCGGTGGGGGAGGCCACGGCGGACATGCTGCCAGCGCCGGGTGGTCAACCGAGGCAGATTCGGCGCTTTTCCCTCGGGTCGGTTGGAGACGTGAGTGGCAATGGTCGCTCTGGCGACCATTGCCACTCACAGGTCAGTTGGCGGAGGCGCGGCGCAGGGTGCGGGCGTACTCACGGAGCCGCTCCGGCAGCCGGTCGGAGGTGAGCGTGCCGCCCCGTAGCCAGTGGCACAGCTCGGTGGCGTCGTCGGTGTCCCGGATCGGGCCGACCAGCACGGCCGGCCCGGACGGCTGCCGGGAGGCGTGGCAGGGCTGCACCACCGCGACCCGTCCGGCGGCCGCCGGCGCGGACGGGCCGCACGTCCGGCAGAGCAGCTGGCCCAACAGGCAACCGGTGACCACCAGAATTCCGTGCTCGGAGTGCCGGGTGGCCTCGGAGAGTGCCTGCTCCACAGGGCCCCGGGCGCGGGTCGAGTCAGGTTGAGTCCTCGGCCTGGGTGTGTCGAGGCCGGGTGTGTCGGCGCTGGGTGCGTCGGGCCCGGGTGGCTTGGGTCGTGGGTCGGGCGGGCCGGGCGCGGGGGGTGCCCCCGGCGGGTTTGGCCGTGCGTCGGCCGACCGGGTCCGGTCGGCGCGGTGTGCGCCCGGCGGGTCTGGCCTCGCGTCGGCCGACCGGGCCCTGTCGGCGTGGTGCGCGCCCTGTCGGTCGCCGCGGCCGGCGCGGGTGCAGCCTTCGGCCTGGCACAGCACGAGCGTGTAGCCACTCATAACGCCGAAGCCTAGCCAACAATGGTTATCGTTTCCATTACAGCCTGCCGTAAGGCGTCACACAGCGCGCGTCTAGTCCACACAGCGGCCCGGGCCGCTGTGTCGAGCCGGTAGAGCTGTGTGAGCGAAAAAGGGGGCGACGCGACGACGGCGGCGACGCGACGGCGACGGCGGCGGCGGGTGGGGGCGCGGCGGGTGGCGGTTAGAGGCGGTTGCGGTAGGCGGTTAGTTGGGCGGCGGTTTCTTCGGCGGCGAATACCGAGGCGAACTCCTGCACGCTCACCGCCGTGCCGGTGGCCAGCCCGGTGTTCTGCCACACCTCGAACAGCCGCTTCTGTGACGCGGTGGCGGTGCGGGTGTGGCCGGCGACCCGGCCCAACCACTCGGTCACCGCCGCGTCCAGCTCGCCGGGCTCCACCACCGCGTTGCACAGCCCGCTGGCCGCGAATCGGGCCACCGGGTAGAGATCGCCGGTGAGGATCATCTCCTTGGCCAGGCTCAGCCCGACGTACTCCGGCAGCAGCGCGGCGTCGACCACCGACGGGATGCCCACCTTGATCTCCGGCAGACCGAACGATGAGCGGGTGGTGGCCAGCCGCAGGTCGCAGGCCAGCGCGAGCTCGAAGCCGGCGCCCAGGCAGTACCCGTCCACCGCGCACACGGTGGCCACCGGCGCGGTGCGCACGGCGGCCAACATCTCGCGCAGCTCGGCGATGAACGCCCTGGCCGAATCCGGGGTCAGGTCCTGGAACGAGTCCACGTGCATGCCCGCCGTGAAGGCCCGGCCGCCGGCTCCGGTGAACACCACCGCGCGCACGTCCTCCGGCAGCTGCATGGCGGCCCGCAGCGCGGAGATGTCCGCCGGACGGAGCGCGTTGAGCTTGGCCGGGCGGTCCAGCGTGATGCGCAGGGTGTCTCCGGTGCGCGCGACGGCGATGGCGGACGGGTCGATGGTCGGCACAGGGCCTCCGATTCGGCTCGGTAGGGAGGGGCGGGATGGAGTTCACCACGGCCGGCAGAGGGTGCACCAAAGTGGACTTTATTTGAACGGTCGTTCGACGTAATTTGGTTCGGAAGGATCACAACAGTCAACGGTCGAGGGTCCGGTTCTGGCCGCCTCGATCGGTCTGAGGCAAACCGGAGACGGGGACTGACAGTGAAGTCAATCTTCTTTCACCTCATGCCGTACCGCGACCTACCGGCGGACTTCGAGTCCAAGTACGAGAGCATCTGGGTCACCCCGCCGAACACCGAACTGTGCGATCCACAGAAGGTCGCGCAGTACTACCAGTGGAACCTGGACGAGTTGGAGCTGGCCGATCGGCTGGGTTTCGACGGGGTCGGGGTCAACGAGCACCACCAGAACGGCTACGGGTTCATGGCCTCGCCGAACCTGATGGCCGCGTCGCTGGCCCGGCGCACCCCGAACAACAGCGCGATCATGGTGCTGGGCAACACGCTGGCGCTCTACGCTCCGGCCACCCGGGTGGCTGAGGAGTTCGCCATGCTGGACGTGCTGTCCAACGGGCGGTTGGCCGCCGGATTCCCGGTGGGTACCTCGATGGACGTCAACTTCTGCTACGGGGTGACCCCGACGGAGACCCGGCCCCGGTTCCGCGAGGCCGAGGAGCTGATCATCAAGGCCTGGACCCAGCCCGGCCCGTTCACCTTCAACGGCAAGTTCAACAAGCTGCGCTACGTGAACCCGTGGCCGCAGCCGCTGCAAAAGCCGCACCCGCCGGTCTGGCTGGCCGGCGGCGGCTCGGTGGAGACCTGGGATCTGGCCGCCCGCCGGGACTACACCTACAGCTACCTGAGCTTCTTCGGCGCCAAGTTCGGCAAGAAGCTGATGGACGGGTTCTGGAACCGGATGGACGAGCTCGGGGTGGACCGCAACCCGTTCCGGGCCGGCTTCGCCCAGCAGATCTGCGTCTCGGAGACCGACGAGAGCGCGGAGAAGGAGTACCTGGAGCACTGCTCGTACTTCTTCAACAAGTGCCTGCACATCCCGCCGTACTTCTTCGAGGCGCCGGGTTACCGCACCCGTAAGAGCACCGAGTTCGCCATCAAGACCAATCAGCCGGGGGCGATCGCCGCGTCCGCCGCGCTGGAGAAGAACTGGAAGACCCTCAACGAGGAGGGCTTCATCATCGCGGGCAGCCCGGCCACCGTGGCGGACAAGCTGATCGAGGCGGCCAAGACGCTGCGGGTGGGCAACCTGCACGCGCTGCTGCAGATCGGCTCGATGCCGCACGAGCTGACCAAGAAGAACATCACGCTGTTCGCCGAGGAGGTCATCCCGAGGATCCGGCACATCTGGGACGACGAGGGCTGGGAGCACAAGTGGTGGCCGAAGGGTGCAGCTGACCGGTCCAAGTCCAGCCCCGCCGCGAGCCAGGCCTGAGGAGGGATGACATGACCGAGACGACTCAGCAGACGCCGAGCACTCCGCTGCCGCCGCACGTCACCGAACGGCTGATCCCGGCACTGGCCGGGCGGGTGCAGGCCAGGGTCCTGGTGGCCGGCCAGGGCGAGCCGGTGCTGTTCCTGCACGGCGCCGGCGGGCTGCTCTGGGACCCGTTCCTGGAGGCGCTGGCCGAGGGGCACACCGTGTACGCGGTGGAACACCCGGGCGGCGCCGACTCCGAGGCACTCGAGCAGCTGCCTGGGATCTGGGAGCTGGTGCTGTTCTACGACGAGATTCTGGACGAGCTGGGGCTGGAGCGGGTGGCCGTGGTGGGCCACTCGTTCGGCGGCATGGTGGGCGCCGAGCTGGCCGCGAACAGCCCTCGGCGGATCTCCCGGCTGGCGCTGATCGCGCCGATCGGGCTGTGGCGGGACGACGCGCCGATCCCGGACATCGCCGGGGTCCCGGCCGAGCGGCTGCCCGAGCTGATATTGGCCGACCCGAAGAGCCCGCTGGCAGAGCTACTCACCCCGCCGGCCGACGATCCCCAGGCGCTGTTCGAGGCCGCCGTGCGGATGGCCAGCGTGCTGCACTTCATCTGGCCGCTGCCGGACAAGGGGCTGCGGGGCCGGATCCACCGGGTGTCCGCACCCACCCTGCTGCTGTGGGGGGAGAAGGACGCCCTGGTCTCGCCGGTGTACGCCGAGGAGTTCGCCGGGCTGCTGCGCCACTCGGAGACGGTGCTCATCCCGGACGCCGGCCACCTGCCCCAGCTGGAGCAACAACAAGCCACCCGCGAGGCCGTCCTGGACTTCCTGGACCGCCCCTGACCGCCCGCACGGACAGCGGCGGGTTGACCCCGCCGCTAGCGTGCGCTGGCATGGAGCACACGTATCGAGTCACCGAGATCGTCGGTACCAGCCAGGACGGCGTCGAGGCGGCGATCCGCAACGCCGTCGGCCGCGCCTCCCAGACGCTGCGGAACCTCGACTGGTTCGAGGTCACCGAGATCCGGGGGCAGATCGACGACGGCGATGTGAAGTACGTCCAGGTCGGCCTGAAGGTCGGCTTCCGCCTGGACGACACTCCCTAGGACTCACGGGGCTGTGGCGGCCGCGAAGTCGATCAGGGTCGCGTTGACCACCTCGGGACGTTCCTGCTGGATCCAGTGCCCGGCGCCGGGAATCACCTCGAAGCCGCGCAGGTTCGGCACGAATCGGTGCACCGAGCGAGCCAGCCGGTCCAGGTCGAACGCGGCCACCACCGGGTCACGGTTGCCCACCAGGACCATCGCCGGCGGGGTGATCGGCGCGCCGTGCCAGGGGGCGGTGAGCGCCCAGTTCCGGTCTATGTTGCGGTACCAGTTGAGCGGACCGGTGAAGCCCGAGTCGGCGAATGTGCTGACGTAGGTCTGTACGTCGGTCTCGGTCAGCCAGTCGGGCAGCCGCACCGGGTCCGACCAGATGTCGAGGAAGCTGGAGCCGTCCGGGACCTGCAGCTTGTTGATCTCCGGATGGTCCCCGGAAATGCCGTAGAGCAGCCGGCGGAATGTCTTGTCCAGGTCGGCCTCGAAGTCCGCCTCGACTCCCGCTTGCTGGAAGTAGAGCTGGTAGAAGTCCGAGCCGTAGCGGGTGCGCAGCGCGGACAGCGGCGGGGTGTCGCTCCGCCGGCTGGGTGGCACGCTCAGCCCGGCGACGCCGCGCACCTTGTCCGGCCGCAGCAACGCGGTGTGCCAGGCCACCGGGGCGCCCCAGTCGTGCCCGATCACCGTGGCGGACTGCTCGCCCAGCGCGGAGATCAGCCCGATCATGTCGCCGACCAGGTGCAGCATGGTGTAGTCCGCGACCTCGCTGGGGCTGTCCGTGCCCGGGTAGCCGCGCTGGTTGGGCGCCACCGCGCGGAACCCCGCCTCGGCCAGCGCGCGCAGCTGGTGTCTCCAGGAGTACCAGCACTCGGGGAACCCGTGCAGTAACAGGACGAGAGGCCCGGTGCCGGCCTCGGCCACCCGCATCCGCAACCCGTTCACCTCGAGGTACCGGTGCTTGATCTCGATCACCACTCGACAGTACCCAGGCGCCGGTGACGCGACGAGGAGCGTGCCGTCAACATCGGTGGTCAGGGCTGTGGTGGCATTCCGGCCAGCTTGCCCAGCAGGGCCACCAGCTGCTCGCGCTCGGTGGCGGTGAGGCGGCCGAGCAGCTCCTCGCTCATGACATACCGTCACCGAACCGCCGCTGGACCAGCCTGGAATCCTGTACGTACAAGCGGTTACGCTGCCTCGGGTAGCAACGTCGCTCGTCGATGAGGAGTCCCGGATGAAGGCCGTTGTGTACGACCAGCCACGGAGCTTCACGGTCACCGAGGTGGCCAAACCTCATCCCGGCCCCGGCGAGGTGCGGCTGCGCGTCGTGCTGGCCGGCGTCTGCGGCACCGACGGGCACCTGCACCAGGGCGAGTTCGACCCGGTCTACCCACTCACCCCCGGCCACGAGATCGTCGGCGAGGTGGACCAGTTGGGTGACGGGGTCACCGGGCTATCCGCCGGGCAGCGGGTGGTGCTGGACAACATGCAGTCCTGCGGCATGTGCCCGAGCTGCCGGCGAGCCCGGCCGGCCTTCTGCCATCAGCTGGTCGCCCAGGGGGTGAACGCCCCTGGCGGGTTCGCGCAGTACATCGTCGGGCCGGCCGGCAAGTGCCACCCGGTGGACGACCTGGACGTCGAGGTCGCCGTGCTGGCCGAGCCCACCGCGTGTGTGATGCACGGGCTGGACGTGCTCGGGCTGCCGCCGGGCAGCGACGTGCTGGTGTTCGGCGCGGGGCCGACCGGATTGGTGCTGGCCCAGCTGCTCCGCTACGTCGGGGCGGCCCGGGTGACGGTGGCCGCGCCCACCGCGTTCAAGCTGGAAGTGGCCAAGGCGCACGGTGCCGACGAGACTGTCCAGGTGGATCGGTCCGACCCGGAGACGTCCACCAAGCGGCTGCGCGAGCTGGCGCCGGACGGCTTCGACGTGGTCATCGACGCGACCGGCTCGGTTGACGTGTTGAGCCGGTGCGTGGCGCTGACCAGGGACGGCGGCACGGTGTTCGTGTACGGCATGACCGAGGAGTCCGCCCAGCTGACCGTGTCGCCCTACGAGATCTTCCGCAGGGAGCTGGTCATCAAGGGCTCGTTCTCCCAGGCCTACAGCTTCGACAGGGCCATCTCGGCACTGCGCGGTGGGCGGGTCCGCACCGAGGGCATCATCACCCACCGGTTCGGCCTGGATGACTACGGCGCGGCGCTGGCCGCGTTGGGCGACAGCGCGTGTATCAAGGCTGTCATCCAGCCGTGACGCCGCGACCGGCTCGCGGCGAGTTGCCGTCGAGCTGGTCGAACCTGGGAGCGATCAAGGGGAGAGTGATGCTGACGAGTCCGCCCGGTGGGCGCATCGATCGTTCCTCCCCGCTGCCGTACTACCACCAGCTCAAGCAGCTGCTGGTGCGGGAGATAACCCGGCGCGGCCTGCGCCCCGGCGACCTGTTGCCCGGCGATCACGCGCTGTGCCAGACCTATGACGTGTCCCGCACCGTGGTCCGCCAGGCACTGACCGAGCTGGAGTTCGAGGGCGTCATCGAGCGGGTCAAGGGCAAGGGCACGTTCGTCGCCCAGCCCAAAACCGCGGAGGGCCTGGTGCAGTCGCTCACCGGGCTGTTCGAGGATGTCGCGGCCCGGGGCGGGCATCTGCGCAGCGAGGTACGCACGCTGGGCGTGGTGCCGGCGGACAGCCACCTGGCCGCCGAACTGCGCGTCACACCGGACACCCCGGTGGTACTGCTGGAACGGCTGCGCTTCGTGGAGGAGCTGCCCTGGGTGCTCACCGTGACGCACCTGCCGCACGACCTGGTGCCCGGGTTGGAGTACGAGGATCTGACCAACCAGTCGCTGTACGCGCTGCTGGAGGACCGCTACGGGATCCGGCTGGTGCGTGGGCGCCGGTCGGTGGAGGCCACCCTGGCCGGACAGCTGCTGGCCGGCGCGTTGGGGATACCGGTGGGGGCGGCGGTACTCACCCTGCGCAGCCTGAGCGTGGACGCCCAGGACCGGCCGGTGGAGAGTTTCGTGGCCTACCACCGGGGCGACCGCAGCCGGTTCGAGGTGGACCTGGCGCGGGAGCCCCGGTCCCGCGCCTCGAAGCCGTCCATGATCGTCACCCCCGGCGACCGCCCGCCAGACGAACTCACCGCCGTCTGACCGGCGCTCGCCGCCGTCTGACCGCCCGTGCTGGCAAGGCCCGCGCCCTGCTCACACCGCC
>DASWST010000188.1:0-7885 GCA_036402515.1 Pseudonocardia sp.
CCCCCCCCCACCCCCACACACGACCCCTGACCAGCCAGGACGCCGACCCGGTGACCATGATCACCACCCCGGTGCACCTGCACTACCGGCACACCGCATCCCTGGAGGAGAGCCGGTACCTGCGTGGACTGGCCGAAGGCCGGCTGCTCGGCCAGCGCTGCCCGGAGTGCCGGAAGGTGTACATCCCGCCGCGCGGCGCCTGCCCGACCGACGGCGTGCCCACCCAGGAGGAGGTGGAGCTGCCGGACACCGGCACGGTCACCACGTTCTGCATCGTCAACGTGCCGTTCCTGGGCCAGCGCATCACACCTCCGTACGTGTCCGCTTACGTGCTGCTGGACGGGGCGGACATCCCGCTGATGCACCTGGTGCTGGGCTGCGCCGCGGACGAGGTGCGGATGGGCATGCGGGTGAAGGCGCAGTGGCGGCCGCGCGAGGAGTGGAGCAGCACGCTGGGCAACATCGACCACTTCCGTCCCAGCGGTGAGCCGGACGCGGAGTTCGAGTCGTACGCGGAGTACCTCTGATGAGTAGCTTTCCCGAGGTCGCCGTGGTCGGCTTCGCCCAGTCCCCGCAGGTGCGGGAGACCACCGGCACCACCAACGGCGTGGAGATGCTGGTCCCGGTGTTCCAGCGGGTGCTGGCCGCGACCGGGCTGTCCCGCCGCGAGGTGGGGTTCTGGTGCTCGGGGTCGTCGGACTACCTGGCCGGGCGGGCATTCTCCTTCGTCTCCGCGGTGGACGCCATCGGGGCACTGCCGCCGATCGCCGAGTCGCACGTGGAGTCGGACGCGGCGTGGGCGCTCTACGAGGCCTGGGTGAAGATCCGCACTGGCGAGGTGGACACGGCGCTGGTCTACGGCTTCGGCAAGTCCAGCGCCGGTGAGCTGCGCCGGGTGCTCGCGCTGCAGCTGGACCCGTACCTGGTGGCGCCGCTCTGGCCGGACTCGGTGAGCATCGCCGCGCTGCAGGCGCGCCTGGGCATCGAAGCCGGGCTGTGGAGCGAGAAGGAAATGGCCGAGGTGGCCGCCCGCAGCCGCGCCGACGCCGCCGCCAACCCGAACGCCCAGCTCCGTGACCCGGTGGACCCGGCCGCCCTGCTGGACACCCCATACCTGGCCGACCCGCTGCGCGCGCACGACTGCGCCCCGATCACCGACGGCGCCGCCGCGATCGTGCTCGCCGCCGGGCCGGTGGCCCGCGAGCTGTGTGAACGGCCAGCCTGGATCACCGGCCTGGAGCACCGGGTGGACTCCCCCGCGCTCGGGGCCCGCGACCTCACCCGGGCCCCGTCAGCCGGGGCGGCGGCCGCCGCGGCGGGCATCGCCGGCGTCCAGGTCGCCGAGCTGGCGACCCCGTTCACCTCGCAGGAGCTGCTGCTGCGCCGGGAGCTCGGGCTGCCCGACGACGTGGTGATCAACCCGTCCGGTGGTCCGCTGTGCGGCAACCCGATGTTCGCCTGCGGCTTGGTCCGGATCGGCGAGGCGGCGTCCCGGGTGATGGACGGCGGCGCCGAACGGGCGCTCGGGCACGCCAGCAACGGGCCGCTGCTGCAGCAGAACCTGATCTGCGTGATGGAGGGTCGTTAGCCATGGCGGCTGAGCTGGCCGCGGTGCTGGGCGCCGGGCAGACCAAGCACACCTCGAAGCGCACCGACGTCTCGATGGGCGGGCTGTGCCGGGAGGCCATCGACCGCGCGCTGGCCGACGCGCGCGTTGGCTGGGACGAGGTCGACGCCGTGGTGCTGGGCAAGGCGCCGGACCTGTTCGAGGGCGTGATGATGCCCGAGCTGGCGCTGGCCGACGCGATCGGCGCCACCGGGAAACCGCTGCTGCGGGTGCACACCGCCGGTTCGGTGGGCGGCTCCACCGCCGTGGTGGCGGCCAGCCTGGTGCAGGCCGGGGTGCACCGGCGGGTGCTGGCGGTGGCGTTCGAGAAGCAGTCCGAGTCCAACGCGATGTGGGCGTTGTCCATCGCGGTCCCGTTCAGCATGCCGGTGAATGCCGGCGCGGGCGGGTACTTCGCGCCGCACGTGCGTTCCTACATCCGCCGCTCCGGTGCGCCGAAGTACGTGGGCGCGATGGTCGCGGTGAAGGACCGGCGCAACGGCGCGCGAAACCCGTACGCCCACCTGCACCAGCCGGACATCACGCTGGAGTCGGTGATGTCGTCGACCATGCTCTGGGACCCGATCCGCTACGACGAGACCTGCCCATCCTCGGACGGCGCCTGCGCGGTGCTGATCGGTGACGAGGCGGCCGGTGACGCCGCGCTCGCTGGCGGTGCTCAGCCGGCCTGGATCCACGCCACGGCCATGCGCACCGAACCGACGGTCGCGGTCGGGCGCAACCACGCGAACCCGCAAGCCGGCCGGGACGCCGCCGCGGCGCTGTGGGCCAAGGCCGGCATCACCGACCCGTTGGCCGAAATCGATGTGGCGGAGATCTACGTGCCGTTCTCCTGGTTCGAGCCGATGTGGCTGGAGAACCTGGGGTTCGTGCCGGCGGGCGAGGGCTGGAAGCTCACCGAGGCGGGCGGCACGGAGATGGGCGGGCGGCTCCCGGTGAACCCCTCCGGCGGGGTGCTGTCGTCCAACCCGATCGGCGCATCCGGGTTGCTCCGGTTCGCCGAGTCGGCCATGCAGGTGATGGGCCGGGCCGGGGACCACCAGGTGGACGGGGCGCGCACCGCGCTGGGACATGCCTATGGCGGCGGTTCCCAGTTCTTCGCCATGTGGGTCGTCGGTTCGGACAAACCCGGACAGCGCTGAAGTTCATCAACGGGATGTGAGGACATGAAGGTCGACTGGTCAGCTCCCGAGCAGAGCCACCCGGCACGGGACGCGTCCCGCCGATCCATGGACGCGGTATCCCGGGGCGCGAAGGACGAGTGGTTGGCGCTGTTCGCCCCGGACGCCGTGGTGGAGGACCCGGTCGGCCCGTCCCTGTTCGACCCGGACGGCAAGGGGCACCGCGGCCACGCGGCGATCTCGGCGTTCTGGGACACCACGGTCGCCAACGCGGAGCGCATCGAGTTCACCGTGCGCGACTCGTTCGCCGCCGGCGACGAGGTGGCCAACGTCGGCACCATCACCACCTACCTGCCGGGCGGCCAGAAACTGGACACCGACGGGGTGTTCATCTACCGGATCGGCCCGGACGGGCTGCTCCGCTCGCTGCGCGCGCACTGGGAGTTCGACCGCGCCATGACCACCCTCCGCCCGGCCTGAGCCCGCCCGTGAGTGGTGAGCGTTGTCCTGGCAACGCTAACCACTCACGGGTACTGAGCTGCGGGAATCGGCGGTGAAGGCGACGGAGTGGGCCAGCTCGCGCTGAGCCTCCAGGGCGTCCAACCGGCCGCGCAGTGCTTGCTGGACCATGTCGTAGGCGTCGACGCCGAGGGCCAGGCGCAGCGGCGGCTCCGGGTCGCGGGTGGTATTGAAGATGACCTGGGCCACCTTGGCCGGGTCGGCGCGGAAGACTTCTGGGCCGGCCGTGGTGAGCCACCGGCGGAACTCGCCGACGCCGCCGTGTTCGTAGGCGCCGATCGCGGCCGCGGTCCGCATGTTGGCACCGAAGTCGGTGCCCATCCCGCCCGGTTCCACGATGGTCAGTCGGACGCCGAACTCGGCAACCTCCTGGGCGACCGCCTCGGTGAACCCCTCGAGCCCCCACTTGCCGGCGTGATAGGCGCTGCTGGCCGGGAAGGCGACCTGGCCGCCGAGGCTGGAGATCTGGATGATCCGCCCGCCGCCGCGCTCGCGCATCGGGCCGAGGAACGCCCGGGTGATCTGGAGGGGAGCGTGCAGCAACGTGGCCAGCTGGTGGTCGAGCTCGGCGTCGGTCAGCTCCTCGGCCGCCCCGACGATGGTGTAGCCGGCGTTGTTGACCACGACGTCGATGTGGCCGTGCTCGGCGAGCACCCGGGAGACCGTCGCGGCGACGGCGGCCGAGTCGGTCACGTCCAGCCGCTCCACGTAGAGCCGGCCGGGATGGGCGTCGGCGAGCTCGCGCAGCGCGTCCGGCCGGCGCACCGTGGCGACCACGGTGTCCCCCGCTTCCAGGGCGACCTGGACGAGCGCCCGGCCGAGGCCGCCGGAGGCGCCGGTGACGAACCAGCGCAGTGGAGGGGTAGGGGCGGACCGAGCGTCCGGGGTGCTGGTCATGGTGGGCTCCGATCGAGTACCGTGGCTTATCCGGAATCCGTTCCGGTTGCCTTGGACTATAAACGGAATCTGTTCCGCTTAGCAAGGGGGGTGCATGACGACCGGAGCGACCGGCCGCCGGGTGCGCGCCGACGGGCTGAAGAACCGCCAGCGGCTGCTGGATGTCGCGGTCCAGGCGTTCGCCGAGCAGGGCGCGGACGTCGCCCCGGCCACCATCGCCAAGCTGGCCGGGGTCGGCGTGGGCACGCTCTACCGGCACTTCCCCACCCGGGGGGCACTCGTCGAGGCGGCGTACCGCAGCGACCTGGCCAAACTCTGCGACAGCGTGCCGGGCCTGCTCGCCGACCACTCCGCCGCCGTGGCGCTGCGCATCTGGATGGACCGGTGCGTGGACCACGCCGCCACGAAGAGCGGCATGGGCGCCGCACTGGGCACCGCGGTGGCGTCCGAAGGCGAGCTCAACGCGGAGAGCCGGATGCTGCTCACCGGGGCGATCGCGGCCCTGCTCGAGTCCGGGGCCTCCGACGGCAGCCTACGCACCGACCTCAACCCGGACGACGTCCTACTCAGCGTGGCCGGGATCGCGCTGGCCACTGGCGACTGGGGCAACCGGGCGCAGGCATCACGGCTGCTCGACCTGCTCATGGACGGGCTCACCAAGGGCGTCACGCAGCCGGGCTGAGCGCGCCGCTCCCGCCGCGCCGAGAGGGGGAATCCGTCCGCCCCGGTGGATGTTGGCCCAGGAGAAGGTCAACTACGGGGAGGACACCGGCATGGCGGCAATGAGCAGGTCCGACCGGGAGAAGTTTCTGGCGGCGGTGCACGTGGGCGCGATCAGCATCGCTCGGCCGGACGGACCGCCGCTGATGGCTCGCCGCTATTTCGACGGGGAGGCGCTGGCCGGCTACCTCAAGGCGATCGAGGGCAGCCGGATCGTCACGCTGCGGATGCGCCCGCAACGCTGGCACTCCACCGACCTGAGCTGACGCCCCTTTACCGTGCGTACCGACAACGTTCATTGGCGCGTAAAGCAAAATCCGAGAGCACCGGGTCACGATTGGGCGACTGGACGCACTAGCTGACTGGGGAATTCCTGGATGCGGAGACCATCAGTTTTATCGGTGCGGCAGATCCTGGCGGTTGGCGTCGCATCTCTGCTCTTTCTCAGTTCGGCATGTGGCTCCCCCGGCGGCGCTGGGAATGCGCCCAGTAGCCCAAGCGCCAACGCACCCGCCGGTCTCCACGTGTTATTGATCTCAGTCGACGGGCTGCACCAAGCAGACCTGGCGTGGTATGTCACCCACCGCCCACAGTCAGCGCTCGCCGCACTGATTCGATCAGGGACCGACTACACCCAGGCGAGCACCCCGTTTCCTTCGGACTCATTTCCAGGCACAGTGGCCCAGGTAACCGGCGGCAATCCGGCCAGCACCGGGATCTACTACGACAATAGCTATTCCCGCGCGCTGCTCCCAGCGGGGACTTCGTCCTGCCCGAATGGGGCGCCCACCGGAGCCGACGTCGAATTCGACGAAACGATCGACCGGAACCCGAAGGCACTGGACGCCGGCCAGGGCCTCGACAGGCTTCCGGACAACATCCCGCGGATGACCGGTCAGCCACAGGGCCTTATCGACCCAGCCAAACTGCCGGTCGACCCGAAGACCTGCACGCCGGTCTTTCCGCACCAATACCTGCAGGTGAACACCATTTTCGAGGTGGCCAGGGCACACAATCTGCGCACCGCCTGGTCCGACAAACACCCGGCGTATGACCTGCTGAATGGGCCATCCGGCGGTGGCGTACAAGATCTGTTCACGCCGGAGATCAACAGCGAGGACCTGCCGCCCACAGCGGACGCGGACTGGACCACCGACAACCTCAAGACCCAGGAGTACGACAGCCGCAAGGTCCAGGCAGTGGTCAACGAGCTCGACGGCTATGACCACTCCCGTACCGTCACAACTGGCGTGCCCGCCATTTTTGGGATCAACTTCCAATCGGTGTCCACAGCACAGAAGCTGCCGACCTCCGACGGTCAAGCAGGTGGATACGGCCCCGACGGGGTCACCCCGGGGCCACTTCTGTCAAATGCTCTCGATTTCGTCGATCGGCAGATCGCCACGTTCACCCGCGAAATCGACAGCCAGCATCTCAGCGACAGCACCACGATCATTCTGTCGGCCAAGCATGGCCAATCCCCGATGAATCCGAGCACCCTCACCCGCATCGACGATGGCGCACTCCTTGATGGCCTCAACGCCGCCTGGACGGCGGCACACCCGGGCGGCGGCAAGTTGGTCGCCCATTCCACCGCCGACGACGGCATGTTGTTGTGGCTGACCGATCATTCCCAAGCCGCGGCGGACTTCGCGCGTACTTACCTGCTCGCCCAGTCCGGTGCGGGCAACGACATCACCGGCAAACCTCGTCCCTTCTCCTCATCCGGGCTGAGCACGGTTGACGCGGGCCAAGCGGCGGCGGCCTACTTCCACGCCGCGCCTGGAGACGCTCGAGTGCCTGACATCGTCGGTATCGCGAAGAACGGCACCGTCTTTACCGGGGGAAAGAGCAAGATCGCTGAGCATGGTGGCGCCGGCGCCCAGGACCGGAACGTGCCAATCCTGATCAGCGGCCCCGGGGTTGAACACGGCCGGTCCAATCCCACACCGGTCGAGACAACGCAGATAGCGCCGACCGTTCTCACGGTGCTCGGACTCAACCCCAGCGAGTTGCAGGCAGTCACCCGCGAGCACACCGCCGCGCTCCCGCGGTGACGCCGAGTCGAGAGCCGGGTCGAGCCGAGGGTCGAGCTCAGCTCGGGGTGAGGTAACCGCCGAACTGGGCGGCGTAGGCGTCCAACACCGGCAGCACCTCGTCCGCGCCGCCCTTCGGCAACGCCAGCACCGCCTCCCGCACCCCGAGCGACTCCAGGTACTCCAGCTTTCCGGGGCTGGGCAGCACACCGAACGGCACCGCCTCCGCGCTGTCCGGGTCCCGGCCGGCGTCGGCGAACGCCGCCCGCAACAGGGGCAGCGCCTCCTTGAACCCGGACGAGCCGATCGGCATCCAACCATCGGCGAACTCGGCGATGTGGCCGAACAGCTTGGGCCCGGCCGGGCCGCCGATCAGCGCGCGAGGCCGGGGCTGCTGGACGGGCTTGGGCCAGGACCAGGACGGCGGCAGCTCCACGTGTTTGCCGTGGTACTCGGCGACCTCGTGGCTCCAGATCTCGGTCATCGCCAGCATCACCTCGCGCAGCCGACCGCGGCGGCGGGCCGGGTCGATGCCGTGGTTGGCGATCTCATCCTTGTTCCAGCCGTATCCGATGCCGAGCACCAGCCGACCGCCGGAGAGGTAGTCCAGGGTGGCCAGCTCCTTGGCCAGGATGATCGGGTCGTGCTGGGCCACCACGCCGACCCCGGTACCCAGCAGGATCCGCTCGGTCACCGAGGACGCGGCGGCCAGCGCGATGTAGGGATCCAGGGTGCGGCGGTAGGACGGGTCGAAGTCGTGGCCCTCCACCGGGTGCGGCGTCTCCCGGGCCACTGGGATGTGGGTGTGCTCGGGGAAGTACACCGAGTGGAAACCGCGCGCCTCGACCTCCCGGGCCAGCCGCACCGGGTTGATGGACAGGTCGGTCAGGAAGACGGTCACGCCGAGTCGCACAGGAGCCCCCTCAGAGGTGTCGTGAGTGGCGATGGTCGCTATAGCGACCATC
>DASWST010000189.1:0-13384 GCA_036402515.1 Pseudonocardia sp.
AGCGCTGGTACAGGCAGCGCTTGGAGATGTACTGCACGACGCCGTCCGGCACCAGGTACCAGACCGGCCGCCCCTCCTTGACCCGCTGGCGACACTCGGTGGAGGAGATGGCCATCGCGGGCACCTCGACCAGGGTCACCGAGCCCCTCGGCAGGTGATCGTCGCCCAGCTCGTAGCCGGGCCGGGTCACCCCGACGAAGTGGGCCAGTTCGAACAGCTCCTCCACCTTGTGCCAGGACAGGATCTGCGCCAGCGCGTCCGCGCCGGTGATGAAGAACAGCTGCGCGTCCGGGTAGCGATCCCGCAGCTCGCGCAGGGTGTCCACGGTGTAGGTGGCTCCGGGGCGGTCGATGTCCGCCCGGTCCACGGAGAACTGCGGATTGGATGCGGTGGCCACCACCGTCATCAGGTACCGGTCCTCGGCCGAGCTGACCGTGCGACCGGTCTTCTGCCAGGGCTCCCCGGTCGGCACGAAGATCACTTCGTCCAGCTGGAACCGGGAGCTCACCTCGCTGGCGGCAACCAGGTGGCCGTGATGGATGGGATCGAAGGTGCCACCCATCACCCCGATCCGCTTCGGCGCGCCGCACTCCCCGCTCATCGGCGCAGCGTATAGCGACACGCCGGGCGCGCGCCGCAACGCGCGGCACGGCTCACATCGGTGCCACGCGCCCCCGGAAGTCGCAACGCGCGCGGGCGGAACGATCATGAGAGCGAGACTTCTCGATCAGCTAGCCCCGTCGGGCGACGAGACCGTTCAAAAAAAGGGCGGCCTAGGCGGTTGCCGGCACTTAGAGTCAGCCTCGCTTCGGCGGCCTTCGCCGCCCAACGACACCCTTGGGGGCGTGCCGTGTCTCAGGTCCTGGACTCACCGCTGTCCGCGTTCCGGAATTCGTTCAACGGCCAGGTGATTACCGCCTCGGACGTCGAGTACGACAGCGCCCGCGCGGTCTGGAACGGCGACATCGACCGCCACCCGGCGGTGATCGCGCGTTGCGCGGACACCCCGGATGTGGTGTCGGCGATCGGGTTCGCCCGGGCCCAGGGCCTGGAGATCTCGGTGCGCGGCGGCGGCCACAACTTCTCCGGCGCGGCGGTCGCGGACGGCGCGCTGATGATCGACCTCAGCCTGCTCCGCCAGGTGGTGGTGGACCCGGCGGGCAGGCGAGTCCGCTGCGGCGGCGGGACCACCGGCGCCGATCTGGACAGCGCGACCCAGGAACACGGCCTCGCGGTGACCATGGGGACGATCAGCCATACCGGCGTCGCGGGGCTCACCCTCGGCGGCGGATTCGGCTGGCTCACCAACCAGATGGGGCTGAGCTGCGACAACCTGGTGTCCGCCGAGGTGGCCCTGGCCGACGGTCGGGTGGTCATGGCCTCCGAGTCGGAGCACCCGGACCTGTTCTGGGCGCTGCGCGGCGGCGGCGGCAACTTCGGTGTGGTCACCGAGTTCGAGTTCCGGCTGGAGCCGGTCGGCCCGCTGGTGCACCTGGGCATGCTGTTCTGGGAGGAAGGCCGCACCTTCGATGCGCTGCGGGTGGCCCGCGACGCCATCCAGGCGCTGCCCAGGAACGCCGGCGGCCTGCTCGCCGCCGGGCTGAGCGCGCCACCCGCGCCGTTCGTGCCCGAGGAGCACCACTTCGCGCCGGGCTCCGCGCTCATGGTGGCCGGCTTCGGCAGCGCCGAGGAGCACGCCCGGTTGATCGAGCCGATCCGGGCCGCGCTGCCGCCGCTGTTCGAGTTCGTCACGCCCATCCCGTACGTCGCGCTGCAGCAGATGCTCGACGAGAGCGCGACCTGGGGCATCCACGCCTATGAAAAGGCGCTGCACCTGGACGAGATGTCCGACGAGCTGGTCGCGATCCTGGCCGAGCGGCTGCCGACGAAGAACTCTCCGCTGTCGTTCCTGCCGATCTTCCCGGTGGGCGGGGCGTATGCCGACGTCGCCGAGGACGCCACCGCGTTCGGCGGAAGCCGCGCGGCGCGCTGGGTGGTGAACGTCGGCGCCCTGTCGCCGGATCCGGAAGTACTTGCCAAGGACCGGATCTGGGTCCGCGAGCTGTGGGACGCGCTGGTCCCGTATGCGAGCAACTCCGGCGGGTACGTCAACTTCATGGCGGAGTACGAGGCGGACCGGGTGCGCACCGCCTACGGCCCGGCGAAGTACGAGCGACTGGCGAAGATCAAGTCCAGCTACGACCCGGGCAACGTGTTCCACCTCAACGCGAACATCCTGCCCGGCTGATCCGCCGGGCCACCCGGCCGGACCGGCGGCCCGGTTGCTCAGACCGGGAGCAGCGATTCCACCACGTCGGCCAGCTGGGCCACCGTGCGGCACTCGTGCATGGGCAGCAGGTCGGCGTAGCGCAGCGCGGCGGAGTCACCGCTGCCCCACTGCTTGCGCGGTTCCGGATTGAGCCAGTGGCTGTGCCGGGCCTGCCCGATCAGCCGGCGCAGCACGGCCAGGTTCGGATCCCGGTAGTTGGTCCGGGCGTCGCCGAGGATGAGCAGCGAGCTGCGCGGGCCGACCGCGTCCGGCCAGTGCTCCACCATGCTGGCCAGTGAGCCGCCGTAGTCGCTGTGCCCGTCGAAGGTCACCAGCTCGGCCTCCCTCAGCACCCTGGTCATCACGCTGGCCAGGTCGTTGCCCGGGGCGAACAGGTGGGTCACCTCGTCGGCCCGCTCCACGAAGGCGAATACCCGCACCTTGCTGAACTGCTCGCGCAGCGCCTGCACCAGCAACAAGGTGAAGTGGCTGAACCCGGCCACCGAGCCGGACACGTCGCAGAACACCACCAGTTCCGGTCGGCCGGGGCGGCGGGTGCGGTAGGCCGGGCGCATCGGCACCCCGCCGGTGGACATGGACCGGCGCAGGGTGCGGCGCAGGTCCATCTGGCCGCGCTTGGCGTGCTTGCGGCGCACGGCGAGCCGGCTGGCCAGTCGGCGGGCCAGCGGGTGCACCGTGCGGCGCAGCTGGGCCAGCTGGTCGGCGTAGGCGGACAGGAACTCCACCTGCTCGGCCTGCTTGGGCACCGCCGTCTTGGCCACCTGGTCGCGGCCCCGGGTCTCCGCGGTGCGCCGCCGGACCTCCTCGGTGATCATCTTGCGGAAGTCGGCGATGCGTTGCCGGATCTCCCGGCGAGCCACCTCCTCGGCGAACGCGTCCGAGTTGTCGGCCAGCAGGTCGGACAGGATGCGAGCGAGCAGCGTCTCCGGGCTGAGCTGGCGCAACACCTGGTAGGCCGACCAGTTGCGCGGGCCTTGCCCTTGCTGACCGGGCCCGTTCCCGCCCTGGCCGGAACCGCCGGCCTGGCCGAGCGCGTCCACCACCGCCCTGGCCAGCTCGCGCAGCGCGGCGTCGTCCCCGTCGCGCAGCAGGTCGGCCAGGATGTCCCGCAGCGCGTCCAGGTCGACCTCGCCGTCCGGGGTCCACGGCACCTCCACCTCGCTGCGCCCCCGGCCCAGCGCGATCGGGAAGTACAGGTCGAACAGCGTGTCGAAGACGGCCCGCTGCCCGGAGCGGCGCAGCAGCGCGGCGGCCAGCCCCTCGCGCAGCTGCTCGCGGTGCAGCAGGTTCAGCGCGCCCAGCACGGCGGCCGCGTCCACCGTCTCCCCCGGGCCGACCGGCACGTGGTGGCGACGCAGCGCGCCGACGAAGTCGACCAGGTGCCCGGGCAGTCCGTGCGGCGGCGGCGAGGCCATCGATCCCCCTAGTTGAGGCGCAGCTCGGCGGCGGCCTTCTGGGCGTCGGAGTGGTGCTTGAGCACAACACCCAGGGTGGCCCTGGCGGCGTCATCATCCAGGGTGTCCAGGCCGAGTGCGAGCAGCGTGCGTGCCCAGTCGATGGTCTCGGCCACCGAGGGCGCCTTGCGTAGCTCCAAGCCACGCAGCACCCGGACGGTGCGCACCAGCGCGTCGGCCAGCTTCTCAGGCAGCTCGGGCACCCTGCTCAGCACGATGCGCCGTTCCAGCTCGGCGTCCGGGAAGTCCAGGTGCAGGAACAGGCAGCGGCGCTTGAGTGCCTCGGACAGCTCCCGGGTGGAGTTCGAGGTGAGCAGCACGAAGGGCCGCCGCTTGGCCGCGATGGTGCCCATCTCTGGCACGGTCACCTGGAAGTCCGAGAGCACCTCCAGCAGCAGGCCCTCCACCTCCACATCGGCCTTGTCCATCTCGTCCACCAGCAGCACCGTTGGTTCGCTGCGGCGGATCGCGGTGAGCAGCGGACGGGGCAGCAGGAACTCCTCGGAGAACACGTCGTCGCGGGTCTCGTCCCACGACTCGCGGCCCTGGCCGGCGGTGATCCGCAGCAGCTGCTTGGCGTGGTTCCACTCGTAGAGCGCCCTGGCCTCGTCGATGCCCTCGTAGCACTGCAGCCGCACCAGCCCGGAGTCGGTGCACGCCGCGACCGCCTTGGCCAGCTCGGTCTTGCCGACCCCGGCCGGCCCCTCGACCAACAGCGGCTTGCCGAGCCGGTCGGCCAGGTACACAGTGGTCGCGGCGGCGGTGGAAGCCAGGTAGCCCACCCCGGCCAGCCGCTCCGTGACGTCGTCCACGGAGCCGAACAGGGGCGGCTGCGGCATGGCCGGCTGGTCTGCACTCACCCGCTTATCCTGCACTGTGCGCGCGCAATCGACTACCTGACAGGCACACCCGCGCCGGCCGGTCGGGCCACGCGCGCCGCCGCGAACGCCTGGAGCAGCGCGCTGATCAGCACCAACCCGGCCACCGCCAGGCCCAGCACACTCAGGATGGTGAGCCGGCCCTGCGCTCCGACCAGCATCGCGCAGCCGAGCAGCCCGAGGTAGCCAACCGTGCCGGTGCGCAGGACAGTGCGACGCGGCGTCGGGCGGCCGCCGAGGCCGGACAGCGCCTGGCCGCCAAGGCCGGAGCGCGTCTGCCCGCCCACGCCGGAGAGCCAGGCGAGGCCGGGTAGCACCGCGATGCCGTGCAGGCCCACCGCGTGCGCCAGCTTGAACACGCCGGCGCCGTGGTACGCCCCCCGCGGATCCCCGCCTCGGGCCATGGTCGTACCGATGCCGATCATGATCCCGCCGATCACCAGCCCGGCGAGCAGCGCGCCCAGGCCGAGCCGGATGCCCAGCCGCAGCTCCGGATCCAGTCCCGGCTGAGGTTTCAGGGACTGTGCGAAGAGCGCCCCGAGCACCACGAACAGCACGCCGCCGCCGGCCGCGAGCACCATGCTGACACCCGTGTCGAAGGAGGTCTCGAAGTTGAAGTGCGACGGCACCCGGCGCCACGCCTGCGCCGTGATCAGCCCCACCTCGGCGACGCTGGCCAGCAGAAACCCGCCGAGCAGCGCAAGTCGGAGCCGCTCGGGCATGCGCAGGAAGGAGGCCACCCAGGTCACGCTGATCACGGTCAGACCGAAGGACAGCCCGAAGGTGGTCGGCTTGCGCCAGGACACCGGGCCCTCCCACGGACCGCCGGCGATCGCCTGCACACCAAGGTGCGCCAGCCCGGAGAGCAGCAGTACCGCGCCGACCAGGTAGGCCACCCGCTCGATCCGCCGCCCGTCGATCCAGAAGACCCGCAGCTCACGCAGGATCTCGGTCATAGCGGGGACGTTAGGCCGGCGACGGCACCCGGTCGTCGGCCCTGGGGAGACATCGCGACGTCGCCCCATGGCGTACATCGGTGTGCTTGAGAGCACCGACTCCGGGCCAACAGAATCCGCGACTCGCCCTGGCGGAATCCCCGACTCGCGGAAATCACTACTAGCCGGGGCGGACCTGGCCGTCGCCCCAGACGATCCACTTGGTGGTGGTGAGTTCGGCTAGGCCCATGGGGCCTCGGGCGTGCAGCTTCTGGGTGGAGATGCCGATCTCGGCGCCCATGCCGAACTCCTCGCCGTCGGTGAACCCGGTGGAGGCGTTCACGATCACGGCGGCGGCGTCCACCCGGGCGGTGAAGGCGTTCGCGGCGGCCAGATCCGTCGTGACGATGGCCTCGGTGTGCTGGGATCCGTGCTCGGCGATGTGCGCGATCGCGTCGTCCAGCGAGTCCACCACGGCGGCGGCGATGTCCAGCGAGAGGTACTCGGTGTCCCAGTCCTCCTCGGTGGCCGGCAGCGTGCCCGGGGCCAGCGCGGCGAACCGCTCGTCGCCGTGCACGGTCACCCCGGCCACCCGCAGCGCGGCCGCGATGGACGGCACGAAACGCTCCGCCACGTCGGCGTGCACCAGCAGCGTCTCCGCCGCGTTGCACACCGAGGGCCGGCGAACCTTGGAGTTGATCACCAGGCGCTCCGCCACGTCCAGGTCGGCGCCGGCGTCCACGTACACGTGGCAGTTGCCGATGCCGGTCTCCACGGTGGGCACCGTCGCGCCGAGCACCACCGACGAGATCAATCCGGCGCCACCGCGCGGGATCACCAGGTCGACCAGGCCCCTGGCGGTGATCAGGTGATGCACGCTGGCCCGGTCCTCGCAGGGCAGCAGCTGCACCGCGTCGGCCGGCAGGCCCTGCTCGGTGAGCGCCTCCCGCATCACCTCGACCAGCACCGTGTTGGTGTGCACCGCGGAGGACGAGCCGCGCAGCAGCGCCGCGTTGCCGGACTTCAGCGCCAGCCCGGCCGCATCCACCGTCACGTTCGGCCGGGCCTCGTAGACCATGCCGACCACGCCCATCGGTACCCGCACCTGGCGCAGCGCCAACCCATTGGCCAGGGTGGCGCCCCGGACCACCTCGCCGACCGGGTCGGGCAGCGCGGCGACCTTGGTCAGGCCACCGGCGATGGCCTCCACCCGCTGCTCGGTCAGCGTCAGCCGGTCCACCAGTGCGCTGGTCATTCCGGCGTCCTGACCGGCCCGGACGTCCTCGGCGTTGGCCGCCAGGATCGGCTCCACCCGGGCACGCAGCGCATCGGCCATCGCCAGCAGCGCCTGGTCCTTCTCCGCGCGCCGGAGCTGGGCCAGCGCGCCGGCGGCCACCCGGGCCCGGCGGGCCGCGCTGTGCACCTCGTCGCGCAGGGCAACCGAGCCATTCTCCGCCGGCGGTCGGCCACCCCGGCCCGCCTCGTCGGCCCTGGTGGCCTCGACGGGGGTAGCGGCTGTGTCGGCTTCCGCGGCTACGGCTTCGGAGGTGACTTCGGCGGTGGGGCTCACCGCTCCAGGATAGGACTGGACGGTACCGAGTTGCGCGGCCAGTCGAGCACGAGCTGGCTGTGCGCCTTGCGCACCACCGCACCGGAGCTCGCGGCGGGCACCACACCGGCCGGATAGGCGTGCAGCCGAAGGTCTGTGGCGGTGGGCTGGCCGGCGGCAGCCCAGGCATCGAGCTGGCCGGCCAGCCGCGCGGCCAGCTCGGCGCCGTCCGGGCCGTACGCCCGCACCACAACCGGGAACCTGCGGTCGAACCCCGCGCCGTCGCGGGAAACGGGTACCAGCAACGCCAGCCCGTGCGAGCCGAGCAGACCGACCGTGCCGCCGTCCATGCCGACCGGGAGCAGCGACGGGGCGCGGTCCGAGGCCGCCGCGCTGACCAGCAGCCGGCAGATGTCCGGTTGCCGCACGGCGAGCCACAGGCCAAGCCCGTCCCACAGGTCAACCGCGGCCAGCCGCACCGGGCTGGGGCACTCCGGACCTGGGGAGTCCAGCAGCGCGCACACCGCTCGGGGGTCCACCGGCCGCTCGTCGGCGGTCTGCACGGCGAGCCCGTCCCTGCCCAGTGAGCGGCTGCTGTCCGGGCCGGCGCCGGTGCCGCGCAGCCGGACGAACGCGCAGCTGCGCACCGACACGCTGTGCAGGCCGGGCGGCGGGCCCGCGACCAGGTCCAGCGCCACGGCCAGCTGGCTGCCCCGCACCGAGAGCGGCAGCAGCAGCCGGCCACCCGGCGCGAGCTGCCGCCACCAGGCGGGCTGGATGTCCCAACTGCCCACGGTGAGCACGATTCGGTCGAACGGAGCGCCCTCCGGGTAACCCAGCGCGCCGTCCCCGGTGACCAGCCGCACCCCGGCGCTGCCGGCCGCCATCAGGTGCTCCTCGGCGCCCCGGACCAGGTCCTCGTCGATGTCCACCGCGACCACCGACCCGGTCGGGCCGACCACCTCGGCCATCAGCGCCGCGTTGTAACCGGTGCCCGCGCCGATCTCCAGTACCCGGTGCCCCGGCCGCAGCTCGAGCTGCTCGAGCATGATCGCCATCATGGACGGCTGGGAGGCCGAGCTGACCGCCACGCCGTCGACCCACTTGGTGGCCACCGCCTCGTCCTGGTACGCCTGGCCCACCGGAAGCTCGGGCAGGAACAGGTGCCTGGGCACCACCCGGAAGGCTCGCCGGACCGCTGGGGAGTGGATCCGCCCACCGCGGACCAGCCCGACCACCATGGCCGCCCGCAGCTGATCCGCCCGCACCCTGATCAGTGTCGACCCCCGAGGCACCGCGGTCCAGCGCTGGAGGGCGGCGGGCGACCGAGGCCAGCCGCGTGGCCGCCCTCAGGCGGCCCGAGTGGCCCGGTAGAAGGTCGACCGGCCCAGCAGGCGGCCGATCCGGTTGGTCAACTCCACGCACTCGGCGAACCCGGCGTCGAGCAGCAGCCGCGGGATGGCGTCGCCGAGGTTGGGCCGCAGCCGTTCGGAGCGCAGCTGCCGCCGGGCCGCGAAGCCGTCGGAGGGGCTGACCCGGCCGCCGATGTCCACCAGGTACAGCGCGCCGCCCGGGCGGAGTACCCGCAGCGCCTCCTGGGCCGTGCGGATACGCACGTCGCCCTCGAGGTGGTGGAGCATCAGTGCGGACAGCACGCGGTCGAAGGAGCCGTCCGGGTAGGGCAGCGCCTGGCTGTATCCCTGATCGAACCGGATGCCCAGCCCGGCGGCCTTGCGGGTGGCCCGGGCCAGCGCCCTCGGGTCAGGGTCCAGACCGACGACCTCGGCGTCCGGCTCGCGCCGCTTGGTGAGCACGGTGAGGTTGCCAGTGCCGCAGCCGATCTCCAGCACTCGCTGCCCGGCCGCCAGGTCGGTCAGCTCGATGAGCCGGCGGTGCAGCCTGGCCGAGCCCACCACCCGGCTGATCAGATCGTAGGCCGGCAGCAGCGCATCGAGGCCCGCCGCCGGAATGTAGTCCCGCCGGTTGTCCTGGTGGCCGAGCATGCCGTGGCCGTGACGCCGCTCGTTCATGTGTCTCCTCCACGTCCGTCCCACCCGTAAGTGGACGATCTTTAGCTATCTCTTACCCATGATTGCCAAGTAATGGCGGGCAAAGTTGGTCGATCCTCGCCCGTTTTCGGACTATCTTCCGCTCATGCCCGAGTCCGCCCGGCTGGACCGGTACCGGGGCGGCATCCCGGTGTACCGCTACGTCCTGCAACCCCACACACCGCCGGTCGAGGTGCTGCGCTTCGAGCACGAGGACGTCCCGCACCCCGGGGGCCGCCCGCACATTCACGACTTTCCCGCGCTGCTCTATGTGGCGCGGGACGAGGAGCCGCCGCCGGCCGACCGCGCCGCGGCCGCGGCCGCGCCCAGCACAGAGCAGGGATGGTTGCGAGCCGGCGACCTGTACCTGGTGGCGCCTGGAAACGTCGTCCGGCGGCCGGTGTCGACATTCCGCCGGATCGGGGCCACCGCGGTCTTCTTCGCGCCGGAGGCAGTGAGTCACGAGGGCACCCGGGCGGCGTCCTGGCGTTCGCACCCGCTGCTTTTCCCGTTCCTGCACGGCACGCCCACCGGGCTGCTCCGGCTGCGGGTGCCGGCCGCCGAGCGGCCCGAGTGGTCCCGAACGATCGGCGCCCTCGAGACCGAGCTCGCCCAGCGCCGCGACGGCTACCGGCAGGCCGCCCTCGCGCACCTCACCCTGCTGCTGGTGAGCGTGGCGCGGCTGGCCGGCGACGTGCTCGGTGACCTGCGGCGCAGCGAGGAGCCGCTGCTAGCCGAGGTGTTCGGCGTGATCGAGCGACGCTTTCCCGGCCCGCTCTCGCTGCGCGACGTGGCCGCCGAGGTGCGCCTCACCCCGGGCCACCTGACCACCGCGGTGCGCCGCAAGACCGGGCGCACCGTGCAGGACTGGATCACCGAGCGACGCATGTCTGAGGCCCGGCGGCTGCTGGTCGAGACCGACCTGGCGTTGGGCGAGGTCGGCCGCCGGGCTGGTTACCCCGACGGTGGCTACTTCGCCCGGGTGTTCCGCCGGGAGCACGGCGTCCCACCCCGCGCCTGGCGCGCGGCCCGCTGAAATCCTGAGCCACGGGCATACTCGTCTCCCGACACGTCGGGGAGGTGCGGGTGGCCGCGTCGGGCATCGAGTCGGGCACGGAGCGCAGGCGGGCGACGATCCACGATGTGGCCCGTTCCGCTGGCGTGTCCCGGCAGACGGTGTCCCGCGCGCTGAACGACAAGGCGGAGATCGACGGCGCGACCAAGCAGCGGGTGGTGATGGCCGGCACGCTGGTGGCTGTGGTGCCGCTGCTGGTGGTGTTCCTGTTCGGCGCCCGGCACTTCGTGCGCAACATCGCCGCCGGCGCGCTCAAGGGCTGAGCTCTGGCATACCGATGAGTCATACCGAAGGGACTCCATGACGCCGGCGTACCTCGAGGACCGCTCCCCCGGCTACGGTGCACTGCCGCCCCGCGCCGCGTTCGGCTCGGGCGCGCGGTCGCTGTGCCTGAACGGGGACTGGCGATTCCGGCTCTCCCCGGACGCCGGCTCGGCGCCGGGCGGGATCGAGCACGACGGGTTCGACGACGCGAACTGGTCGGAGCTGCCGGTCCCGTCCAACTGGCAGTTGCACGGGCACGGCGCCCCCGCTTACACCAACGTGCGCTACCCGTTCCCGGTGGAGCAGCCGTTCGTGCCGAGCGAGAACCCGACCGGGGACTACCGGCTGCGCTTCGCCCTGGGGCAGGAGTGGCTGGCCGAGCCGGCGGTGCTGCGCTTCGACGGCGTCGACTCGTGCGCCCGGGTGTGGCTGAACGGGCGCGAGCTGGGCGTCACCCGGGGCAGCCGGCTGCCGGTGGAGTTCGACGTGACCTCGGTGCTGCGCGCGGGTGCGAACCTGCTCGCGGTCCGGGTGCACCAGTGGTCCTCGGGCAGCTACCTGGAGGACCAGGACATGTGGTGGCTGTCCGGGATCTTCCGGGACGTCACCCTGCTGGCCCGCCCGGCCGGCGGCATCCCGGACTACTTCCTGCGCGCCGACTACGACCACCGGTCCGGTGAGGGCACCCTGCGGGTGGACACGTCGGCGGCGGCCCGGATCTCGGTGCCCGAGCTGGGCATCGTGGACCGCCCGGTGGACGCGCCGATCGAGGTCGGGGCGGTCGAGCCGTGGAGCGCGGAGCTGCCTCGGCTCTACGACGGCGAGCTGTACACCGCGACCGAGCGGGTGCCGCTGCGCATCGGGTTCCGCACGGTGTCCATCGAGGGCGGCC
Source organism: Pseudonocardia sp. (assembly GCA_036402515.1). Classification (GTDB taxonomy): domain Bacteria; phylum Actinomycetota; class Actinomycetes; order Mycobacteriales; family Pseudonocardiaceae; genus Pseudonocardia. The sequence continues at coordinate 11,386 of DASWST010000189.1, forward strand.
AGCTGAGGGTGAACGGGCGGCGCATCCTGTTCAAGGGCGTCAACCGGCACGAGCACCACCCCGAGCACGGCCGGGCGGTACCCCGCGAGACTGCCCTCCAGGACGTGCTGATGATGAAGCGGCACAACATCAACGCCGTGCGGACCAGCCACTACCCGCCACATCCCGAGTTCCTGGAGCTGTGCGACCGGTACGGGCTGTGGGTCATCGACGAGTGCGACCTGGAGACCCACGGCTTCGAGCTGCTCGACTGGGCCGGCAACCCCACCGAGGATCCCGCGTGGGCGGGCGCCTGCCTTGACCGGATGCGGCGCACCGTGGAGCGGGACAAGAACCGGCCCAGCGTGATCCTCTGGTCGCTGGGCAACGAGTGCCACACCGGCGCCAACCTGGCCGCGATGGCCGAGTGGACGCACGGGCGGGACAGCTCACGGCCGGTGCACTACGAGGGCGACGCCGAGTGCGACTACGTCGACGTGCACAGCCGGATGTACGCCGACCACGACGAGGTGGACCGGATCGGCCGCCGGGACGACGAGAACACCCGCCGCCGCGAGCTGCCGTTCATCCTGTGCGAGTACGCGCACGCCATGGGCAACGGGCCCGGCGGGCTGCTGGAGTACCGCGAGTTGTTCGAGCGCTACCCGAACTGCCAGGGCGGGTTCGTCTGGGAGTGGATCGACCACGGCATCACCCGCCGGGACGCCTCGGGGCGGGCCTATTTCGGCTACGGCGGCGACTTCGGCGAGCCGCTGCACGACGGCAACTTCTGCGCCGACGGGCTGGTCTTCCCGGACCGCACCCCGTCGCCCGGGCTGCTCGAGCTGGCCAAGGTGCACGAGCCGGTACGCATCACCGCCGCGCCCGGCGGGATCCGGGTGGCCAACCACTACGACTTCGCCACGCTGGCGCACCTGGCGTTCCACTGGACGCTGGAGGAGCAGGGCGTTGAGGTGGCCAAGGGCACGCTGGACGTCCCGGACGTGGCTCCGGGGGCAGCGGTCGAGCTGGCATTGCCCGAGCTGGCCCGCACCCACGGGGAGACCTGGCTGACCGTGTGGGCGATCCTGGCCGAGGACGCCCCATGGGCCTTGTCTGGGCATCCCGTGGCGTGGGGCCAACTCCCGATCGTGCCGGGCGCGCAGGTGGCGTCGGCGCCGGTCGCCTTAGCACCGGTACGCTCCGGCGGCCGGTTGGAGCTCGGCATCGCCGGGTTCGACCCGCGCACCGGGCTGCTCACCGACCTCGCCGGCCACCGGGTACGCGGGCCCCGGCTGGAGCTGTGGCGGGCACCCACCGACAACGACCGGGGCGGGCCGCACCCGGAAGCCGCGGCGTGGCGGGCGATCGGCCTGCACCGCGCGCAACACCGGGTGATCAGTGTGGACGCCGGCGGGACCGAGCTGGTGGTGCGCACTCGGGTGGCCCCGGCGGCGGTGGGCTTCGGCATGCTGGCCAGCTACCGGTGGACCGCCAGCGGGGACGCGGTGCGGCTGCGCCTGGACGTCGAGCCGGACGGGGACTGGCCGGGCACGCTGGCTCGGCTGGGGCTCGGCATGGCGGTTCCGGCGGAGTTCGACCGGGTTGAGTGGTTCGGTGGCGGCCCCGGTGAGGCGTACCCGGACAGCCGGCAGGCCGCCCGGATCGGTCGGTTCAGCAGTCGAGTGGACGACCTGCAGACTCCGTACCTGTTCCCGCAGGAGAACGGCACCCGAATTGACGTCCGCTGGGCACGGCTGACCTCGGCCGCCGGGGCCGGCCTGCGCATCGACGGCTCGCCGCCGTTCGGACTGGCCGCCCAGCGGTGGACCGCCGCCGAGCTGCACGCCGCCACCCACACCGTCGACCTGCGCCCCGGCGAACTGGTCGAGCTGAGCCTGGATCTGGCCCAGCACGGGCTGGGCACCGCCTCCTGCGGCCCCGGTGTGCTGCCCCAATATGAACTGCGCGCCCACCCGGCCAGCCTCACACTGGTCTTCTCAGCGCTGGATTGACCGGG
>DASWST010000190.1:0-69611 GCA_036402515.1 Pseudonocardia sp.
GGCGATGGTCGCTATAGCGACCATCGCCACTCACGACGTGCCGGGGTCAGAAGCCGAGCTTGCGCAGCTGCTTGGGATCGCGCTGCCAGTCCTTGGCCACCTTGACGTGCAGCTCGAGGTAGATCTTGGTGCCGAGCAGCGCCTCGATCTGCCGGCGGGCGGCGGTGCCGACCTCCTTGAGCCGGGCGCCGCCCTTGCCGATGATGATGCCCTTCTGGCTGGACCGCTCCACGTAGAGGATCGCGTGCACATCGAACATGTCGGTGCGGCCCTCGTTCGGGATCATCTCCTCGACCAGCACCGCCAGCGAGTGCGGCAGCTCGTCGCGGACGCCCTCCAGCGCGGCCTCGCGGATCAGCTCGGCGATCAGTGTGGTCTCCGGCTCGTCGGTCAGCTCGCCGTCCGGGTACAGCTGCGGGCCCTCCGGGAGGCGGTTCACGAACAGGTCGGCCACCGTGTCGACCTGGAAGCCGTCCACCGCCGAGCACGGCACGATGTCCGCGAACTCCATCAGCTTGGACAGCTGGGTCAGCCGCTCGGCCACCGCGTCCGGGCCGGCCAGGTCGGTCTTGGTCACCACGCCGATGATCGGGGTGCGCTTGGCCACCGAGCGCAGCTCGTTCACGATGAACTCGTCACCCCGGCCGACCGGCACGTTCGCCGGCACGCAGAAGCCGATCACGTCGACCTCCGCCCAGGTCTCCCGGACGATGTCGTTGAGCCGGCTGCCCAGCAGGGTGCGCGGCTTGTGCAGCCCCGGGGTGTCCACCACGATCAGCTGGGCGTCCGGGCGATTGAGAATTCCCCGGATGGCGTGCCGGGTGGTCTGCGGGCGGCTGGAGGTGATCGCCACCTTGCCGCCCACCAGCGCGTTGGTCAGGGTGGACTTGCCAGCGTTGGGCCGGCCGACGAAGCAGGCGAAGCCGGAGCGGTATTCGCTCACCCGGCCACCGCCGGAATCGGACGCTCGCCGGTCAACCGGGCGACGATCTCCCTGGCGATCGGCAGCGCCGAGGTGGCCGCCGGGGACGGCGCGTTGAGCACATGCAGCACCGGGCCGTCGGCGTGGAACAGGAAGTCGTCCAGCAGCGTGCCGTCCGGGCGCACCGCCTGCGCCCGCACCCCGGCGCCGCCCGGCTCCAGGTCCTGCGCCCGCACGTCCGGCAGCATCCGGCGCACCCGGGAGGCCATCACCTCACGGGACAGCGAGCCACGCACCTCGTCCAGCCCGTAGCGCCAGAACCGCCGCGCCACCCCCCACAGCCCCGGGTAGGCCAGCGTCCCGGCCAGTTCACGGAGCCGCACGGTGCGCCAGTCGTAGCCCTCCCTGGCCAGCGCCAGCACCGCGTTGGGACCGACGTGCACGTTGTCCAGCCCTCGGGTGGCGTGCACGCCGAGGAACGGCAGCTCCGGATCCGGCACCGGGTAGATGAGCTCCCGGACCAGATCGGCGGCCGGCTCACGCAGGGCGGCGTACTCGCCCCGGAACGGCAGGATCCGCACCCCGGGGCCGGCGCCGGTCGAACTCGCCCTGGCCAGCTCGTCGCTGCGCAGCCCGGCGCAGGCCACCACCCGGCGGGCCAAGATGTCGCCGGATTCGGTGCGCACCACCACGTCCTCGCGGCGCCGCACCAGCCGGAGCACCCGACGGCGCAACAGCAGCTCCCCGCCGGCGTCGACCAGCAGTTCAGCCAGCTTCTCGGTGATCAGCCGGAAGTCACACACCCCGGTACCGGGCACCCGTAGCGCGGCGATCGCGCGCACCGCCGGCTCGTAGCGGCGGGCCTGGGCGGCATCCAGCTCGTGGCACTCCACGCCGTTGGCCAGCCCGCGCCTGGCGAGCTCGGCCATCCGGGGCAGCTCCTCGGGCTCGGTGGCCACCACCAACTTGCCGCCCACCCGATGCGGCAGGTCGTAGGCGCGGCAGAACGCCACCGTCTCATCCCGGCCGGCCACCGCCAGGCGCGCCTTGTGGCTGCCCGGTCGGTAGTACAGCCCGGAGTGGATCACATTCGAGTTGTGCCCGGTCTGGTGCGCGGCGACCCGGTCCTCGGCCTCCAGCACGGCCACCGTGTGACCGGCGCGGCGCAGCTCCCGGGCGGTGGCCAGCCCGACAATGCCGGCGCCGACCACGACCGCGTCGTAGCGAGGGGTGTTCATGCGGCCCTTCCCGAGATGTTCGACGGGCTCACGGGGTCAGCACCGCGCGGACCGCGCCGGTTGCGTCGGCCACCAGCAGCGGGGCGTCCGGGCCCAGGTCACGTACGGCGGCCACCGACTCGGCGCCCGGTTCGACGCCGTCGGTGTTGACCACCGCCGCCGCCTCAAGGCCGGGCGCGCCGCTGGACACCGCGGCGGCCACGGCGGCCTGCAGCGCGGAGAGCCGCAGCGAGGGCAGCGACACGGTGGCGGCGGCGTAGGTCCGCCCGTCGGTGTCCCGCACCGCCGCACCCTCGGCGGCGCCGACCCGGGCCCTGGTGGACCTGGCCAGCACCACGATCTTGGTGTCCTCCGGGTCGAGCTCGCGCGCGGTCAGCTCGGAATCAGCTTGCGACATCGCTTCCTTCCCGCCGCTCGGCGGCTCGGTTCATCGATCCGCTCGTCGTCCGCCCCGTACCGGCCGGGTGTTCCTCGGCCGGTGGCTCGTCGACCGGGCTGACCAGCACGGTGGTGATACGGATCCTGCCCCGAGCATCCTTCCCCCCCTCGGCGAGCAGCCGCAGACCGGCCACCTCGGCTTGGGCTCCGGGCAGCGGCACCCGGCCCAGCCGCTGGGCCAGCAAGCCGCCCACCGTGTCCACGTCCGCCTCGGCCAGCTCCGGCTCCAGCTCGGCGCCGAACAGCTCGCCGAGGTCGGACACCGGCAGCCGGGCGGCCACCCGCACGGTGTGCTCGTCCACCGTCTGCACCGGCGGGATCTCTTCGGTGTCGTACTCGTCGGTGATCTCCCCGACGATCTCTTCCAGGATGTCCTCGATGGTCACCACGCCGGCCGTGCCGCCGTACTCGTCGACCACGATGGCCATGTGGAAACGGCTGCGCTGCATCTCCTTGAGCAGGTCACCGGCCGGTTTGGAGTCCGGCACGAAGGTGGCCGGGCGCATCACCTCTGCCACCGGCCGCTCCGGGTCGCCGCTCTGCACGCTGGCCGCCAGGTCTTTCAGGTAGGCCACCCCGACCACGTCGTCCACGCCCTCGCCGAGCACCGGGATCCGCGAGTAGCCGCTGCGCAGCGCCAGCGTCAGCCCGTCCCGGACGGTCTTGTCCCGCTCGATCCAGATGAGGTCGGTGCGCGGCACCATCACGTCCCTGGTCGGCGTGTCACCCAGCTCGAACACCGAGTGGATCATCTGCCGCTCGTCCTCGGCGACCACCCCGCGCGCGCCGGCCATGTCCACCACCTCGCGCAGCTCCACCTCCGAGGAGAACGGGCCCTCCCGGAAGCCCGGACCGGGGGTGATCGCGTTGCCGACCACGATCAGCAGCCGGGTCAGCGGGCCCAGCAGTGCGGCCAGCGCGCGGACCGGCGCGGCCAGCAGCAGCCCGATGGCATACGGGTGCTGCCGGCCGATGGTCCGCGGGCCCACCCCGATCAGCACATAGCTGACCACCAGCATGATCGACCCGGCCACCACCGCGGCCAGCCATACCGGGGTGACCAGCTGGATCGCCACCAGGGTGGCCAGCACGGTGGCCACCGTCTCGCAGGCGAGCCGGAGCAACAGCAGCAGGTTCACATACCTGGGCCGGTCCGCGACCACCGCGGCGAGCTGGCGTGCGCCGGCCCGCCCGACCCGCACCAGCGCCTCCACCCGGGCCCGGGACACCGTGTTCAGCGAGGCGTCGGCGGCGGCGAACAGCCCGGCCAGCGGCACCAGCAGCACGGCCAGCACCATCTGCCAGACCACCGAGGCCGTCATGGTCTGACGAGATCCGCGACTCGCCCTGACAAATTCCCCGACTCGCGGGGGAACGGGGATGGGTCAGGCACGGTGGTCACTCTTCTTCCAGGCCGACGGTGCCCAGCACGTGGGAGTCGGCGGCGCGTTGCCGCTGGCGCGCCTCGGCGGCGGCGCGCTCGGCCCGCCACCGCGCCAGCAGCTGGTTCTGCAGGGCGAACATCTCCCGCTCCTGGTCGGGCTCGGCATGGTCGTAGCCAAGCAGATGCAGCACCCCGTGCACGGTGAGCAGGTGCAGCTCGTCGGCCAGCGGGTGCCCCGCTGCCGTGGCCTGCCCTCGGGCGAACTCCGGGCAGAGCACCACGTCACCCAGGATCGACTCCGGGTCGTCCAGCGAATCCGGCCGGCGGGTGGCGTCCAGCTCGTCCATCGGGAAGGACATCACGTCGGTGGGGCCGGGCAGCTCCATCCAGCGCTGGTGCAGCTCGGCCATCACGTCCAGCTCGACCAGCAGCACGCTCAGCTCGGCCAGCGGGTTGACCCGCATGGCATCCAGCGCGAAGCGCGCCACCGAGACGATCGCCCGCTCGTCGACGGCGACGCCTGACTCATTGCAGATCTCGATACTCATGACACTCGGTTCGGGGGCTCAGCGGCGACGGCGGCGGTCCGCCCGGTTCGGCACCAGGCGGTCATCCGAGGGCTGGCTGGCGTCCCACCTGGCGTAGGCGTCCACGATGTCCGACACCAGCCGGTGGCGCACCACGTCGGTGCTGGTCAGCTGGGAGAAGTGCACGTCCTCGACGCCGTCCAGGATGTCCCGCACGACCAGCAGACCGGAGCGCGAGCCGCCGGGCAGGTCGATCTGGGTGGTGTCGCCGGTGACCACGATCTGGGAGCCGAAGCCGAGCCGGGTGAGAAACATCTTCATCTGCTCGGGCGTGGTGTTCTGCGCCTCGTCGAGGATGATGAACGCGTCGTTCAGGGTGCGCCCGCGCATGTAGGCCAACGGGGCCACCTCGATGGTGCCGGCGGCCATCAGCTTCGGGATCGACTCCGGGTCGATCATGTCGTGCAGCGCGTCGTACAGCGGTCGCAGGTACGGGTCGATCTTCTCGTAGAGCGTGCCGGGCAGGAAGCCCAGCCGCTCCCCCGCCTCCACCGCCGGGCGGGTCAGGATGATCCGGTTGGCCTGCTTGGCCTGCAGCGCCTGGACCGCCTTGGCCATCGCCAGGTAGGTCTTCCCGGTACCGGCGGGGCCGATGCCGAAGACGATGGTGTGCTTGTCGATGGCGTCGACGTAGCGCTTCTGGTTCAGCGTCTTGGGCCGGATGGTGCGCCCTCGGCGGGACAGGATGTCCAGGCTGAGCACCTCGGCGGGCGATTCGCCGGCGCGCGCGGAGGAGCGCCCGGTGCGCTCTTCGGAGAGCATCGCCACGGTCCGCCGCACAGTGTCCGGACCGAGCTGCTGGCCCCGGCTGGCCAGGGTGATGAGCTCGGCGAACACCCGCTCGGCGAAGGCCACATCGGCCGACGAGCCGGTCAGGGTGAGCTCGTTGCCCCGGACATGCACGTCGGCGACGAGGAGATCTTCGGCGGTGCGCAGATTTTCATCCCGCGAGCCAAGCAGCGCGAGCAACGCCGAGTCGGGGACGGCCATGCGGGATTGCGCAGAGGTGCTGGGGACGGACTGCTCCGGTTCAGTACCGGTCACGTGATGTACTGCCTGCTTTCCCGCTCGCTGCGACCCGGCTGGTTTGTCAACTCGATGGTAGCGGGACACCGACGCGAGTGCAGACGGGTAACCCCCATCGGGCGCGCATTACGGATGGGACCGCGCCCCGGCGAGCGTGGGGGGACGCCCGCCGCGGCGCGGCGGCCGCCGGCAAAGGGGGACTCGACCGACGGCCCCACCGGGTGCACGCACCCGATGTCTGTCCGAGTCCGGTCGAAGCGCCGGATCATCGGTAAACAGATCGTAACCCGCGCCGCTTCGACCACAACCTGACGGTCACTCTAACGGCCCAAGTCGAGGCAAAATAATCACTCACTGTGTCCATTCCACCGCCCGGTCAACGCTCCGACCGCGCCGAGCGCCACTGCTGCGGCGGTGGAGGCACGCAGCACCTGCGGGCCCAGCCGCACCGCTCGAGCACCCGCCGCGCACAGCAAACCCAGCTCGTCGTCGGCGATCCCGCCCTCCGGCCCGACCACCAGCAGCAGCTCGTCCAGCCCGCCCTCGGCGTCCGGGGCCAGCGCGCCCAGTGCCTCGGCGATCGGCGTGGTGGCGGCCTCGTGCAACACCAGCGCGAGGCACCCGTCCGCCTGACCGGCACCCGACACGCCGGCGCAGCGCGCGGCCAGCGTGTGGGTGCTCACCGGCTCGTTGACCTCGGGCAGCCACGGTCGGCGGGACTGCTTGGTGGCGGCCAGCGCGGTAGACCTCCAGCGGGCCAGCGCCTTGTCCCCGCGCGGCCCGTCCTCCCAGCGAGCCACGCACCGGGCGGCCCGCCAAGGCAGCACCGCGTCCACCCCGGCCTCGGTGGCCAGCTCAACGGCCAGCTCGCCCCGGTCGCCCTTGATCAACGCCTGGGCCAGGGTCACTGTGGGCCGCGGCGGGGGTACCCACCGCCGCTCCAGGACGCGCAGCTGGAGGCTGTCCCGACCGACCGCGGTCACCTCGGCGGTGGCCAGCCCGCCCCGACCGTCGCCGACCAACAGCCGCTCGCCCAGCCGGGTGCGCCGGACGGTTGCCGCGTGCCGGCCCTCCGCCCCGACCAGCTCGGTGAGCTCGCCGGCGGGCAGCTCGTCGACCAGGTAGAGCGGCGGGGTCAGCGGGTGCTCCGACCGCCCCGCAGCCGGGAGAACAGCCCGCCGCCGTTGCGCCCGTTCACCGCGAGGTCGGTCTGCTCGTCGCCGCGCAAGGCGGCCAGCTCCCGCAACAGCTCGGTCTGCCGGGCGTCCAGCCTGGTCGGGGTGACCACGTCGATGTGCACCATCAGGTCACCGCGCCCGTCCACCCGGCCGGTGGAGCGCAGCCTCGGCATGCCCCGCCCGCGCAGGGTGCGCACGGTGCCGGTCTGGGTACCGGGCTCGATATCCAGCTCCAGTTCGTCGCCGTCGGTGAGCAGCGGCAACCGGACCGTGGTGCCCAGCGCGGCGGCGGTCATCGGCAACGGCAGCACACAGTGCAGGTCCACCCCCTCGCGGGTGAACACGTCGTGCGGCGCCTCCTCGACTTCCACGTAGAGGTCGCCGGCCGGGCCGCCACCGGCGCCGACCTCGCCCTGCCCGGCCAGGCGCACCCGCATGCCGTCGGCCACCCCGGCGGGCATCTTCACCGTCACCGACCGGCGGGCGCGCACCCGGCCGTCGCCGGCGCACTGCCGGCACGGCTCCGGGATCACCTGGCCGAGGCCACGGCAGTTCGGGCACGGCCGGCTGGTGACCACCTGGCCGAGGAAGGAGCGCTGCACGCTCTGCACCTCGCCCCGCCCACCGCAGATGTCGCAGATCGTCGGCGAAGTGCCGGGGGCGCAACCCGAGCCGGTGCACTCGGAGCACAGCACCGCGGTGTCCACGGTGAGCTCCTTGGTGAGTCCGCTCGCGCACTCCTCCAGGGTCAGCCGCATCCGGATCAGCGCATCGGCCCCCGGCTGGACCCGGCTGCGCGGACCCCGGCCACCACCACCGGCGGCCGCGGTGCCGAAGAACGCGTCCATGATGTCGCCGAGACCACCGAAGCCGGCGAACGGGTCACCGCCGCCGCCCCGGCCGGCGCCGTTGTCCAACGGATCGCCGCCCAGGTCCACGATGCGCCGCTTCTCCGGGTCGGACAGCACCTCGTAGGCCGCCTTGACCTCGGCGAACCGCTCCCGAGCGCCGGGCTCGGGATTGACGTCGGGGTGCAGCTCGCGAGCGAGCCTGCGGTAGGCCCGCTTGATCTCGTCCGGCCCGGCGTCGCTGCTGACGCCTAGCGCCCCGTAGTAGTCCCTGGCCACCCTTGCGTTCCTCATGTCCCTCGAACAACTCACTCGTACCCGGGTGCGATCACGCCGGGTGCCCCGCCTGGTCCGGGCTCAGCGCCCAGCCAGGATCTCACCTACATATCTAGCAACCGCGTGCACCGCGGCGATCGTGCCCGGATAGTCCATCCTGGTGGGCCCGACCACACCCATCCCGCCGAGCAGCATCTCCCCCTGGCCGTACCCGATGGAGACGACCGACGTGGAGCGCATCTCCTCGGCCTCGTTCTCCTCCCCGATGCTGATCCGCACCGTGCCGGGGCGGTGCGCCGAGGTCAGCAGTTTGAGCACCACCACCTGCTCCTCGAGCGCCTCCAACACTTGGCGCAACGAGCCGGGGAAGTCCGCCACGTTACGGGTGAGGTTGGCGGTGCCGCCCAGCACCAGCCGCTCCTCGGGATGTTCCACCAGGGTGTCGATGAGCACCATGGACAATGTGGTCACCGCGTCCCGCAGGTCATTCGGCGCGTCCTCAGGAAGCTCGGCGACCAGCGCCGCGGCCTCGGACAGGCGGCGGCCGGCCACCGCGGCATTCAGCATCGTGCGGATCCGGGCCACCGACTCCTCGGTGAGCACCTCGCCGAGGTCGACCATCCGCTGGTCCACCCGGCCGCTGTCGGTGATCAGCACCAGCATGAGCCGGGCCGGCGTGAGGGCGACCAGCTCGACGTGCCGCACGGTGGAGCGGGTGAGCGTCGGGTACTGCACCACGGCGACCTGCCGGGTCAGCTGCGCGAGCAGCCGCACGCTGCGGCGCAGCACGTCGTCCAGGTCCATCGCGCCGCCGATGAAGGACTGGATGGCCCGCCGCTCGGCCACGGACAGCGGCTTCACATCGCTGATCCGGTCCACGAACCGCCGGTAGCCCTTGTCCGTGGGGATGCGCCCCGCGCTGGTGTGCGGCTGCGCGATGTAGCCGTCCTCCTCCAGCACCGCCATGTCGTTGCGCACGGTCGCGCTGGATACCCCGAGGTTGTGCCGCTCCACCAGCGCCTTCGAGCCCACTGGCTCCTGGGTTGCCACGTAGTCCGCCACGATCGCGCGCAATACCTCGAATCGGCGGTCCTCGGCGTTCACCGCGCGTGCACCTCCCCGGGCCCTCGTACCTGCCGTCCAGTCTACGGCTCGTTCCGGGCGTGTCCGCCCCTCCATGCACGCACGCCAGAGTGCGTCGCGCCACGCCGGAGCCGGCGGCCGGTGCGCGTCCTACCCTGGTGTGGTGGGGGTTGACACCGGGTCCGGGCTCGAATCGAGGCTGCTCGATCAGGCCTGGCCGCTGCTCGCCGACCGGCCGGTGGTCGCATTGACCGGCGCGGGCCTGTCCACCGACTCCGGCATCCCGGACTACCGGGGCCCCGGCTCACCCCGGGCCACCCCGATGACCTTCGACGAGTTCCGCTCCGGGGAGGCCGCCCGGCGCCGGTACTGGGCCCGCAGCCACGTGGGTTGGGCCCGGATGCGCCAGGCCGAGCCCAACGCCGGTCACCGCGCGCTGGCCGAGCTGGAGCTGGCCGGACGGCTGCGCGGGGTGATCACCCAGAACGTGGACGGCCTGCACCGGGCGGCTGGCCAGCGCACCGTGGTCGACCTGCACGGCCGGCTGGCCGAGGTGATCTGCCTGGATTGCCGGCGGCGCGGCCCGCGCCCGGAACTGCAGCGGCGGCTGGCCGAGCTGAACCCAGGTTTTGTCGACACATACGGCGCCGAGGTGGCCAGCGCCCCGGACGGGGACGCAGTGCTGGACTCGGTGGCCGGTTTCCAGGTTGCCGACTGCCCGGCCTGCGGTGGGGTGCTGAAGCCGGACGTGGTGTTCTTCGGGGAGAACGTGCCGCCCGACCGGGTCGCGCTCTGTTACGCGATGGTCGAGGGGCTGCTGCCGGAGTCCGGGCCGCCCGGCGCGCTGCTGGTCGCCGGCAGCTCGCTGGCCGTGCAGTCCGGGCTGCGGTTCGTCCGCCGGGCGCACAAGCTGGGCGTACCAGTGGTGATCGTGAACCGGGGCTGGACCAGGGGCGACGAGCTGGCCACGGTCAAGGTGGACGGCGGTTGCTCGGAGATACTCACCGCGCTGGCACGCAGGCAGGGGCGCGGCCTCTAGTAGCGCGGCCTCTAGTAGCGGACGTCGGCGTGCAAGAGCGGCGGATACACGGCGGACGATTCACCGTCGACGGTGGTCCCCGCGAACTGCAGCGCTGCCCGTAACGCGCCGTGCATCGGTGCCGGGTAGTTCAACGTCGGGGCCGAGACCTCGTCCAGCGCGTGCAGGTGCTCGGGGGCGAGGGTCAGCTCCAGGGCGACGAGGTTGGTCTCCAGGTGTTCCAGACGCCGGGCGCCGAGAATGGGCACGACGGTGCCTTCGCGGGCGCGCAGCCAGGCCAAGGACACCGCCGCGGAGGTGGTCCCGAGTTCGTCGGCAACCGAGGCGACGGTGTCGATGACGGTGAGCTGGTCCTCGCGGGGCCCGCCGACGAAGGCCGCGCGGGCGGAGTCGGTGACCTGCGTACCGCGCCGGTATTTGCCGGACAGGAAGCCGTTCTTCAACGGGCTCCACGGGACCAGCGCCATGCCCTGGTCGAGGGCGAGCGGTGCGAGTTCGCCCTCGACGGTGCGGGCCAGCAGCGAGTACTCGACCTGCAGCGCAATCAGCGGAGTCCAGCCCTTCAGCAGCGCCGTGGTCTGGGCCTGGGCGGTGACCCAGCCCGGGGTATTGGAGAACCCGATGTAGCGGATCTTCCCGGCCCGGACCAGGTCGTCGAGAGCGCGCAGCGTTTCCTCGATCGGGGTGTGCCGGTCCCAGTTGTGCAGCCAGTACAGGTCGAGGTAGTCGGTCTGCAGGCGGCGCAGGGTCTCGTCGAGCTGCGCGATGATCGACGCGCGGCCCGCACCACCACCGTTGGGGTCACCGAGGAAGAGATTGGCGAAGAACTTCGACGCCAGCACCACGTGCTCGCGCCGGCCGGGATGGGCGGCGAAGAAGTCGCCGAGGATCTTCTCCGAGTGGCCGTTGGTGTAGAAGTTCGCGGTGTCGAGGAAGTTCCCACCGCGGTCCAGGTAGGCCGCAAGGATCTTCTCCGACTCCTCGACGCTGCATCCGGCGCCCCCGGGATCCTCGCCGAAGGTCATCGCGCCAAGCGCGAACGGGCTGACCCGCAGCCCGGATCGGCCGAGGGTGACGTAGTGGTCGAGAGGCATGAGCATGGCTCCAGCGGGTGTCGGGAAACGGTCATGCCAGGCAACCGCGAACCAGGTGTTCCTCGGTAGACCGATACACGCCAGGTCTTGCACGATCCTCTCGAATTCGATCCGATCGGACTTGCCGGGCAGCGTCGCGGATGCTCTCATGAAGTGTGCGCGGCACCACCGACCTCCTGGACGAGATCCGCGGCCTCATCGCGGCCCATGCCCGACCGGACATGCACACATCGATCGCCGGGCTGCTGGTGTCCAAGGTGGAGACGCAGGCGCCGGACCATTCGCTGACAGATCCGCTGCTGGTCGTCATGGCTCAAGGAGGCAAACGTCTGCTGCTCGGCGACCAGGTGTTTGAGTACCGGGCGGGGCAGTGTCTGGTGGTCACCACCGGCCTGCCCGTCACCGGCCACTTCCTCGGAGCCACCCCGCACACCCCGTCGTTGGCCATGGGACTGGTGCTGCGGCCGGCCGCGATCGCCCCGCTGCTGCTGGAGGGCCCGGCCGGGCGGTGGTCCCGCGCCACGGCCGGCCTGCCCGCGATCGCGACCGGCGAGGCCGGCCCCGACCTGCTCGACGCCATGGCCCGACTACTGCGGCTGCTCGACCACCCGGCGGATGCTCACGTGCTCACCCCGCTGATCGAGCGGGAGATCCTCTGGCGACTGCTCACCGGCCCGCACGGCGACATGATCCGCCAGATCGGCCTCGCCGACAGCAGCTTGTCCCACGTCAGCCGGGCGATCCGGTGGATCCGGGACAACTACGCCGAACCGATGCGGATCGACGACCTCGCGCGGATGACCGGGATGAGCACCCCCGCGTTTCACCGGCACTTCCGCGCCGTCACGACTATGAGTCCCCTGCAGTTCCAGAAACGCATCCGCCTGCAAGAAGCGCGATCGCTTCTGCTGGCCAGACCTGATGATGTCGCCGGCGTCGGACATCTCGTCGGCTACGACAGCCCGTCCCAGTTCAACCGCGAATACCGCCGCCTGTTCGGCGCCCCACCCGGCCAGGACGCCACGCGCCTACGCGCGGCCGCCGACCCACGCGGCATCCGACAGCTACCCTGACCCGCTGCCCCTAGTCCCCCCCTAGTCCCGCAGCACCACCAGGTGCTGTTGCAGCAGCAGCTCCAGCGCGGTGGCGAACCGGCTGGGGTCCAGGTCGCCGGAGCCGGCCCGCAGCCGTGCCACGGTCACCGAGCGCTCGCTGGCCAACAGCGCCAGCATGGGCGCCATCACCGAGGCGAACCGGAACGTCTTGCCGGCCACGCTCACCCGCACCACCTCGGCGGCGGCCGGGTCGGCCGAGTCGGCCGGCTCCACGGCGAGCTCGAGCAGCGCGGTGACCTCCACGATGGCCTGGTCGTCCGGTGCCTCGAAGCGCACCGGCCAGGGCAGGTTGATCTCCGGGCGGCGTGGGAAGCGGCGGTCCCTGGCGGCCAGGAAGTCCGCCGGGCGGTGCGCGCTGATCACCTTGGTCAGGGTGCGCACCAGCTCGTCCTCGTGCTCCCGGCGTTGCTCCGGCTCGGCGAACCGGGGCAGGTCCTGGCGGAACAGCTCCTCGGCGTAGAGCTGCTCGACGATCCAGCGGGCCCAGTCGATCCCGGTGCGCCGGGTGAACCCGAAGGTCAGGTGCATGCTCATCTCGCCGGTGCCGCGGACGGCGTGCCACCAGCCCCTCGGCACGTGGATGATGTCGCCCGGGCTCAGCGTGCCCTGCCACACCACGGACTCGGGTGGCCGGTGGTCGTGGTCGGTGTCCACCTTCATCGGGAACCGCCGGCCGGGGCCGTGCACCGTCCAGTGCTTGCTCCCGGCTAGCTGCACGATCACCGTGTCGTGATCGTCCCAATGGGTGTCGAAGCCCTGCTGCTCACCCCACACCAGGTACAGGTTCACCTGGACCAGCTCGCGGACCAGCCGCATCAGGTCGTCGGCGGCCGCCGCGATCGGCGGGTGCAGGTGGTCGATGGAATCCAGCACCAGGCTGGCGCCGGCGCGCAGCTCCCGGTAGAGCGCGTCGGGCAGCAGCACCTGGCGGTCGATCAGCTCGTCCATCCGGCTGTACCGGGACATCGGCACCTGCGCGCCGTCCCGGAACAATCGAAGTTGTGGCGCGGCCAGTTGGTGGGTACTCAGCAGATAGTTCAGTGCGCTCCAGGTCAGCAGGTCACGCACCGGTTCCTCACCGACCTCGGCGCGCACGAACTCCTGCCCCAGCCGGGCGCTGACGAAGTCCGGTCCGGCCTGCTCCAGGAAAGGCCCGGTGAACAACGGTGCGATCGACATCAGCTGCTTCCTTGCCGTCCGACGTGCCGAGCTGCGCTGTCGCTCGTCGGGGGGCCGGCGCAACACCGACCCCCCGACGGCAACTACTAGAGACTCAGACGAAGTCCGAGTTGCGGTCTCCTCCGTCGTTGTCACCGTTCGTCTCACGCCGCGCGACGACGGTGTCCTCCTCGACTCCAAGCAAGAGAACGTCCTGGTCAGCCATGGTCACCTCCCTTGTATGCCCCGACACACCTATCGGTGATCACTCAGGCCCAAGTACCAGGGCCCCCAGTAACCTACGCGGGCGAAGGGCGACGCAGTCAAGAAATGCACCCACCCGATGATCCCTCTGTTCTAAAGTTAGGTTAGCCTTATTCTGTGAGCACGATCAAGCTGCCGCACTGTGCGGTGCTGGCTCGCCAGCTGGGCGAGCGGCCGACCGGCACAGCGTCCCGGATCAAGTCGGTGCTGCTCGTCGAGCACGCCGGCCCCTGGTCGGCGGACGTGCGCGAACACGTGCTCACCGAAGCGTTCGGACCGGGAGCCCCGGAGCGGATGGACGAGCTGCACGTCCGGCTCGGGCTGCGGGTGCTGATCATCCGCCGGCCGGGCCGGAACGCGGTTCCGGAGCGCCCCTCGGTGTTCGTCGGCGGCTGCCGGTCGGGCCGGCGCTGGCTGGAACGGCTCTCCGTGGGCGGTTACCCGGAGCTGGCCCAGCTCGACCTGCCAGCGATCGCCGAAGGCCGGGGCGGCTTCGGCGAGCCGGTGGACGGCCCCCTGTTCCTGGTCTGTGTGCACGGCCGCAAGGACGCCTGCTGCGCGATTCTGGGCCGCCCGGTGGCCGACGCGCTGGCCGAGCGGTTCCCCGAGCGGACCTGGCAGTGCACCCATTTCGGCGGCGACCGGTGGGCCGGGAACCTGCTCGTCGCCCCGCACGGATTCATGTACGGCCAGCTGGTGCCCGCCTCAGCGACTCCGGTGGCGCTTGCCGCGCTGCGCGGCGAGGTTGAGCTGGACAACCTGCGCGGCCGGGTCGGCGTCGATCCGTTCGCCCAGGTGGCGGAGATCGCAGTGCGGGAACGCACCGGGTTGCGCGGCCTGGATGAGGTAGTCGCGGGCACCGTGGACGCCCAGGGCGACGAAGCCTCGGTGGAGGTGGACGCCGGCGGCACGCCCTACCTGGTGGTGGTGCGGCGCCGGCCGATGGGCGTACACGGCCACTCGCTCTGCTCCGGGGAGGCCAACCCGCACCGGTTCGACGTGCTGGACCTACGCGGGGCGGTACCGGCCTAGCGCGATTTCGCGTCCGGTGCGATCAGCGACGCGGGCGGCCCTCCTTGGCCGACGCCTCGGCGAGGACCCGCGCCATCCAGAGCGACGTCGCCCGCGCCTCTTCATCGTCGAGCCCCCAGATATCGCGGAAGATGACGTGTGCCTCGATCCCGACCACCAGGGAGAGGGCCACTGAGAGGCGCCGGATCGCCGGGTCGTCGAGCGTCTCCCTGAACGGCTCGAGCGTCGCACTGATGGCCTCGAGCCGCCCGCCCCGCTTGATCGGTTCCTCCCCCAGCTCCTCGCCGGCCTGGAGCTTCGCCCGTTGCTGCAGGGCGAGCAGCAGGGCTCCCCGCATCAGCGCCTCGTTCTCCCACATCAGGTTGAAGATCAGCGTGACGTAGCGCTCGACGCGCTCCGTCAGCTCCCCGGCGTCGCCGAGCCACTCCTCCCACGCCGACCTTCCGCTGCCGAGGACCTCGTCGACGGCCTCCTGCACCAACGCTCCCTGAGTGGGGAAGTAGCGGTAGGCGGTCGCCCGGGATACCCCCGCCTCCGCCGCGGCGTCGGCGACCGCTGGCATTGCTCCGTCGAGCAGGAGCGCGCGGGCGCCCGCCATGATCGCGGCCTTGGTGCGCCGCCGCTGGTTTGCCCTCGGGTCGGGCTGGGCCCCATCTCCGCGTGACTCCCCCGACTGCCGGCTCGCCGGCGGTTGCCTGTTCGGACCTTGACGCGAGACATTCATCTCGTTATGATACTCCAATCTTATCCAAGATCAGTGTCTTATGACGAGACTATGATCTCAATGGGCCAAACTAGCAGCCGAGGCCCGATAAGTGCCTCGACGGCGGCTGGCTCGGCGCGCCAACCGAAGGCGAACAACATGAGCCCCGCAACCGGCACCGCTATCAGGATCGAGGATCTCGGCTTCGAGCCACCCAGCCCGGGATCGTGGCAGCTCGACAGCACCCATCACCCACGGCCGGTGGCCCGCTTCATCACCCAGCCTTCGGCGACCTACGAGGACCCGTTCGCGCGCGGCTTCATCGGGAGCCTGCGCCGCTACGGGACGGTGATCCTCTATCCGGAGTATCGGTTCGTGGACGGTTTCGCCTACCTATGCGTGCGACCCGCACCGGAGGAGGAGCTCCCTCGGCGCTTCGAGAACGCCGAGCGGGCCTTCGAGACCAAGCTATGGCGTGAGGACCTGCGCCGCTGGGACGAGGAGGTAAAGCCTGCCTCGATTCGCGCCCATCTCGCTCTCCAGCGGATCGACCCGGGTGCGCTGTCCCACGACCAGCTCCTCGAGCACCTCGCGGCCTGTTACGCCCACCTTCGGCGGATGTTCGAGCAGCAGTACCGCTTCGTCGCGCCGGCGCTGCTGCCAACCGGGGATTTCGTCGCCCAGATCGGCGAGCTCAGCGGCACCTCCCCGGCGGAGCTGCTGATGCTGACACGGGGAAGTGCCCCGGTGTCCTCGGGAGCCGAGGACGGCCTCGAGCAGCTCGCGGAAGCGATCCGCGACGACGCGGAGGCAGGGGCGACGCTCGGCTCGGGTGATCCACCGGCCGAGATCCTGACCGCTCTGCGGGCCCGGCCCGGTGCGACCGGCGCGGCGACGAACGCCTACCTGGAGAGGGTGGAGTGCCGCCTCATCGATGGCTTCGAGGTCGGCTGCCCGTGCGGATTCGAGTTGCCCGAGGTACTGGTGAAGGCGATTCTCCGCGCCGTGCAGGGAATCGATCGTGGACGGAGCGCCGTCGGGGAGACGGAGCGCGCTCGCCAGCGGGTACCCTCGAGCGAGCGCCGGCGTTTCGACGAGCTGCTCGCCGAGGCGCGCGCCACCAACCGACTGCGGGACGAGCGCAGCGTCTACAGCAGCATCTGGGCGATGGGGCTGATGCGCCGGGCCATTCTCGCCGCTGGGGAGCGGCTCACCGCCAAGGGGCGCATCGAGGAACCGGCGCAACTGGTCGACGCGAGCTACCACGAGATCGTCTCCATGCTCCGCGGCGGTGAGGGCCCGTCGGCCACGGAGTTGGCGGCGCTGTCGCGCTTCCGGGCCACGTACACGGCCGCCGATGCGCCGAGATCATTGGGCGATCCGCCTCCACCGCCGCCGCCACTCGAGCGACTGCCGGCCGCCGCCGCACGGGCGACGCGCGGGATCTTGACCGCCGTCGGCCTGCTGTTCACCGACTCCGAGGCGCAGAGCGAGGCCAGGGTCGTGCGCGGCCTGCCCGCGAGCCCCGGGGTCTACGTAGGGACGGCCCGCGTGCTCCGGGGCCCGGACGAGCTAGGGCGGCTTCGCCAGGGCGACGTGCTCGTCACCCCGGCGACCTCGGAGGCATTCAACGTGGTGCTGCCGCTGCTCGGGGCGCTGGTCACCGATCACGGCGGTCTGCTCGCCCACGCGGCGATCGTCGCCAGGGAGTTCGGGATCCCGGGCGTGGTCGGGACCCGCGACGCGACGAGCATCATCCCGGATGGCGCCGGGGTGCGAGTGGACGGCACCTCGGGCGAGGTTCAGGTGCTCTCATGATCGCCAGCTGCGCGGCGGTTGCGCTCGGCGAGGCCCGCGACGAATCGGAGCTCGGCGGCAAGGCCGTGCAGCTCGGCGCGGCGATCCGGGCCGGCCTGCCGGTGCCTGAGGGGATGGCATTGCCGGTGGCGCTGGTAGCCGCTGCCGCAGCTGGCGAGCGCGCCGCGGCCGCCGAGCTCCACGTCGTCCGTGACTCCCTCCGGGGCCCGCTCGCCGTCCGGTCCTCCTGCATCGGCGAGGACTCCGCCGCGGCGAGCTTCGCGGGCCAGCATCTGACCCGACTCAACGTGAGATCGCTCGACGAGCTGGTCGCGGCCGTCGCGGCCGTCTGGCGCTCCGGGTGCTCAGACTCGGCCCTTGCCTACCGGCGCCGGCTCAGCCTCGGGGGCGGCCCGAGGATGGGCGTCGTCGTACAGCGGCTCCTCGATCCCGAGGTCGCCGGGGTGCTCTTCACCCGCCACCCGGTGACCGGCGCCGATGAGCGGGTGATCGAGGCAACCTGGGGCCTTGGCGAGGCGGTCGTGCAGGGCTTGGTGACGCCGGACCGCTACCGGCTGAGCCCGGCCGGCGAGGTGCTCGAGCGCAGCCCTGGACGCAAGCAGCTCGCGATCCGGGCGCGCCCCGACGCTGCCCCGGCCAGCGAGCCGGTGGCGGCACATTTGGTCGAGGCACTCTGCCTCGACGACGGTCAGCTGGCGAGCCTGCACTCTCTAGCCCGCCGCTGCGAGGAGGCGTTCCAGGGGCCGAGCGACATCGAGTGGGCGTTCACGGATGCGGACCTGCACCTCCTCCAGCGCAGGGCGATCACCGGCGCGGCCACTTGGCGACCTTGCGTCACGGATCTTGACGATCAATGAAGATCAGCAAGTAGGAGCGCGGTGATGGACCACAACAGCAACTCCAGATTGATCCTTGCGGCCTGTGCGGTGCTCGTCCTGGTCGGCGCGTGTGGGAATGCCGAGTCGAGCAAGGCCGGAACGTTCTTCAGCTCGCCGCAGAGCATGGGGCACGGAGCCGTCAAGTCGTACGTCACGCTGGACCCGGCCGGTAATCCGACAGACGTGGGCGTGCGGATGACCGCGACCGCATTGGACGGACTGCCCGAGGAAGACGCGGCACCGCCGAAGATGACGATGCTCGAACTCCCCGGGCAGGCCTCGAGCACAGTTATCAATCACGTCATGCTCAACTGGAACAGCCACGGGCACCGGCCCGAGGTGCTCTTCGGCAAGCCGCACTTCGACATCCACTTCTACCTGACCGACGCCGCGTCGGTCATGGCGATCGCACCAGGTTCGCCAGGTTTCGAGGCCCGGGGGGCACGCCTGCCGGAGCCGAGGTACGTGCCCAAGGACTATGTGGCTGACCCCGGCCCACCCGCCGACAGCATGGTGCCCGCCATGGGGCTGCACTGGCTGGACAGTTCCGAGGGACTCGTGCCCGGCAAGTACGACTTCAAGTCGACCTTCATCAACGGCTCCTGGGATGGGCAGTACACGTTCATGGAGCCGATGATGACCAGGGAGTGGCTGCTGACCAAGGCGCCACTACGGCGGGACATCAAACAGCCGGCCGCCTATCAGCGCAGCGGCTACTTTCCGACCGTCTACGGCGTGAACTTCGACGATTCATCAAAGGAATACGTGATCTCGCTGGGTGGCCTGACGAAGCGCGATGCGTCCTGAGCCAGCCGGGCCCAGGTGCTTCAGGCGTGAAAGGCGATGAGCTCGAGTTGCACGCCGTCCGGGTCGCGGAATGTCACTAGCGACAGCGGGAAGCCCTCCATGGGATACACCCCGGAGTTGGGCACGTCCTGGCTCTCCAGATGCGCCACCCAGGCATGCAAGGCGTCCACGGAGGCAACTTGGAAGGACAGATGGTCGAGGCCCGTCCGGGTTGGGTCGAAGTTATCCCCCGCGTTCCCTGGGTGGTGATCCACCCCCATGCTGAACGACGAGTCAGGCGGGCCGAGCACGATCGTGTAGCCACCCGCGTCGCTGCGGAAATGCCGCTCCTCGAACTGACGCTGGAAGCCGAGCACGCGCTCGTACCAAGCGGCGCTGGCCTCGGCATCGGTGACCGTGACGCCGACATGGTGGATAGCGGTAAGCGTCGGTTTCGTTTCGATGGTCATGTCACTCCTCCGCTGAGTTATTCAGCCGTGCTCTATGCGGTCGTTGCCTCGTCCTCGGTAGCGGACTCGATCGCCGCGGTCGCCTTGCGCAGCAGCGACTGCAGCCGCCGCTGCTCGGCCGGCGTGAGAGCGGCGTACCACCTCTCGTGGGCCGTCATGACCCTCGGGTCCATCTCCTCGAGCAGGCGCCGCCCCCGCCCGGTGAGCTCGACGCGCACCGCCCGACGGTCATCCGGGTCGGGCGAACGCCGCGCCAACCCGGCGGTCTCCAGACGGTCGACCAGTCGGCTGACGTCCGGCACGCGCTGCAGCAACCGCTCCCCGAGGTCGGTCAGGCGGACGCCGTCGGCCTCGCCGAAGTAGACGATCCGCATCGCGTTGTACTGCTGGGGCGTGAGACCCCACCGCGCGACATGCCGGACGTTGGCGTGGATGGCCGCTTCGTAGGCCCGGACGAGCGCGAGGTGGAGCTCGACGGCGAAGGGCGTGTCGCCGATGGGGCGCTCGTCGGACGGTTGCGATGCAGTGCTCATCCGGGCTCCTAGATGCCTGTTGGAACATATACTGTTATGACACGTATGTCCAGGTCGGACCGCGGATTCGGACGCATAAGCCGCGGACTACGCCAGCTTCAGTCGGCCGGTCGGCGGAGTAGCTGGGCGGCCAGGGTCGCGGCCAACCACTCCTCGTATTCGTCGTAGGACCACCCTGCCTCGTCGACCAGTGCGTCACACACGTCGTCGGTCATCAGCGCGACGGCCAGGTCGGCGGCTCTGGTCAGGGTGAGGTGGTCGGCCAGGGCACCCTGGGCGTGCACCCGCTCCAGGATGGCCAGCACGCCCAGGCGCCGACGCCGGTGCCCTTCGCGCTGGGTGGCCGCGATGTCCGGCTCCACCGCCGCGCCGGAGCGCCACACCTTGAGAACGTCGCCGCATCGCTCCCGGATCTGCCGGGTGAAAGGGCCCGGTGGACCTGACCGCGCTGGGCGACGAGCTGCGCGCCGGACTGGCCCGGCTGGGACTGCCCGGAGCGGAGATCACCCTCGCCCCGGTGGCGCACATCGAGCGGCACAACAGGCCCAAACTACAACGCTTCCTGCCGCTCTAGCCTTACCCCAGCAGCTCCCCGACCGCGGCGACCACGCCGTCGTCGGTGATGATCCCGAAGTGGTTGCGCTCCACGTCGAGCACCCGCAGCCCGGGCGCCGCGCGCCGCAGAGCCACCGCGTCCGCCTCGGACACCACCAGCCCACTGCCGCCGAACGGCACGGTGGCGCGCAGCAGCAGCGCCGGCATGGTGATCTTCGCCCAGGCCCCGGTGACCTCGCCGGTGGAGGCCGCGGCCAGGTCCTCGATGCAGGCCGCCTTGTCGGTGACCGGGGAGTACCGGCCATCGGCGCGCTCGCCCAGCTCGTAGCGGTAGATCCGGTCCCAGTACTCGTTCCACGGCGTGACGACCCCGGCGCCGCGGATCGCGGCCAGGTAGTCCGCCGGGTCGTCCACCACGGCGTCCAGTCGGTTCAGCCCGGCGCGCACCGCCGCGTAGGCGGCCGGGTCGACCGTCCCGATGTGGTCGATCAGGGTGAGGCTGCGCAGCCGCTCGCCGGCCAGCCCGGCGGCGGTGATCCCGATCAGTGCGCCGAGCGACCAGCCCAGGTAGTCGAACCGGTCGGCGCCGAGCAGGGTGGCCGCCTCGAGGGCGTCCTGGGCGTGCGAGGTCAGCCCGTAGCTGCCCGGCGGGGTGATCTCGCTGCGGCCGCGGCCACGCAGGTCGAACGCGACCAGCTGACGCCCCGGGCCGGCGATCCGCTCGGCCAGGTAATCAAAGGCGTGCGCGTTGGCCGACAGCCCGTGCACACACAGGGCCAGCGGCGCGTCCGTCGGGCCCCAGCGACGGGCGTGCACCGTCCCCGACGCCAGCTTCAGATCCAGTTCAGTGGACTCCGGCATGTCCGTCCCCTCCATGCGCTCCGACGCCGGGCACGCTACCGACCGGGCGGAGCGGTGCGCGCCACTTTTGTCTCGGCTCGACCGGGGGCGCTCCGCTCAGCCGGGCTGAATCCCCCATGCCGTGGTCAGCGACTCGCCGGGCTCCAGCACGATCAGCGCATCCCCGGAGGCGAACGCGTTGGCCGGGCTGGTCATCGGCTCGACGGCCAGGCCGCGCCGGCGCCGGTCCGGGCTGAGCGTGTCGCCGGTGAACAGCTGGATGTGGGTGTAGTTCCGGTCCGCCCAGAGGCGGGTGCGCCGGCCGTCCGGGTCTTCCAGTTCCACCCAGGCCAGCCCGTCGGCGTCCCGGTCGAGCTCGGTGAAGGCGTGGTCGATGCGTGTCTCGCCGATCTTGCGCAGGGTGCGGAAGTCCAGCGGGGAGCCCTCCACCGGTTCACTGCCGACCGGCAGGCCCCGCTCGTCGGTGGAGATCCACCGCCGCGCGCCCAGCCGCACACTCGCCTCGTCCACCGTCTGGCCGGCGGCGGCGAGGTAGGGATGCTGGCCGCTGGCGAACGGGCACGCCACCTCGCCCAGGTTGGTGGCCGTGGTGGTCACGGTAAGCCCCGGCCGCTGACCGGGACCGCCTGCATCGGCCACCGCGTACTCGATCGCGACGTCCAGCGGGAACGGGTAACCCGGCTGCGGGTGCAGCACGGTGCCGAGCACGGCGTGCGACTCATCCCCGGCCCGCCGGGTCCAGTTGGTCCAGCGCAGCAGGCCGTGGATGGCGTTGTGCCGGTCCGGCTCGGTCAGCGGCAGCTGGTAGCGGGCGCCTCGGAAGGTGTACGCGCCGTCGGCCAGCCGGTTCGGCCAGGGAATCAGCGGGGTGCCCCGCCCGCCGCTGCACATCTCGTCGACCCGGTAGCCGTCCAGCACGTGCCGGCCGTCGTGCAGGTACTCCCGGATACCGCCGCCCACCTCGACGAGCGTGGCCTGGTGGGCGCCCGAGGCGATGACGAACTGCTCCCCCGACGGTGCGATCTTCACGCCACCACTCTCCCACTCCCCGTCCGTCGCCGCCGTCGTCCCGCACGCCGCCGCCCCCGCCCCGTCGCTGCCGCCGTCCCGCACACCGCCGCCCCCGTCCTGTCGCTGCCACCGTCGCACACCGCCGCCACTCCGACTTCGCATGCCTAGGGTGCACTTCGCATACCGCACACCCTGTCTGCACAACCTGTGTGAAGTGCACCTGAGGTATGCGAAGTCGAGAGGACAGGCACGTTACGGCGGCGGCCAGCGGTGGCAAGGCCGGCGGCGGCCAGGCGGCGGCCAGGCACGCCACGGCGGCGGCCAGGCGGCCACAGCGACGACGACCGCGGCGGCCACGAGCGCGGCGGCCACGAGCGACCTAACTCCCGAGCAGGGCGCGGACCACGGCGTCGGCCAGCAGGCGGCCTCGGCGAGTGAGCACGGCCCGACCGGCGGCCAGCTCAGCGGGTTCGAGCAGGCCGTCCGCCGCGGCGCGGGCGGCTGCGCCCCGTCCCGCCTCGTCCAGCAGCCGCACCGGCAACCCCTCGGCCAGCCGTACCTGGAGCATCACCCGCTCCTCATAGCGTTCCTCGGCGGTGAGCTCCTCCCGCCCGGCGGCCGGTGACGCCCCGGCACCCAGCAGCGTGGCGTACCGGGCCGGGTGCTTGACGTTCCACCAGCGCACCCCGCCGACGTGGCTGTGCGCGCCAGGGCCGGCACCCCACCAGTCACCGTCGCGCCAGTAGCCCAGATTGTGCCGGCACCGGGTGGCTTCCGAACTGGCCCAGTTGGATACCTCGTACCAGCCCAGCCCGGCGCCGGAGAGCATCTCGTCCACCAGCTCGTAGCGGTCCGCCGATACGTCGTCGTCCGGCGCGGCCAGCTCGCCTCGACGGATCCGCCGGGCCAGCGCGGTGCCCTCCTCGACGATCAGCGCGTAGGCCGAGACATGGTCCACCCCGGCGGCCAGCACGGCGTCCAGCGAGCGGCGCAGGTCGTCGTCCGCCTCCCCTGGCGTACCGTAGATCAGGTCCAGGCTGACCTGGCCGATCCCGCCGGCGCGTGCCTCCACCGCGGCGGCGGCCGGGCGGCCGGGGGTGTGCCGGCGGTCCAGCACGGCCAGCACTCCGGGCGCGGCGGACTGCATGCCCAGCGAGACCCGGGTGTAGCCGGCCTCGGCGATGCGCGCGAAGAACTCCGGCGAGGTGGATTCCGGGTTGGCTTCGGTGGTCACCTCGGCGCCGGCGGCCAGCCCGAAGGAGGCGCGCACGGCGCCCAGTACGTCGGCCAGCCCGTCTCCGCCGAGCAGCGACGGGGTGCCGCCGCCGACGAACACGGTGTCCGCCGGTGGCGGCGAGCCCAGCACCCGGGCGGCCAGCTCCAGCTCGGCGCGCATCGCGTCCAGCCAGCCGGCCGGTGAGGCACCCGATCCGGCCAGCTCGGACGGCGTGTAGGTGTTGAAGTCGCAGTAGCCGCAGCGCACCGCGCAGAACGGCACGTGCACGTAGACGCCGAAGGGCCGCTCGCCCAACCCGGCCAGCGCCTCGGCGGGCAGGTCGGCCGGCTCGGCGGGCGCTGTCGGGGTGGTAGCCGATACCGCGGTCAGCGGCTCAGCGGAAGTTCGTGTCATCGCCTTCCATTGTGACTGCTCTCCCAACATCCCGGAGCGGGTAGTCAGCAGGCCCACTGTGATGGCACCCTGGACACTGTGACGTGCGCTCTGGACATGCGACTGGTGGCCCGCCGCCATGTCGACTTCCAGCGTGTCTCCAGCGCGATGTGCCGGTCCACCGTCTAACCCGCGCCGAATCCCACCACGAGTGACTACGGCCGGGGGAGCCGGTCGACTGGTGCCATTTTGCCCGGGTCCAGGTCTGCCGCGAGTTCCCCGCCGCGACCTGGAGGTCAAACCCAGATGGTTCCACCACAACCGGCCGGCGCAACGGAGCGAGCCGGGGCCGCTACCCGCCGCGCGGTGCCAGAAACCGGGGGACGGAAAGCCGGCGGAGCCGGCGGGGCGGCTAAGCCCCGCCGCCGCGGCGAGGGTCAGTGGGCGCTGGGCTACCGCGAGCCGCTGAACCCGAACGAGAGGGCCAAGCGCGACGACGACGCGCTGAATGTGCGCGCCCGCATCGAGAACATCTACGCCCACCGCGGCTTCGACTCGATCGACCCGGGTGACCTGCGCGGTCGCTTCCGTTGGATGGGGCTGTACACCCAGCGCAAGCCGGGCATCGACGGCGGCCGGACCGGCGCACTGGAGCCCGAGGAGCTGGACGACCGCTACTTCATGATGCGGGTCCGGATCGACTCCGGGGCGTTGACCTCTGAGCAGCTGCGGGTGATCGGCGAGGTCTCCCGGGACTACGCGCGGGACACCGCGGACATCACCGACCGGCAGAACGTGCAGCTGCACTGGATCCAGATCGAGGACGTGCCGGCGATCTGGGAGAAGCTGGAGGCGGTCGGCCTCTACACCACCGAGGCGTGCGGCGACTGCCCCCGGGTGATCCTCGGCTCGCCGGTCGCCGGCATCGCCGCCGACGAGATCATCGACGGCACCCCGGCGATCCACCAGATCGTGGAGCGGTACATCGGCAGCAAGGAGTTCTCCAACCTGCCGCGCAAGTTCAAGTCGGCGATCTCCGGCTCGCCGCGCCACGACGTGGTGCACGAGATCAACGACATTGCCTTCGTCGGCGTGCGGCACCCGGAGCACGGCCCCGGCTTCGACCTGTGGGTCGGCGGTGGCCTGTCCACCAACCCGAAGCTGGGTGTGCGGCTCGGCGCGTGGGTGCCGCTGGACGAGGTCGCGGACGTCTGGGCCGGGGTGGTCGGGCTGTTCCGGGACTACGGCTACCGGCGGCTGCGGCACCGCGCGCGGATCAAGTTCCTGGTGGCCGACTGGGGCCCGGAGCGGTTCCGCGAGGTACTGGAGACCGAGTACCTGAAGCGCGCGCTGGTCGACGGCCCGGCGCCGGAGCACTGGACCGGCCCGCGCGACCACATCGGCGTGCACAAGCAGCTCGACGGACTGAACTACGTCGGCGCGGCGGCCATCGCCGGCCGGGTCTCCGGGTCAACCCTGATCAAAGCGGCCGAGGCCGCCGAGCGGATCGGCTCGCACCGGCTGCGCACCACGGTGCAGCAGCAGCTGCTGGTACTGGACGTGGCGGACGAGCGGGTGGACCAGCTGGTCGCCGAGCTGGCCGAGCTGGGCCTGCACGCCGAGCCGACGCCGTGGCGGCGGCACACCATGGCCTGCACCGGCATCGAGTTCTGCAAGCTGGCCATCGTGGAGACCAAGGGCAGGGCCGCCGCGCTGGTCGCCGAGCTGGAGAGCCGGCTGGCCGACGTCCCGGACCTGGACTCCCCCATCGCGATCCACCTCAACGGCTGCCCGAACGCCTGCGCCCGCACGCAGACCGCCGACATCGGGCTCAAGGGCCAGATCATCACCACCGCCGATGGCAACCAGGTGCCCGGCTTCCAGGTGCACCTGGGCGGCGGGCTCGGGCTGGACGCCGGCTTCGGCCGCAAGCTGCGCGGGTTGAAAGTGGCCTCCAGCGAGCTGGGCGACTACGTGGACCGGGTGGTCCGCCACTACGCCAAGCAGCGCGACGCCGGCGAGCGCTTCGCCCAGTGGGTCGCCCGGGCGGACGAGGCCGATCTCCAGTGAGCGCGCGAAGCCGACAGCAAGGGAGCATCCCGGGGGACGGCAGCCGGCGCAGCCGGCGGGGTGGGTCAAGCACAGCGAGTGCAGCGAGCGAGGAGCGGACCGAGCGCGGAGGCGAGCAGTGAGCGAACGCGCGGTGCCGTTTTACTGCCCGTACTGCGGCGAGGAGGACTTGCGCCCCGTGGAAGAACCACACGGGGCGTGGCGTTGCGCGGGATGTCTGCGCACGTTCGCGGTGAAGCTGGTCGGCATTGGCGTGCCATCCCTCGACAGCACAGGAGCGGGAGCGGAATGAGTGCGGTAAGTACCGAGGTCGAGACTCCGGGGCGCAGCCGTAGTGCCGAGGAGCTGCGCGAGCTCGCCCGGCGCGGCGCCGAGGAACTCGGGCCGGAGGCCAGCGCGGAGACGGTGCTGGACTGGGCCGCGCGCACCTTCGGCGACGGGCTGATCGCAGCGTCGAACATGCAGGACGCGGTGCTGGTGGACCTGGCGGCCAAGGCTGTATCGAGGGTTCGGCCCTGCGAGCAGGCCTCACGGCCCCGGGTGGACGTGCTGTTCCTGGAGACCGGCTACCACTTCGCCGAGACGATCGGCACCCGGGACGCGGTGGAGACGGTCTACGGCGTGCGGATCGTGAACGCCAAGGCCGAGGCCAGCGTGGCCGAGCAGGACGTCGCCGAGGGCAAGGACCTGTTCGCCCGCGAGCCGGACCGCTGCTGCTTCCTGCGCAAGGTCGTGCCGCTGCGGAACACCCTGGCCCGCTACGACGCGTGGATCACCGGGGTGCGCCGGGTGGAGGCTCCCACCAGGGCGAACACCCCACTGGTCACCTTCGACGAGAAGTTCGGGCTGGTCAAGATCAACCCGATCGCGGCGTGGACCGACGAGGACATGGACGCCTACATCAACGAGCACAACATCCTGGTGAACCCGCTGGTGGATGCCGGCTATCCGTCGATCGGCTGCGCCCCCTGCACCCGCAAGCCGCTGCCTGGCGAGGACAAGCGGGCCGGGCGTTGGGCCGGCCGGGCGAAGACCGAGTGCGGGCTGCACGCATGAGCGCGCTCGCAAGCGAATCATTGGTGCGGAGCGCGCCGGCTATCACCCAGGTCGCAACCAGGTTCGACGCGCTGGACGCGCTGGAGTCCGAGGCGATCCACATCTTCCGCGAGGTTGCCGGCGAGTTCGACCGCCCGGTGATCCTGTTCTCCGGCGGCAAGGACTCCACGCTGCTGGTGCACCTGGCGGCGAAGGCGTTCGCGCCGGCCGCCGTGCCGTTCCCGCTGCTGCACGTGGACACCGGGCACAACTACCCCGAGGTCATCGACTTCCGGGACCGGCTGGCGGAGCGGCTAGGGCTGCGCCTGGTGGTCGCGCACGTGCAGGACTGGATCGACGATGGCCGGCTGGTGGAGCGGCCGGACGGCACCCGCAACCCACTGCAGACCGTCCCGCTGCTGGACTCCATCAACGAGCACCGGTTCGACGCGGTGTTCGGCGGTGGCCGGCGGGACGAGGAACGGGCCCGGGCGAAAGAACGGATCATCAGCCTGCGCGACGCGTTCGGCCGGTGGGATCCGCGCAAGCAGCGCCCCGAGCTGTGGAACCTCTACAACGGCCGGCACGCCCCGGGCGAGCACGTGCGCGTGTTCCCCATCTCCAACTGGACCGAGCTGGACGTCTGGCGCTACATCCAGCGGGAGAACATCGAGCTGCCCTCCATCTACTACGCCCACCAGCGGGAGGTGTTCCGCCGGGACGGCATGTTGCTGGCCGAGGGCCCGTGGGGCGGTCCTCGGGACGGCGAATCGCTGGAACTCACGACCGTCCGCTACCGGACCGTGGGGGACGGCTCGTGCACCGGCGCGGTGGAGTCCGAGGCGACCACGCTGGACGAGGTGATCGCCGAGGTGACCGCGTCCCGGCTGACCGAACGCGGCGCCACCCGCGCGGACGACCGGCTCTCCGAGGCCGCCATGGAAGACCGCAAGCGGGAGGGCTACTTCTGACATGAGCGAGCTGGCGAGTTCATCGGGCGGCACCGGCACGGGAACCGGCACCACTGTTCAACGGGACCTGCTGCGGTTCGCCACGGCGGGCAGTGTGGACGACGGCAAGTCCACCCTGGTCGGCCGGCTGCTCTACGACACCAAGTCGGTGCTGGCCGACCAGATCGAGGCCGTGCAGCGTGCCTCGGTGGACAAGGGGCTGGCCACCCCCGACCTGTCGCTGCTGGTGGACGGGCTGCGCGCGGAGCGTGAGCAGGGCATCACCATCGACGTGGCGTATCGCTACTTCGGCACCCCGCGCCGCGAGTTCGTGCTGGCCGACACCCCTGGGCACGTGCAGTACACCCGCAACACGGTGACCGGTGCGTCCACCGCCGAGCTGGCCGTGCTGCTGGTGGACGCCCGCTACGGGGTGGTCGAGCAGACCCGCCGGCACGCCGCGGTGATCTCTCTGCTGCGGGTGCCCCGGCTGGTGCTCGCGGTGAACAAGATCGACCTGGTGGACTACGACGAAGCGGTGTTCACCGCGATTGCCAAGGACTTCGCCGGGTTGGCCGTCGTGCTGGGCTACCCGGCCGACCGGGTGATCACCATCCCGGTGTCCGCGCTGGTCGGCGACAACGTGGTGGAGGCATCGGCGAACACCCCGTGGTACTCCGGGCCGACGCTGCTGGAGCACCTGGAGTCGGTGCCGGTGACCAGCCCGGAGCTGGACGCGCCGCTGCGCATCCCGGTGCAGTACGTGATCCGGCCGCGCGGTGGGGTGGACCCGCGGTCCGGCTCCGCTGATCACCGGGCCGAGCACTGGGGCGACCTGCACGACTACCGCGGCTACGCCGGCCAGGTGGCCGCCGGCACGGTCCGGCCTGGGCAGGAGGTGCTGGTGCTGCCCGAGGGCCTGCGCAGCACGGTGACCGCGGTGGACACCGCCGACGGCGAGCTGCCCTCGGCCGGGGTGGGCCGCAGCGTCACCGTGCGGTTGGCGGACAACCTGGACGTGGCGCGGGGCAGCGTCATCGTTGACGCGGCGGCGCCGCCGACCGTCACCGACCAGCTCGAGACCACCGTCTGCTGGCTCTCCGACCAGCCGCTGCGCCCCGGCGCCCGACTGCTGCTCAAGCACGGCACCCGGGTCACCCAGGCGATCATCGGCGCGCTGCACGACCGGTTGGATACCGACACGCTCACCCTGAGCGTGCCGGAGCGGCTGGAGATCAACGACATCGGGCGGGTCAGCATCCGCACCGCCGACCCGCTGCCGGTGGACGACTACGCGGTCAGCCGGGCCACCGGTTCGTTCCTGCTGATCGACCCGCCGACCGGCAACACGCTGGCCGCCGGCCTGGTTGGCACCCCATTGCTGCTCTCCGAGGACTGATGGCGCGCTATCTCCCTTCGGCGGCCCCCGCTCTGGTCGCGGTGGCCCACGGCAGCCGGGATCCCCGTTCGGCGGCCACCATCTCCGCGCTCGTCGACGAGGCACGGCGGCAGCGGCCGGACCTGGACGTCCGGCTGAGCTTCCTGGATCTGAGCACCCCGAGACTGTCCGACGTGCTGGCCGCCGTGGCCGCCGACGGGCATCGGGATGCTGTGGTGGTGCCGCTATTGCTGGGCAACGCCTTCCACGCCCGGGTGGACGTGCCCGGTGTGGTGGCCAGGGCGGCCCGGCGGTACCCCCGGCTGCGGCTGTCCGTGGCGCCGGTACTCGGCGGCGACCCTCGGCTGGCCGTGACGGCGCTGCACCGGCTGACCCGTGCCGCCGGTGCGCTGGACGATCCCGAGCTGGGCGTGGTGCTCGCCGCCACCGGATCGTCGCGGGCGTCGGCCAACGACGCCGTGCACCAGCTCGCCTCGTCCTGGGCGGGGCAACACCCGTGGCGGGGCTGCCTGGCCGCCTTTGCCACCGACGTCAGCCCGTCGGTGCCCGAGGCGATCGCCCGGCTGCGTGCCGCCGGCGCCGCACGGATCGCCGTGGCCAGCTGGTTCCTCGCCCCCGGCCTGCTCCCCTCCCGAGTGCACGCCGCCGCCGTGGCCACCGCTCCGGACGCCAGCATCGCCGCCCCCCTCGGCCCCGACCCCTCAGTGGCCGCCCTCATCCTGGACCGCTACCTCGCCGCCACCCACCCCACCGCCGAGCGCGCCGCCGGCTAACCAAGCCCAGCCAAACGCGCAGCCGCCAGCAAAACCGCTGGTCAGACCCCGTGAGTGGTATTGGTCGCTATAGCGACCAATACCACTCACGGGTCTTGACCAGGCCAAACGGACTGCCAGGAGCGGTCCTGGCTGGTGTAGGCGACCACGGTGTCCGGGAGTCGGCCGTCCACGACCTGGGCGACCGTGGTCAGTTCGAGGATCGAGCGCAGACTCGCCCGGACCGCCACCCACACGTCCTGCAGATGCCGCGCGGCGCCGTTGTAGGTGTGGCTCTCCGGGCGCTGGCCCCGGACCAACGCGAGCGGCCCGTCGGTGACCCGGATGACGTCGGCCAGGGAGATCGCGTAAGCCGGCCGGGCGAGGCGGTGGCCGCCGTCCGGGCCGCGCCGGCTCTCGATCATTCCGGCTCGGCGCAGCTCGACCAGGATGCCGTCCAGGAACGTGCGCGGGATGCCCTGTGCCGAAGCGATCTCGTCGGCCTTGACCGCACACTGGTCCGGAGCGCTGGCGAGCACACACAACGCCCGCAAGGCGTAGTCCGCTCTCGCCGAGATCTGCACCCAGCCATCTTGGCCCATCCGGGCGGGAGCAGCCTCACACCATCTACCTGCGCATTTTGTTGACTAAGCGGCTCAGGAATGTAAGCATCGAGGCGTGCGAGCGTGCGTCAAGGCCGACCGGCCGGTCCGGCCAATGCTGGTCCGCCGGCTGCACGTGGACCTGATGCGCATCTTCGCCGCCTGCTGTCCGACCGTTCGCTGACTTCGCCCCGCGCGGCCATCCCGCGCTCGCACCCGTCATCGTGAGGCAGGCCCGATCGTGCACGTCGACTTCTCGTTGTCCGTCGCCGGACTACTCGTCGGCTTTCTCGTCGGCCTGACCGGTATGGGCGGCGGGGCGCTGCTGACTCCGCTGCTGGTGCTCTTCTTCCGGGTGGAACCGCTCGCCGCGATCTCCAGTGACCTGCTCACCTCGCTGGTCATGAAGCCGGTGGGCGGCGCGGTACACATGCGCCACCGGACGGTGAACTGGCGGCTGGTCGGCTGGCTGACCGCCGGATCGGTGCCCTCGGCGTTCGCCGGCGCCGTGCTCATCGGCGCGATCGGCCACGCCAGCGGCCTCCAGTCCAACCTGAAGGTGATCATCGGGGTGGCGCTGTGTGCCTCGGTGGCCATGATGGTGGTCCGCCAGCTACTCGACCGGCGCAACCGCCGGCGCGACGCCCTGGCCGGCGTGCCGGCCGATGTCGACCAGCCACTGCTGGTCCGCCCGCTGCGCACGGTGTTGATCGGCGTGGTCGGCGGGTTCGCCGTGGGGATGACCTCGGTGGGCGCCGGCTCGGTGATCATCGCGTTGCTGCTGATCGCGTACCCGACGCTGCGGCCGGCCAGGCTGGTCGGCACCGACATCGTGCAGGCCATCCCGCTGGTGGCCTCCGCCACCCTCGGGCATCTGCTCTTCGGCGACGTGCAGTTCGCGCTGACCACGTTCCTGCTGCTCGGCGCGCTTCCCGGGGTGTACCTGGGCGCCCGGGTGTCCGCCCAGGGTCCGGCAGCGGTGATCCGCCCGGTGATCGTGGCGGTGCTGCTGGCCTCCGCCCTGGCGTTGCTGAACGTGGGCACCCCGGTGGTCATCGCCGGCGCCGCCGCCGGGTTCGCCGTGATGGTCGTGCTCCGCCCCCGCCGGGGCCCGATCGCGCCGTCGGCTCCCGCGCTGCCCGAACTCGACCCAGCCCGCTGACCGCTCGAGCCTTTCCACCAGCTCCACCCCTTCGCTCCCACCGAAAGTGGATCACCAGATGACGCGCAACCTCCGAGTTCTCGCCGCGGTACTCCTCGCGGCCGCCGTCGTCGCCGGGTGCTCCCGAGCCGACAGCGGCGCCCAGAGCTCCTCGGCGCCGGCCAACCAGGGCCCGGCCTCCGAGCTGCGGCTCGGCTACTTCCCCAACATCACCCACGCCCCCGCGCTGATCGGCGTGGACAAGGGCTACTTCACCGGCCAGCTGGGCAACACCAAGCTGATCAACCAGCAGTTCAACGCCGGCCCGGACGAGGTGAACGCCCTGCTGGGCGGCTCGCTGGACGCGGGCTTCATCGGCTCCAGCCCGGCGATCAACGCCTTCGCCAAGTCCAAGGGTGAGGCGATCCGGCTGATCTCCGGCTCCACCTCGGGCGGCGCCCAACTGGTGGTCCGGCCGGACATCAGCAACCCGGATCAGCTCAAGGGGCAGACCATCGCCACCCCGCAGCTGGGCAATACCCAGGACGTGGCGCTGAAGAAGTGGCTCAAGGAGCACAACCTGCCGCAGGGCGCCGGCGGGGTGACCGTGCAGAACCTGGACAACCCGCGCACCCTGGACCTGTTCAAGACCGGGCAGGTGGCCGGTGGCTGGCTGCCCGAGCCGTGGAGCTCGCGGCTGGTGGACGCCGGCGCCAAGGTGCTGGTCGACGAGCGGACGCTGTGGCCGAACGGCCAGTTCCCCACCACCGTGCTGATCGTGCGCACCGACTACCTGCGCCAGCACCCGGACACGGTGGACGCCCTGCTGCGCGGCACCCAGCAGGCGGTCGACTTCGCCAACGCCAACCCGGCCGAGGCGAAGACGGTGACCAACAACGCGATCAAGCAGCTCACCGGCGCGTCGCTGGCCCCGCCGGTGCTGGACCGGGCCT
Organism: Pseudonocardia sp.; assembly: GCA_036402515.1. GTDB lineage: Bacteria > Actinomycetota > Actinomycetes > Mycobacteriales > Pseudonocardiaceae > Pseudonocardia. The sequence goes on from DASWST010000190.1 coordinate 32,809, forward strand.
TCTCCGAGCTGACCTTCTCGGTGGACCCGCTGGCCGCGACCTTCCCCCAGCTGTCCAAGGACAGCGTGACGGCCGGCGCCACCCCCACCGAGACCAAGCTCGACGGCTTCATCGACGTGACCGAGCTGAACAAGGTTCTCCAAGCGGCCGGCAAGCCGGCGGTAGATGCCGCCGGCCTCGACAAGGCACAGAGGTGATCCGGCGATGACGCTGACAGTCGAGCAGGGCAGCCAGGCCCGGACCGGCGAACCCGCCGTCCAACTGTCCGGGGTCACCAAGACCTTTGGTCACGGTCCCGCCGCGGTCACCGCGCTGCGCGGGGTCGACCTGACGGTGCGGCCGGGCGAGTTCGTCTGCCTGCTGGGCGCCTCCGGCTGCGGCAAGTCCACCCTGCTCAACCTGGTCGCCGGGCTGGAACGGCCGACCGAGGGCACGGTGGAGCTGACCACCTCACGGCCGTCGTTCATGTTCCAGGAGCCGGCGCTGCTGCCCTGGCTGGACGCCGGCCGCAACGTCGAGCTGCCACTGCGGCTGAGCGGCGTGGGCCGACATGCCCGCCGGGACCGGGCCAAGGAACTGTTGGAGCTGGTCCGGCTGGACGGCCAGGAGCGCAAGCGGCCGCACGAGCTGTCCGGCGGCATGCGGCAACGGGTGGCGCTGGCCCGGGCGCTCGCCGCCACCACCCACACCGATGACCCCGACTCCTCCGGGCTGCTGCTGATGGACGAGCCGTTCGCCGCGCTGGACGCGATCACCCGGGACGTGCTGCAGGGTGAGCTGCGGCGGGTCTGGCAGGCCACCGGAACCACCGTGCTGTTCGTGACTCACGACGTGCGGGAGGCGCTGCGGCTGGCCCAGCGGGTGGTGCTGCTGTCCTCCCGGCCGGGCACCGTGGTCAACGAGTGGGACGTCGAGCACGCCGGCGCCGACCTGCTCGACGAGATCACCGGCAGCCTCCGACAGGTGATCACCCGCCATGCCGCCTGAGCTGACTGAGCGCGGCGCCGGCGGGCCCGACGCTGCCGAGGGCGGCGCGGTCAACGGAGCGACCCGGCTGGACGACTCGGCCGCCGCACTGGCCGGGCTGGATGCCCTGGACACCCCCAGGGTGGTCCAAGTGCCGTGGTGGCGGCGCGCGCTGCGGGCCGGGCTGCCGCCGCTGGTCGCGTTCGTGCTGTTCGTCGCGGTGTGGCAGGCGCTGTGGGCGTCCGCGCTGGTCAGCGAGGTCAAGATCCCGGCGCCGATCACCGTGTGGGACTCCTTCGCGCAGATCCTGTCCAGCGGCGAGGTCTGGTCGGTGCTCTGGACGTCGATCAGCCGGGCCTTCCTCGGTTTCCTGGTGGCGCTGGCCCTGGCTACCCCACTGGGGCTCCTGGTGGCCCGGGTGCAGGTGGTCCGCTCGGCCATCGGTCCGCTACTGCAGGGACTGCAGAGCCTGCCGTCGGTGGCCTGGGTGCCAGCCGCGGTGCTCTGGTTCGGGCTGACCGACTCCACGATCTACTTCGTGGTGCTGCTCGGCTCCATCCCGTCGATCGCCAACGGGCTGGTCGCCGGCATCGAGCAGATCCCGCCGATCCTGCCCAGGGTCGGCCAGGTGCTCGGCGCCCGGGGATTGAGCAGCGCCCGGCACATCCTGCTGCCCGCCGCGCTGCCCGGCTACCTGGCCGGCTGCAAGCAGGGCTGGGCATTCTCCTGGCGCTCGCTGATGGCCGCCGAGATCATCGCGGCCGGGCCGCTGCTCGGAGTCGGCCTCGGCGCGTTCCTCAAGCGAGGCAGCGACCTCAACGACATGCCCACGGTGATCGCGGCGATCTTCCTGATCCTGATCGTCGGTATCGGCATCGAGCTGCTGATCTTCCGGCCGGTGGAGCGGCGGGTGCTGCGCGCCCGAGGTCTGGCGGTGTCCTCATGAGCACCGCGCACCCGGAGCCGGGGAGCCAGGACGCCCCACAGTCGCGCCCGCTGGATGCCGCCGAGTCTGACCGCTTGGACGACGCTCGGGATACCGGTCTGCCCGATGACGGGGATCCCGCCGGCCGCCGCGGGCTCTCCGTCGACTGGGCGGCGGTGCTGGTCGCCGCCGTACTTGTGGTCCTGGTCGGTTTCGGCCTGGTCCCGGCGATCCCGTGGTGACCGGGACGGCGAGCCCGGCGATCCGTCGCGCGCCCGCCACCCTCGCCGCCTATGTGCCCGGGCTGGTACTGCTTGCGGTGATCGGCCTGCTCGGCAAGTGGGCGCAGGCCGAGCTCAAAGCCATCGGGGCGGCCACACACACTCCGCTGCCGGACATCGAGTACGTGCTCTGGGCGATCCTGCTCGGCGCGATCATCCGCAATACGGTTGGCCTGCATCGGGTGTTCCAGCCCGGCGTGGGCACCTACGAGCTGTGGCTGAAGATCGGCATCGTGCTGCTCGGCGCCCGTTTCCTGATCGGCGACGTGCTGCGCCTTGGCGGGGTCAGCCTGGTGCTGGTGTTCATCGACATCGCGGTGGCCACCGGGATCGTGCTGCTGCTCGGCCGCTGGCTGCGACTGAGCGGCAAACTGACCTCGCTGCTGGCCATGGGCACCGCGATCTGCGGGGTGTCGGCGATCATCGCCGGTCGCGGCGCCATCGAGGCCGACGAGGAGGACTCCGGCTACGCGATCGCGGCGATCCTGGCTCTGGGCGCGATCGCGCTACTCACCTTCCCGCTGATCGGGCACGGGCTGGCGCTGACCGACACCGAGTACGGCGTGTGGGTCGGGCTCGCGGTGGACAACACCGCCGAGACCACCGCCGCCGGCGCGCTGTACTCCCCCGCCGCGCAGGACGTCGCCGTGCTGGTGAAGAACACCCGCAATGCGCTGATCGGGTTCGTGGTGCTGCTCTACGCGCTGTACTGGTCGTCCCGGGGGCAGGCGCGGGCGGTGGGCACCGGGTTCACCGCCAGGGCGGGGTTCGTCTGGGCGAAGTTCCCCAAGTTCGTGCTGGGCTACCTGGCGGTCTCCGCGCTGGCAACCGCCGGGCTGTTCAGCAAGGTCGAGATCACCAGCCTGGGCAACCTCTCCCGGTGGGCGTTCCTGCTCACCTTCGCGGGGGTGGGACTGAACTTCGACCTGCGGGAGATGCGCCGCACCGGCTTGCGGCCGCTGGTGGTCGGGGCGCTGGCCCTGGCCGTGGTCGCGGCCACCGCGCTCGGCGAGGTGTTGTTCACCTCCCGGGTGATCGACCTGCTCTGAGGCAGCCGGTCAGCGCTCACCCTCGGCGTACTTACCCTCGGCGCGCTCACCCTCGGCGCGCTTACCCGTCGGCGTGCTTACCCTCGACGTGCTTACCCTCGGCACTGTCGGCGTGGGGCTCGGGAGCCGGCAGCGGGCGGACCGCGCCGGTGAGCAGCAGCCCGACGACCAGCGCGCCCAGCACCACGAACAGCGCGCGCAGGATGCCGGTGTGCTCGGCGAGCAGGCCGATCACCGGCGGGCCGGCGAGGAACGCGGTGTAGGCGATCGAGCTGACCACGCCCACCCGGGCGGCCGCCCTGGTCGGGTCGTCGGCCGCCGCGCTCATCCCGACCGGGAAGCCAAGCGACGCGCCTACCCCCCAGAGCAGCGCGCCGGCAAGCACCAAGCCCATCGGCTCGGCCAGCGTCACCATGGCCAGCCCGGCCACCGCCAGCACCGCGGTGCCCCGCAGCACCGGTACCCGGCCGAACCGCTCCAGCATCGCGCCGCCGCTGAACCGGCCAATGGTCATCGCGGTGACAAACACGCCGAAGCCGACCGCGCCCAGCACCTCGCCGGTGTGGTGCCCGTCCACCAGCGCGATGGCCAGCCAGTCGTTCGCGCTGCCCTCGGTGAACGCGAACGCCAGGGTGACCAGCCCGATCAGCAGCGTGCGCGGTTCCAGCCAGGTTCGCAGCGAGGCCGAGCCGCCGGACTTGCCCGCGTGGTCAGGCTGAGCCTCCGGCAGGAACCAGCGCACCGCGAACGTCATGACGGCCGGCGCGAGCAGCGCGGCCACCACCACCTGCAAGGCCAGCGGTATGCCCAAGGCGGCGGAGCCCGCTCCGGCCCCACCCCCGAGCACCGTCCCGATGCTGAACGCCCCGTGCAGCCTGGGCATCAGGCTGCGCCCCCGGCGACGCTCCACATCCGCGCCGGCCACGTTCATCGCCACGTCCCAGCTGCCCATCGAGACCCCGGTGAGCACCAGGCCGGCGGCGGCCGGCCAGACCGTGCCGGTGAGCAGCCCGGCGGCGAGCGCGAGCAATCCGATCCCGACGCCTATGGAGCCGAGCAGCACCACCCGGGCGGCGCTCAGCCGATGCACCGCCGGCCCGGACATCGGCAATGCCGCGCACGCCCCACCGGACAGGCACAGCAGCAGCAGGCCCAGCTGCGCGTTGGACAGCGATAGCGCGTCCCGCGCGGCCGGCGCCCGGGACAACCAGGACGCGAAGCACAGCCCGTTGAGCGCGAAGGCAATCACCACCGCGGTCCTGGCCTTGGCCAGCGCGTCAGTGCGTGGACCGTCCATCAGCTCCGTCACGGGCTCTCCCTTGCCACGGTATCGGGTACGTCCAGCGGCGTGAATCGAATCGATTCGATACCGACCATACGGGTCCGGCGAACGGGCCACAAACCGGATTCCGCCGGCCTCGCCCCGGGGTGATCGCCGTCCACAGCCGCGGCCGGCTACCGTCTGGGCCGTGCCCGCCCACGCCCGACCGACACTTGCCTCGGTGGCTGCCCTGGCCGGCGTGTCCGCGTCCACCGCGTCGCTTGCGTTCGCCGGCAGCCCCCGGGTGACGCCGGAGACCCGACAGCGGATCTTCACCGCCGCCGAGGAACTCGGCTACGCCGGGCCGGATCCGCTGGCCGCGTCGCTACGCCGGCGCCGCAGCGGGGTGGTCGGCGCTTTCGTCGGCGAGCGGCTGCTCTACGCGTTCCGCGACCCGGAAGCGATCCAGCTGTTGGACGGCATCACCGAGGTGCTCAGCCCGCACGGCGTGGGCCTGCTGCTGCTGGCCGGAGACGCCGGACGCCCCGCGCTGGAGCAGCTCGCGCGCATCCCGCTGGACGCCGCCATCTTCGCCACCTGCGGGCTGGAGGGCGATCCGGCGCTGGAGTTGCTGCGCCAGCGCGGGGTGCCCCTGGTGGTGGTGGAGGGCCCGGTGGTGGACGGGCTGCCACTGGTGGACATCGACGACCGCCGCGGCACCGCCGAGCTGGCCAGGCACCTGCGCGACCTGGGCCACCGCCACGTCGCCGCGGTCACCATGCCGCTGCGGCTGGACGGCACCCGAGGTTTGGTCGACGCCGCCCGCGAGCAGGCCGGGATGTACCGGGTGGTGCGCAAGCGGCTGGCCGGACTGACCGACGTATTCGGCCCGGTGCCGGCGATGGAGACCACCAGCAATGTGGTGGACGAGGGCGCCAGGGCCGGCCGCGCCCTGCTGGACGTGCCGGCCGGGCAGCGGCCCACCGCGGTGCTGGCGCAGAGCGACCTGCTGGCGGCCGGCGTGCTCCGCGCGGCCGGCGAGCTCGGACTGCGGGTGCCCCACGACGTCAGCGTGGCCGGCTTCGACGGCGCCGACCTGCCCTGGCTGCGCCCGACCGTGCTCAGCACCGTGGTCCAGCCCAGCGACGAGAAGGGCCGGGCCGCCGCCCGTGCGGTGATGGAGCTGCTCGCCGGCCGGGAGCCGGACAACGTGACACTCCCAGTCTGGCTCCGGGTCGGCACGACAACCGGCCCCCCTCCCGATAACGTCCAGCCCTAAAAGCCTGTGAGTGGTACTGGTCGCTATAGCGACCAGTACCACTCACGGGTTGTGAGCAGGGAGAATGCATGACTGACGAGCTGGTCCACCTGGAGATCGACGCGGGGATCGCCACGATCACGCTGGACTCGCCGGCCAACCGCAATGCGCTGTCCGCCCAGCTGCGCGGCGAGCTGCGCGACCGGCTGGACACCGCGATCAAGTCGGACCAGGCCAGGGTCATCGTGCTCACCCATACCGGGACGGTGTTCTGTGCCGGCATGGACTTGAAGGAGTCCCGGGGCGCGAACGCGGGGACACAGGGCGTCAACGACTTCCCCGACGTGCTGCGGCTGCTCTGGGACTCACCCACGCCGGTGATCGCCAGGCTGGCCGGCCCGGCGCGCGCCGGCGGGGTGGGCCTGGTGGCCGCCTGTGACCTCGCGGTGGCGGTCGAGCAGGTCACCTTCGCGTTCACTGAGGTACGCATCGGGGTGGTCCCGGCGGTGATCTCGGTGCCGCTGATCCCCCGGGTCCAGCCGGCCGCGCTCTACCAGCTGTTCCTCACCGGCGAGGCGTTCGACGCGCGGCGGGCGGCGGAGATCGGCCTGATCAGCCGCGCGGTGCCGGCCGAGGCGCTGGACGCCGAGGTACTCCGGTACGCCGAGATGCTGCGGCTGGGCGCGCCCAGTGCCCTGGCCGCCACCAAGGAGCTGATGCGCGGCCCGGCGAGTCGGACCATGGGCGAGGACCTGGCCGCGATGACCAAGCTGTCCGCCGCGCGGTTCGCCTCCGAGGAGGGCCAGGAGGGCATCCGGGCGTTCGTCGAGAAGCGCCCGCCGTCCTGGGCGGTCTGACCTCAGCCTCTCGCGTCATCACAGTTGCTCTCGGTGGCCGGCCGGGTCGTCCGGCATGGCGTCCAGGTGCCGCTCGAGCGCGTCGAGGTGGCTCGTCCATAACCGCCGGTACGGCGCCAACCACGTGTCGATCTCGGCGAGCGGCTCGGGGCGCAGCTCGTACCAGCGGCGCTGCGCCTCGGGGCGGACCAGGACCAGGCCGGCCTCGCGCAACACCTTGAGGTGCTTGGAGGTGCCCGGCTGGGTCAGCCCGAGCTCCTCGGTCAGCTCCCCGACCAGCCGGGGCCCGCCGCGCAGCAGGTCGAGGATGCGCCGCCGGGTGGGCTCGGCGAGCACTTCGAAGGTGGACACGTGCGAAATATACCGGACCAGGAATATAGCCAGGCCTGAATACTCTCCGGTTGCGGCACAACCGCGGACTAGCGGTGCAGCAGCTCCAGGGCGGCCTTCTCGATGTCCCGCTCGGAGAGCAGCACGTGGCTGGCCGCCGGGCCCAGCGGAATGATGCTGTCCGCGCTGGTCACCCTGGCCGCCTCGCCGGCGAATCGGGCATCCACCAGGCCGGCCAGCACCGGCTCGGACACCCCGCCGCTTTCCCGGGTCTCGTCCACCACCAGCACCCGCCCGGTGGCATTGGCCTCGCGCAGCACGTCGGCCATCGGCAGCGGAGCCAGCCAGCGCAGGTCCAGCACCCGGGCGCCGATGCCCCGCTCGGCCAGCCGCCGGGCCACCCGCAGGCTCATCCGCAGCCCGTTGGCGAAGCTGACCAGGGTCAGGTCGGTGCCGTTGCCGTAGGTCCGCCCCTTGCCCAGCGGCACGTGCGTTTCCGCCCAGGCGACCGGCGCGGGGTAGTCGGCGAGCCAGCCGTCGTCGCCGGGTTCGTGCAGGTCACGCGTGTGGTAGAGGGCGATCGGCTCGAGGAATACGCACACCCGGCCGTCGGCGCGGGCGGCCGCCGCGCAGGTCCGCAGCATGGCGGCGGCATCGTCCGGGCGGGCCGGGCAGCCCACCACCAGCCCGGGGATGTCACGCAGCGCGGCCACCCCGTTGTCGTTGTGGAAGTGCCCGCCGAAGCCTCGCTGATAGGCCAACCCGGCGATCCGCACGACCAGCGGGTTCTGGTACTGCCCTTGGGAGAAGAACCGCAGCGTGCTGGCCTCGCCGCGCAGCTGGTCGGCCGCGTTGTGCAGGTAGGCCAGATACTGGATCTCCACGATGGGCAGGAAACCGGCCAGCGCCAGGCCCAACCCGGTCCCCAGGATGCTCTGCTCATCCAGCAGCGAGTCGAACACCCGCGCGGCGCCGAACCGCTTGCGCAGCCCCCTGGTCACCCCGTAAACGCCGCCCTTGACCGCCACGTCTTCGCCGAACACGACCGCGCCGGGGTCCTTGGCCAGCACGTCGGCCAGCGCGTTGTTGATCGCCTGGGCCAAGGTCAGCCGGCTGGCGAACTCCGGCGGCGGACCACCGAAGGCCTGGCGCCGGACCTCCGGGGCGGCGGCGACGGCGGCCCGCGCGGCCACCCGGTCCGGCCGGGACGGGGCCAGCGGGGCGGTCACCTCACCCGCCGAGCCCAGCCGGCGTCGTCCCACCGCGTCCTCGGCAACCCGCCTGACCCGCTCCCGGGTCCACTCGTAGTGCTCCAGCACCTGCTCCGGGCGCAGCACCCCGGCGCCGACCAGCAGCCGGGCGGTACTCAGCACCGGATCGCGCGGGTAGTCGGCGGCGATCTCGGTGGAGGCCCGGTAGGCCAGCTCCACGTCCGAGCCGGCGTGGCCCATCAGCCGCACGGTGCGCAGCCGCAGGAACACCGGCGCCCGCCGGCTGCGCACCCACTGCACCGCCTCCTCGGCGGCGGCCAGCGCGGCGCCCAGGTCGGTGCCGTCCGCGTCCAGGTAGCGCAACCCCGGCCGGCCGGAGTATGCCCGCTCGATCCAGCCGTCCGGGGTGGGCACGCTGATCCCGATCCCGTTGTCCTCGCAGACCAGCAGCAGCGGCAGCGGCAACCCCCGGTGCCGAAGCTGCAACGCGGTGTTGATCGCGCCGACCGCGGTGGAGTGGTTGGCCGAGGCGTCCCCGAAGCTGCACACCACCACCGAGTCGGGCGGCCACTCGGTGCCAGCCCCGGAGTCCACGCCGAGCTTGCCGGCGCGCTCGATGGCGAAGGCAAGGCCGACCGCACGGGGCAGGTGCGAGGCGATCGTGGAGGTCTGCGGGATGATCGACAGTGCCTTGTTGCCGAACACCTTGTGCCGACCGCCGGACATCGGCTCGTCGGCCGCGCCGGTGATGCCCAGCAGCACGTCCCGCAGCGGGGTCTGGTCGGGCAGCTGGGCGGCCCTGGCCAGGTAGAACCCGCCGGAGCGGTAGTGCAGCAACGCCGGGTCGGTGGGCCGCAGCGCGGCGGCCACAGCGGCGTTGCCCTCGTGCCCGGAGGAACCGATGCTGTAGAAACCCTCACCCCTGGCGCCGAGCACCCGGGCAGCCAGGTCCAGGTGTCGGCTGCCCAGCTGGGCGTCGAACAGCGCCAGCGCGCGCTCCGGGGTGAGCCCGGCGGGCAGGAACCCGTGGCCGACCTGGAGTGCCGACACGGTGGCGGTGAAGTACTCGTCGATTGGTTCAGGCATCACTGTGCAGCTTTGTCGACGCTGCTGCCCCACGCCAAGGTGCGCCAGCCGTTCGGTCCGTCCGGCTGAGCCCCAGCGCATCTGACCCTGGGTCGTGCTGGCCGCAGGTCATCTTGATCAACGGCTACGAGGGTGCTCAGTCCCAGTGGAACTCGGCGCAGGCGTGCTTCAGGCAGTCCAGGGCGAGCGGGAGCATCGGGTTGGTGTTGTTCGGCCGGTAGAGCACCAGCACCCGCCGGTACGGTTGCCGCCCGGTCAGCCGCAGGGTGTTCACCCCGGCATCCGGCCAGGCCAGCGCGGGCAGCATGGCCACCCCGAGGTTGCGGGCCACCAGCTCACGGACCACCCCGTAGTCGTTGCTGCGGAACACGATGCGCGGCGCGAACCCCGCCTCGGCGGCCAGCCGAACCAGCGAGCGGGCGCCGGAGGTGTCTGCCCTGGTGCAGATCCAGGTCTCCTCGGCCGCCTGGGCGAGATCCAGCTCGGCGCTCCCGGCGCTCCCGGCGCTCCCGGCGCTCCCGGCGAGCCGGTGCTCCGGTGCCACGGCAAGCGCGAACGGCTCGGCGAGTAGCTGTGCCCGGCGCAGCTCGACCGGCCAGTCGCGCGGGTCGCGGTCGTAGTCGAACACCACCGCGGCGTCCAGCGCCCCGTCCAGCACGCCGTCGAGCACCTCGTCCGGCTCGCCCTCGTCCAGCTGGACCTCCGCGTTGGGCCGGGCGGCGACCACCGCGGCCAGCGCGGTAGGCACGATGCGGGAGTTCGCGGTGGCGAAGCTGGCCAGCCTCAGGCTGCCCGCCTCGCCGCGGACCATGGCCCGCACCTCGCGCTCCAGCGTGCTCAGCGCGCCCAGCGCCGCGCCGCTGCGCTCGGCCAGCTGGGCGGCCACCGCGGTCGGCCGGACGCTGCGCGCGGACCGCTCGAACAACGCGGCACCCACCCACCGCTCCAGCAGGATCATCTGCTGGGAGACCGCCGACGCGGTGTACCCCAGCTCCCTGGCGGCCTCGGCGAACGACCCGGTGCGCACACACTCCCGCAGCGTGCGGAGGTGGATCGGGTTGAGCACACCGAGATGCTATGGCCCGTGAGTGGTTCGCGTTGCTATAGCAACGCGTACCACTCACGGGGTCAGCTGGGCAGGCGGCCGCGCAGTTGCATGGCGGTGCGGACCCGCTCGGTGGCGATGCGCAGTGCGGCCTCGTGCGGCGTCACCCCGATCGACTCGGCGTGGTCGAGCACGGTGTGCGTGTTCTGCCGCAGCCGGGTGGCGATCGCCTCGAAGATGGCCGCCGGGTCGGGCCGGAACGCCGAGTACCGCGCGTCCATCGCGAACGCGGCGGCCACCACGCCGCCGGCGTTGGCGATGAAGTCCGGCACCACGGTGATTCCCCGCTGCGCTAGCACCGCGCGGGCGTCGGCGTTGGTCGGCAGGTTCGCCCCCTCCACCACCAGCGACGCCCGGATCCGGGACGCCACTCCCGCGTCAATCATGTCCTGGGTGGCGGCCGGGATGAGCACGTCGCAGTCGACCACCAGCTCCTCCCCCGCGGCGATCCGCGAGCCACCGGCCGCCGACAGCACGCAGTCGTCACCGCGCTCGGCCCGCAGCGCCAGCCACTTCGGCACATCCAGCCCGTCCGGCTCGTGCACCGCCCCGCGCGCGGTGGACAGTGCCACCACGTTCGCGCCCATCTCGTCCAACCGGCGCGCGGCGGCCAGCCCGACCGCACCGAACCCCTGGAACGCCACCCGCGCGCCCTTGGTGTCCCGGCCGGCCCGGCGCAGCGCCGCGTCCACCGACTCGGCAACCCCGTAACCGGTGACCCCGAGCTCGTCGTAGGGGACCCCGCCGAGCTGCTCGGGCACCCCCACCGCCGCGCCGCGGTCACCCAGCTCGTCCTGGATGACCGCCGCGTCGCGCTCGGTCATGCCCATGTCCAGGCCGGCCACGTAGGACGAGGGGATCTGGTCGGCCAGTCGGCGGACGAACGCGCGCAGCACGCGTTCCTTGTCCGGGCTGTCCGGGTCGGCCAGGATGCCGGCCTTGGCGCCGCCGTGGAACAGGTCCACCGCCGCCCACTTCCAGGTCATCACCCTGGCCAGCCGGGCGATCTCCCGCACGCTGACCGACGGGCTCATCCGGGTGCCGCCCTTGCCCATCCCCCGCGCGGTGTTGTCGATCACCAGCACACCGCGCATGCCGGTCCGCGAGTCGGACACGCAGACGACCTTCTCCGGGCCCCACTCGTCCATGCTCGCCAGCAGGTCGTCCATCAGACGCAGTTCCGTTCCGGTCGGGGCCGCTGATCAGCGAACCGGGCAACGTCCAGCGCGGAGACGTCCACCGCCGGGGTGTGCCCGAGCACCAGGTCGCGCAGCACCTCGCCGATCGCCGGCCCCTGCAGGAATCCGTGCCCGGAGAATCCGGTGGCGTAGAGGAACCGGCTGACGGCGGTCGACTCGCCGACCACCGCGTTGTGGTCCGGGGTCATCTCGTAGAGCCCGGCCCAGCCGTGTGCAATGCCGACATCGGCCAGCCGGGGCGCGCGCCGGGCCACCACCTGGCCGAACCGGTCCAGCCAGGCGTCGCTGCGCTCCAGCCGGAAGCCGTACTCCTCGTCCGGATCGGACATACCCATCAGCAACCCGTCGCCCTCGTCGTGGAAGTAGAACGTCGTCCCGAAGTCGATGGTGAACGGCAGGTCGGCCGGCAGGTCCGGGACCGGTTCGCTGACCAGCACCTGCCGCCGCAGTGGGCGTACCGGCAGGGTCACTCCGACCAGCTCGCCGATCGCCGCCGACCAGGCGCCCGCCGCGCAGATCACCGTCTCGGTGCGCACCACCCCGCGTGCTGTGCGCACACCGGTGATCGCGCCGTCCACCACGTCGACCCCGGTGACCGGGCAGTGCCGGCGGATCACCGCGCCGTGCGCCCTGGCGCCGGCGGCGTACCCGGCCACCACCGCCTCCGGGGTGCAGTGCCCGTCGCTCGGCGAGAACGCGGCGGCGAGCAGCCCGTCGGAGTTCACGAACGGCGACATCGCGCACGCCTCGGCGACGTCCAGCAGCCGGCTGGGTACACCCAGCTCGTTCTGCAGCGCCACACCGTGCTGGAAGTCGGCCACGTCCTCCTCGCTGTCCAGCAGGAACAGGTAGCCGCACTGCTTGAGGTCGATCTCCCCGCCGGGCCGCTGCGCGAACCGCTCGAACGCCGCGAGGCTGCGCTGCCCGAGCGCGATGTTGACCGGGTCGGAGAACTGCGCGCGCACCCCGCCCGCCGCCCGGGAGGTACTGCCCGAGGCCAGCTCGTCGCGCTCCAGCAGCAGCACGTCCACCCCGGCCTCGGCCAGGTGGAACGCCGCGCTGGTGCCGACCACCCCGCCGCCGATCACCACTACCTCGGCGCGCGGGGGCAGCTCCGGCGGCACGGCTCAGCTCTCCGGCTGACTGGGCAGGCGGTAGTCCAGGTCCGGCTCCACGGTGGCCACGTCCATCTGCGCCTTCTGCAGCTTGCCCGAGTAGTCCCAGTTCATCGACTGCCATCGGGTGAACTGGTCGAGCACCCAGATGCCGGACTGTCGGCTGCCGTTGCCGGAGCGACCGTTGCCGCCGAACGGCAGGTGCGCCTCGGCCCCGGAGGTGGAGTTGTTCACGCTGACCATGCCGGCGCCGATGCCGGCCCGGAACCGGAACGCGCTCCTCGGGTCGGTGGTGTAGATCGCGGCGGACAGCCCGTAGCCGGGGGCGTTAGCCAGCTCGATCGCCTCGTCCAGCTCCCGGTAGGTGGTCACCCCGACGAGCGGGCCGAACGTCTCCTGCTGGAACACCTCGTCACCGGGCCGCACCCCGTCCAGCACCACCGGGTGGTAGTACAGCCCGGTCGACGGGTCACCGACGAAGCCGTCCCGGGGTGCCGAGGCGGTGATCCGGCCGACCGCCGAGGAGCCGAGCACCTGGTGGTGGGCGGCGATCCAGCCGAGCACCTTCTCGAACCCGTCGGCGAACTTCTCGTCCAGCAGCGGGCCGTACAGCACGTCGCCGGTGGGCTCGCCGATCCGGGCGGCGCGCACCGCCGCGTCGAACCGGCGGATGAACTCGTCGTGCACATCGGCGTGCACGATCACCGAGCCCAGCGAGGTACAGCGCTGGCCCGCGGTGCCGTACCCGGAGAACAGCGCGCCCTCCACGGCCAGGTCCAGCTCGGCGTCCGGAGTGATCACCATCGGGTTCTTGCCACCCAGCTCCAGGCAGGGCGACTGCAGGTGCCGGCCGCACAGCTCGCCGATGCGGGTGCCCACCGCGCTGGACCCGGTGAAGCCCACCTTGTCCACCACCCCGGCGACCAGCGCCTGCTCCAGACCGTCGTAGGTGGCCGGCCCGTCGGCGAACACCAGGTTGAGCACCCCGGCCGGTACGCCGGCACGCCAGGCCAGCTCGGCGAGCGCCCGCGCGCTGGCCGCCGCGTACTCGGCCGGCTTCCACACCACGGCGTTGCCGCAGAGCAGCGCGGGCACCAGGTACCAGGACGGCACGGCCACCGGGAAGTTTCCGGCGGTGATCACGGCGGCCACGCCGACCGGGACCCGGAAGGTGAACAGCTGCTTGTCCGGCATCTCCGAGGGCACCGTCTGGCCGTACAGCCGCCGCCCCTCGCCGAGGAAGAAGTCGCAGGTGTCCACGATCTCCTGGACCTCGCCGAGCGCTTCCCCGGCCGGCTTGCCGATCTCCCGGGTGACCAGCGCCGCCAGGGCCGCCTTGTTGGCCTCCACCAGCCGGCCCAGGTTGGCGATCACCCGGCCACGCACCGGGGCGGGCACCTGGGCCCAGTCCCGCTGCGCGCGGCGGGCCGACTCGGCGGCCCGCCGGAAGTCCTCGGCGCTGGCCAGCCGGACCGACGCCACCACCTCGTCGGTCCTGCTCGGGTTGCGGGAGGAGTACTCCACCCCACTACCACCGTCGATCACCGCGCCGTCAATCACGGAGGCCAGCTGCTGCATCGGCACCATTCCGCTGACCCTAGGGCGCCGGGCCGGCGCTGCCGAGGGTCTCCGGGAGGAATCTTGACGTCGCTGAACACCAGCAACGCTTGCGCTCGGGCGGCTGTCGGGTCGTGGTGGATGACTCTCCGCACGGCCACCGCGAGCCAAGGCAATCCGAATCGAGAAAGTAAAAGTGACACTCTTTTACGCACGGCGACATCCTGCGAACACGGACGTGTCCGCAGGTAGCGCCTCAGTTCGAGGCTGAAGCGGTGGGATCTACTACAAAAAACGATGCGTAGTGGTCCCCTGTGTAGTACACCTCATGCCCCTGCCCGGTGACCAGCCTTCGAGCCCCTCGATCCCGTGATCCAGGAGTGGGCACGGTGTACTCGTGGTAGTAACCGCGAGGATGCGCCGGGAGCAGGCGCTCGGCGTTGTTGAACACGATGCCGTCCCGCGAGTAGGTCAGCCGGCCCCCGGTCGCGATCGTCCGCCACACCTGAGCCACCTCCGGAGGCAGCGCACACAGGGCACGAAGCGGCAGGTGGGACTCGCCAGCCCCAGGCGTGCTGGATGACGGCGCGGGGCAGCTGGCCGTCCGGTTCGGCGCGGTGCCGCGAGCGTTCGGTGCGGCGCTAGACCCGGCCGCGGCCGCGCTCGACCCGGCCGAGGTGGAGCTCGCCCTCGGGGCGGTGGCCGTCCCGGTTGAGCAGCCCAGCAGCAGCCCCCCGAGCAGCCCCAGCAACGCGAGCAGCCCGATCAGGCGCGGAAGCAGCCCGGTCAGGCGCGCGATCAGCACGGCCGGAAGCCGGATCGCGGCGGCCGGAAGCGGGATCGTGCGCTCCGTGCCGCCGCCCAATACCGGCCTGGTCCGGCGAACCTGACGCACCTGAGTCAGCTCCTCGGGCGCTCGCCCCGGGCGGCTCGGTGCCGATCCCACCAGGCGTCCACCGCGTCCGAGGCCAGGTCGGCGAGTACCGCGACGCCGCCGCACACCGGCAGCAGCACGACGATGGCCAGCACGACCTGGAAGGGGAAGGACAACTGGGTGATCCAGAGTTCGACGGAATCCCACCAGTCGGCCAGCGAGCGCAGCACGCTCCACAGGGTAGACCGGCGCGCGGTCCACTAAGTTCGTGGCCATGTTCGCCGTCTACGCTGCCGAGCCCAACCGCGACGACCCGCTGGCCTCCCTCACCGTCGGGGAGCGGCCGGAACCCGAGGTGCCGGACGGCTGGGTGGCCGTCCGGGTGGCCGCCGCCAGCCTGAACATGCACGACATCTGGACGCTGCGCGGAGTGGGCATCAAGCCGGAGCAGTTCCCGATGATCCTGGGCTGCGACGGCGCCGGAACCCTCGACGATGGCACCGAGGTGGTGCTGCACTCGGTGATCACCGACCCGAACTGGACCGGCGACGAGACGCTGGATCCCAAACGCACCCTGCTCACCGAGAAGCACCAGGGCACCTTCGCCGACACCGTGGTGGTGCCGGCACGCAACGCGGTGCCCAAGCCCGCCGGGCTGTCGGCGGTGCACGCGGCCGGAATGGGCACCGCATGGCTCACCGCCTACCGGATGCTGTTCACCAAGTCGGGACTGCGCCCCGGGCAGACCATGTTGGTGCAGGGCGCCTCGGGCGGAGTGTCCACCGCACTGATCCAACTGGGTCGGGCCGCCGGGTTGCGCGTCTGGGTGACCGGGCGCACAGACGACAAGCGGGCGCTGGCCGAGAAACTCGGTGCGCATGCCACCTTCGCCTCCGGCGAGCGGCTGCCGGAGCGGGTCGACGGCGTCTTCGAGACGGTCGGCGAAGCGACCTGGAGCCACTCTATCCGGGCCCTCAAACCGGGCGGGGTAATCGTCTGCTCCGGCTCGACCAGCGGCCCCAATCCGCCCGCTGACCTGCAGCGGCTGTTCTTCCTGCAGCTGCGGGTGATCGGTTCCACGATGGGTACCCTGGACGAGCTGCGGGACCTGCTGGCCTTCGTGGACACGTCCGGGATCACCCCCGAGGTGGGGCTCGAGCTCCCGCTGGAACAGGCCGAAGAGGGCTTCCGAACGATGCTGGACGGCAAGACCGCGGGGAAGATCGTATTTGTATGTGCGCAAAACAAATGACCGCAATCACCCAGCGGGGCCGGGCGGTATACCACTTTCGTGCGGGGAGACGTACACTCTATTGCCGTGATTAGTCCATCCGTGCCATCGCCGCGCACCCCTCCAGATTACCTGAGCGTGGTCGAGTTACTCGATCATGCGGACCGGGCTGTCGACGCGGTTTTGACCCCGGTTACCGCGCAGGAGGGACTGAGTCGGGAGGGGTGGCGCGTCCTCCTTTTCCTCTCCCGAGGCGGTGGGCGGAGCATGGGTGAGATCGCCGAACACGCGGCGGTTCCGAACCCGACGGCCACCCGCGTGGTGGACCGGCTCGTCGCCCAGTCACTGGCGTTCCGCCGCAACGACCCCACCGATCGTCGCCGGGTGCTGGTGCACCTGGCGCCCAACGGCCGGCAACTGGTCGAGCGGATCAGTCGCCAGTTGGAACTGCGAGTGGACGGCGCCTTCGGTCAGTTCGGCACCGGCGGTAGCGCGCTGGGTAGCCTGCTGACCCGCGTCGCCGAATCGCTCCCCGTAGCCAAATAGCCTTCCGCCGCCGCCCGGGGTCGTCGTCGCCGCCGGCGTGGGCGGCAGCCCCGGGCCAAGGTGGGAGCAGCGGTGCGGCCCGCGTGGGCGCACAGGGCCGTACCCCGCCCGGCCCAATGCGCGTGACCCGGCTGGAGCAATGCCGCTCCGCCGGCTCGGTGAAGCAGCCCGCCCGGTCGATTACCTCTTCGACTTCGCTTTGTCGCCCGCCTCGTCGGTGGACAGCGCCGCCACGAAGGCCTCCTGCGGAACCTCGACCCGCCCGATCGTCTTCATCCGCTTCTTGCCCTCCTTCTGCTTCTCCAGCAGCTTGCGCTTGCGGGTGATGTCGCCCCCGTAGCACTTGGCGAGCACGTCCTTGCGGATCGCCCGGATGTTCTCCCTGGCGATGATGCGCGAGCCGATCGCGGCCTGGATCGGCACCTCGAACTGCTGGCGCGGGATCAGCTCGCGCAGCTTCGAGGCCATCGTCGTGCCGTAGGCGTAGGCGGAATCGCGGTGCCGGATCGCGGAGAACGCGTCCACCGGCTCGCCCTGCAGCAGAATATCGATCTTGACGAGGTCAGCGGCCTGCTCGCCGGCCTCCTCGTAGTCCAGGCTCGCGTAGCCCCGAGTCCGAGACTTCAGCGCGTCGAAGAAGTCGAAGATGATCTCAGCCAGCGGCATCGTGTAGCGCAGCTCGACCCGGGTCTCGGACAAGTAGTCCATGCCACCCAGCTGCCCCCGCCGGGCCTGACACAGCTCCATGATCGCGCCGATGAACTCCGAGGGGGCCAGGATGGTGACCTTAACGACGGGCTCGTACACCTCGGCGACCTTGCCGGTCGGCCAGTCCGACGGGTTGGTCACCGTCATCTCGGTTGCCCCGTTTTTATCAGGACCGTCGAGTACCACCCGGTAGACCACGTTCGGCGCGGTGGAGATCAGGTCGAGGCCGGCCTCGCGCTCCAGCCGGTCCCGGGTGATCTCCAGGTGCAGCAGGCCGAGGAACCCGCACCGGAAGCCGAACCCGAGCGCGGTCGACGTTTCCGGCTCGTAGGTCAACGCGGCATCGTTGAGCTGCAGCTTGTCCAGCGCCTCGCGCAGCTCCGGATAGTCCGAGCCGTCCACCGGGTAGAGCCCGGAGTAGACCATCGGGCGCGGCTCGCGGTAGCCGGTGAGCGGTTGCGCCGCCCCGTTGCGCTGCGAGGTGACGGTGTCGCCCACCTTGGACTGTCGGACGTCCTTGACCCCGGTGATCAGGTAGCCCACCTCGCCGACGCCGAGCCCCACGGACGGCTTGGGGTCGGGCGAGACGATGCCCACCTCGAGCAGCTCGTGCGTGGCGCCGGTGGACATCATCTTGATCCGCTCGCGCGGGGTGATCTTGCCGTCCACCACCCGGATGTAGGTGACCACGCCCCGGTAGGTGTCGTAGACCGAGTCGAAGATCATCGCGCGGGCGGGGGCGTCCGGGTCGCCGACCGGCGCCGGAATTAGCCGAACCACCTCGTTGAGCAGCTCGCGCACCCCAGACCCGGTCTTTGCGCTGACCCGCAGCACGTCGGACGGGTCACATCCGACGATGTGCGCGAGCTCGGCGGCGTAGCGGTCCGGGTCGGCGGCCGGAAGGTCGATCTTGTTGAGCACCGGGATGACGGTGAGGTCCTTCTCCAGCGCCAGGTACAGGTTGGCCAGCGTCTGTGCCTCGATGCCCTGCGCGGCGTCGACGAGCAGGATGGCGCCCTCGCAGGCCTCCAGCGCCCGGCTCACCTCGTAGGTGAAGTCGACGTGGCCGGGGGTGTCGATCAGGTGCAGGACGTGCTCGGTGTCGCCCACCTTCCACGGCAGCCGCACGTTCTGCGCCTTGATGGTGATGCCGCGCTCGCGCTCGATGTCCATCCGGTCCAGGTACTGGGCCCGGTAGTTACGCTCGTCGACCACGCCGGTGAACTGCAGCATCCGGTCGGCCAGGGTGGATTTGCCGTGGTCGATGTGGGCGATGATGCAGAAGTTGCGGATACGATCCGGCGCGGTGAAAGTGCGGTCGGCGAACGTGCTCACTCGGTTCCTTTACGTGCGGAGGGCTCTGGAGGGCCTACCTCCATGGTCGCACGTCGGTTGACCTGGCCCCACGCGCACGCCCGCCGAGGTGGCCGAACTCTCCCCCGCCTGTCACTCCCGGCTGAGGCCCGCACGCGAGGCCACGCTGGGGCAAGTCGCCTCGGACGGCTCAGAGGCTGAACAGGTGGCGGACCCAGGGCGGCGGGTCGGAAAGCTCCCGGACCCGGTCCAGGTTCTCCTGGTCGGCGCCGGTGATCCGGCCACCACTGTGCTGGCGCAGGTGCTCGTCCCAGGACGGCACGGTGAACTGCTCGACCACCAGCTCCGGCCGCTCCGCGTCCCGGTACGCCCGCCAGCTGGTGGCCCCGGTCCGCAGCCGGGTACGGCGTACCGCGACAAGGCCGGCCATCAGCTGGTCGAACAGCTCGTCGCGCACCACGTACTCCATGCTGACCAGCACCGGGCCCGGGCTGTCCTCCGGGTTGAGCGCCAGCTGCGGATCGACCCACACCGGGGCCTCGGACCGGTCGACCCCGGACACATCGTGCAGGGGCAGCAACCGCCCGGAGGCGGCCCCAGCGGCCAGCAGGGCCGCGCTGAGCAGGAAGCTGACCGGTAGGCCCACCCGGTTCGCCACCAGCCCCCACAGCGCCGAGCCGCCGGCCGTCGCGCCGAACAGCACCACCTGGTAGATGGACAGCCCCCTGGCCCGTACCCAACGCGGCAGGAAGGCCTGCACCGTGGCGTTCAGGCTGGACAGCACCATGATCCAAGCGACGCCGGTGGGCAGCAGCACCAGCACGACCAGCCACGGGATGCGCACCAGCCCGACCACCAGCATGGCCGCGGCGTAACTGACGCTGGCCACCGCCAACAGCCCGGTCGGGCCCCACGCCCGGCGCAGCCGGGGCAGCAGCACCGCCCCGATCAGCGACCCCGCGCCGACCGAGGCCAGCAGCAGCCCGTACCCCCCGGACCCGATGCCCAGCCGCCGGTCGGCGATCAGTGGCAGCAGCGCCCACAGCACGGACGCGGGCACGATGAACAGCACCAGCCGCAGCATCAGCCGGCGCACCACCGGGGCGTGCCGGACGTAGCGGCCGCCGACGCGCAGCGCGGACAGGAAGTCCTCCGGGTGCGGGCGGTCCGTCGGTTCCGGCCGCCACCACAGCAGCACCACCGCGAACACCAGGAAGGTCACCGCGTTGAGGGCGAACACGGCGGCGACCCCGATCCAGGAGATGATCAGGCCGGCGATCGCCGGGCCCACCGCCCTGGCCAGGTTGATGCTGATCGAGCCGAGCGCGGCGGCGCTGGCGAGCTGGGCACGCGGCACCAGTTCCGGGATGACCGCCTGGTAGGCCGGCAGCTGGACCGCCGCGCCCGCGCCGAGCAGGAAGGTCAGCACCAGCAGCAACGAGGGGCTCATCCCGCCGACCGCGGTGATCACCGTGAGCACCGCGCCGACGACAACCTGGAACAGCTGGGTGGCCAGCAGCACGCGGCGCTTGTCCAGGAACTCCGCGAACACCCCGGCCGGCAGCGCGAACAACAGCACCGGCAGGCTGCTGGCCGTCTGCACCAGGGAAACCAACACGGAGGCCCCGGGAGCGGACACCAGTAGCCACTGCGCGCCGACGGTCTGCATCCAGGTGCCCACGTTGCTCAGCAGCACCGCGATCCACAGTGCCCGGAACACCGATGCGCGCAGCGGCGCCCACGGGGACGGGCTGCCCCGCGGCGCGGCACCCTGACCAGCCTCCGGCGTGGCGCCCTGGTCAGCGGCCATCGCGCCCCCTCATCCCCGGTCCAGTGCGCGGCCTGGGATACCGCGTCGGCCGGAGTATCCCGTGCGGCAGACCAACGCTCCCGCGAGGCGTCGTCCAGCAGTAGCACCTTCGGGCCGAGCGCGAATGCCCTGGCGATCCCGACTCGCTGCTGCATCGGTGTGACCACCGCGTTACCCACGTTTCAATGGGGGTTACGACCCTGAGAGCCGGTTCCGGGCCAGCACCTTCCAGGCCAGGCTGAACACCAGGGCCCTGTGCGTGTTCGCTCTAGGCTGCTTGCCGACCACCTCAGGCATCAGGAACGATCAAGCGCAATCGCCGACCTCCCCGGGAGTACATCGTGTCCTTCACCCCACTACCGAACCTCACGCGCAGAGACGCGGCCGCCGCGGTGCTGACCGCGAAAAAGCGCCTCGGTCTGTCCTGGGCGACCATCGCCGAGTCCGTCGGGCAGTCCACCGAGTGGACCACCTCGGCGCTGCTCGGCCAGCAGCCGCTCAGCGACAAGCAGGCCGCCGCGGCCGGCAACGCGCTCGACCTGGACGAGGCGGTCGTGCAGGCGCTACAGCTGACCCCGCTGCGCGGCGCCGACGCGGTGGACACCAGTGAGCCGATCGTCTACCGGCTGCAGGAGGCCCTCCAGGTCTACGGCACCACGATCAGCGAGCTGATCCGCGAGGAGTTCGGCGACGGGATCATGAGCGCGATCGACTTCGAGCTCGGCTTCGAGCGGGTGCCCGACCCGAAGGGCGACCGGGTCAGGCTGACCTTGAATGGAAAGTTCCTGCCGTACCGGGTCTGGTGAGCCGGGGCCCGGTGGCGCCGGCCACCTGGGTGAGCAGGCCCAGCTCCCGGTCGGCGTTGCTGGGCCGCCCCCGGCCGCGCTTGTAGGCCAGCACGACGCCCTCCTGGACAATCTCACCGCCCCAGACCCCCCACGGCTCGCCGCGGTCCAGGGCGCCGGCCAGGCAGGCAGCCTTGATCGGACAGTGCCCGCAGAGCGCCTTGGCCAGGTTCAGATCGGCTGGGCGCTCGGCGAACCACAGCTCGGGGTCGGCGTTGGCGCACGGCTTGCGCATCTCGGCGCGGTCGTCGCGGCATTCGAAGGGCGAGCGGGGCGCCCTGCGCTGCTGGCCTGGGCCTACCGACCGAGCAAGTTCTGTTCCCCTCATGTGCACAATCGTTCTCGCCGGCCGGCGCGCGGACATCAGGGAAGATACCGAGATTCGCCCCGGGAACCCTGAGGTCGGAGCACGCTGTTACCCTGGTAAGTCGAATGCCCTGCGTGATCCTCCCGCTGGGCTGCAGCAGCCCGGCGCCAGGCAGCGGCGCGCGGCTAAAACGACGAACAGGAAAGCTAGAGGCAGTCGCGTGGCCAACATCAAGTCGCAGATGAAGCGGGTCAAGACCAACGAGAAGCGCCGTCAGCGCAACAAGTCGGTCAAGTCCGCCGTCCGCACCGCAATTCGCCGCTTCCGTGAGGCCGTCGAGGCCGGTGACCAGGAGCAGATCGTCGAGCGGCAGCGCTCCGCCAGCAAGGCGCTGGACAAGGCCGCCAGCAAGGGCGTCATCCACCAGAACCAGGCAGCGAACAAGAAGGCGTCCCTGGCGCGCCGGGTCAACGCGCTCTGATCGGTTCTCACCGGTCACTCCAGATTCCCCTGGCCCCAGCTGTAACACCGGCCGGGCCAGCGGCGATTACCTAAGCAGAACTCCCGCTGCGGCTATCGGCGGCGCTGTCCACTCCCGTGGGATAGCGCCGCCGATCTGCGTCTGGGCTCGCCGGCACCCGCGCCCGCAGCCGGCGCAGCATCCGGGCATCCTCGAAACCCACGGCGCGCGCGGCCAGCTCCACCGTCTCGCCCTGCTCGATCAGGTGCTCGGCGCGCTCCCGGCGTAGCGCCTGTTGATAGCGCAGTGGGGTCAGCCCGGTGGCGCGGACGAACATGCGGGTGATCGTCCGCTCGCTGCAGCCGGACAACTCGGCCAGCTCGGTCAGCGGAAGCCGGTCGGCCAGCCGGGCCTCGATCACATCCTGCACCCGGTGCACCGCGTCGCTGAGGTGAGCGCGGTGCCGCAACATCGCGCTGGCCTGCGGCGCCTCCCCGTTGCGCCGGGCGTACACCACCATGGAGCGGGCCACCCGGGCGGCGACGCCCGGGCCGTGCCGCTCGGCGATCAGGTGCAGTGCGAGGTCGATCCCGCTGGCGATGCCGGCCGAGGTGACGATCCGTCCGTCCTCGACGAACAGCACGTCCCTGACCACTGTGGCCGCCGGGTAGCGCCGGGCCATCTCGTCCTGCAACTCGTGGTGCGTGGTGAACCGGCGCCCGTCCAGTAGGCCCGCGCTGCCCAGCGCATCCGCGCCGGAGCACACGCTGGCCACCGTGCCTCCGCCGGCGTGGTGCTCGGTGAGCCGTCGCAGGCTGGCCGAGGAGAGCCGGCCGCTGGCGCCGACCCTCGACGTGCGCCAGCCGGGGACGAGCACTAGGTCGTCGACGGCAAGGGCGGGCCACTCGGTGTCCGCCCGGACCTCCAGACCCTGCGCGGTACGGATCTCTGGGCGGTCGGCCACGTAGTGCACCGCGTACTCGTGCCCGAGCGCGGTCATCTCGGAGAACACCTGAGCCGGCCCGGCGAGATCCAGCAGGTGCAGCCCCGGGGTGAGCAGGAAGACCACGCGATGCACGATCTGGTCAGGCTAGCGCGGCGGCCGACCCGGTGAGCTCCGTGGTGCTGGCGATGGTGGCGAACCGGCCGGCCAGCACGTACTCGGTGCGCGACACGACGTCCTCGACCCGCAGCGTCCGGGGATCGGCGAGCACCTGGGCCACGCTCAGATCGCTCGGTGCGTACCAGTGCGGGAGCGGGGTGGTCGCGGTGGCGTCGGTGACGAAGGTGACCTGATAGCCCAGGTCCGAGCCGATCCGCGCGGTCGTCTCGCAGCACTGCTCGGTCCTGATGCCGGAGATCACCAGCTCGCCGACACCGCGCTCGGTCAGCAGGCGCTGCAGGTTTGTCGTGGTGAACGCGTTGTGGGCGGTCTTGGTCAGCAGTGGCTCGCCGTCGGCCGGCGCCAGGCCGTCCATCAGCCGGACGTACCCGCTGGCCGGGTCGAACACCGTGCCGGTGCCGGGCTCGGCGTGCAGCACCCAGATCACCAGGTTGCCTTCCGCGCGCGACCAGTTCACCAGGTCGTTGACCCGGTGCACGATGTCCGGGTTGGACACAGCGGCCCAGCTCTCCCGCTGGCGGAACGACTCCTGGACATCCACGACGAGCAGCGCTTTCCTCATGCTCGAGAAGCTAGCCAGCGCCGTCGGCCCCCGACAGTCCGCATCAAGCCCGAACCCGGACGGATCCGGTCACGCCGTCGCCCCACGCCGCCGTCGCCCCACGCCGCCGCCCCACGCCGCCGCCCCGCTTGTCACGTCTAGTTCCAACGACAGGAGCCACTTGTCGCGTCTAGTTCCAACGACAAGTCGCCTCATAGGCAGGCCGGCGTGCGTGGGCCCGCGGGCGAACGGCGGGGGTGTCAGGTGGCGTCGCGGGCTTGGACCACGCGCATCACGGCACGCTCGAGCGCGTAGTTCGGATCCGCCGCCGCGCCCTTGACGTCGGCGTTCACCTCGGCCACCGCCGCCATGGCCAGTTCGATCCCGGCCGGCCGCCAGCCCCTGGCCTGCCCCTGCGCCTTACGCACCTTCCACGGCGGCATGCCCAGCGCCCCGGCCATCCGGTAGGGATCGCCCCGGCCGGCCGCGCCGACCTTGGCCACCGTGCGCACCGCGTCGGCCAGTGCGTCGGCCACCAGCACGGCGGGTACGCCCAGCACGATCGCCCAGCGCAGCGCCTCGAGCGCGCCGGCCCGGTCCCCGGTGATCGCCTTCTCGGCCACCGCGAACCCGGTGACCTCGGCCCGACCCCGGTGGTAGCGGCGAATCGCGGCCTCGTCCACCGCGCCATCGGTGTCGGACACCAGCTGCGCGGCGGCGGACGCGAGCTCGCGCAGGTCGTTGCCCACCGCGTCGATGAACACCCGGATACCGTCCTGGGTGATCCGCCCGCCGGCTCGACGGATCTCCGCCCGGACGAAGTCCACCCGCTCGTCGTACTTGGTCAACCGGGCACACTCGGTGACCTCGGCCCCCGCGGCGCGCAGTGCGTCAGCCAAAGCCTTGCCCCGCGCGCCGCCGGCGTGCAGCACCACCAGGCACACCCCGTCGGCCGGGTCGGCGGCATAGTCGGTGATCGCCGAGGCGACCTCCTTGCCGGCTTCGTGCGCCGCCTCCAGCACGACCACCCGACCCTCCGCGAACAGCGAAGGGCTGACCAGCTCGGCCAGCTCGGGCCGGGTGAGCGTGGCGGCCGCGACCCGGCGCAGATCGGCGCTCGGGTCGGCGGCCCTGGCCGAGACCAGCGCGCTCGCCACCGCCCGCTCCACCAGCAGCTCCTCGTCGCCGACGATCAGCCGCAGCGGCACCGGGGCCACGCTGATCCCGGTACCGGTCTCACTGCCGATCCCGGGGCCGTGGTCGGCGGGGCTCGCGGGCGGGCTGCTCATACCGCCATCGTCCCAGCCCGGACAATCGGCCAGGCACCGGCCAGGCACCGGCCAGGCACCGGCCGGGGGCGGCCAGGCACCGGCTGGACAAGCGGCCGCGCGCCGGCACCGGACGAGTGAGCCCGCTCCCAGATCACGGAACAGACTGGGCGGAACCGGCAACCGTGACGTAACGTGGCCGTAGCCCACCGCCGAGGTGGGCGGTCCGTGCGCGGGCCACAACTGCATAAGGCTCATCCAGAGGGGCAGAGGGAACGGCCCTGCGAAGCCCCGGCAACCGGCATCAACCGATCTGCGCATAGCCGTTGCGCAGCACGCCCGTCATGGGCGAGGTCGCTTGGTGATCACGGTGCCAATTCCGACCCGCAGATTGCGGGACAGATGAGGAGACCTCGCGATGTCCGTGAGCACCACGCTATCCACTTCCACCTCGCTCGACCTGGGGCCCGCGCGCGCCCTGTCCTGTCGTGAGTGTGGCCACCAGATCCCGCTGGCCCCCGAGTTCGCTTGTCCGGAGTGTTTCGGCCCGCTCGAGGTCGCCTACGAGTTCACCGGAGTCACCCGGGAGCGCATCGAGGCCGGTCCGAAGTCGATCTGGCGCTACGCCTCGCTGCTGCCGGTGCCGACCGACGTGACCCGGCACCCGAACACCGAGCCCGGGCTGACCCGGTTGATCCGCGCCGAGCGGCTCGGCAAGGAGCTGGGCATCAAGCGGCTGTGGCTGAAGGATGACACCGGCAACCCCACCCACTCGTTCAAGGACCGGGTCGTCGCGGTCGCGCTGGCCGCCGCCAGGGAGCTCGGCTTCAGCGTGCTGGCCTGCCCCTCCACCGGCAACCTGGCGAACGCCGTCGCGGCGGCCGCGGCTCGTGCCGGCTGGCGCTCGGTGGTGCTCATCCCGAAGTCGCTGGAGCAGGCGAAGATCCAGATGACCGCCGTGTACGGCGGCACGCTGATCGCCGTGGACGGCAACTACGACGACGTGAACCGGCTGGCAACCGAGCTGGCCGCCGAAGAGGAAGACTGGGCGTTCGTCAACGTGAACGTCCGCCCGTACTACGCCGAGGGCTCCAAGACCCTGGGCTTCGAGGTGGCCGAGCAGCTCGGCTGGCGGCTGCCCGAGCAGATCGTCATCCCGGTGGCTTCCGGCTCGCAGCTGACCAAGGTGGACAAGTCGTTCCGTGAGTTCGGCTCGCTGGGCCTGGTGGAGCCGACCCCTTACCGGGTGTTCGGCGCCCAGGCCACCGGCTGCTCACCGGTCGCCACCGCGTTCCACGAGGGCAACGACGTGGTCCGGCCGGTCCGCCCGGACACCATCGCCCGCTCGCTGGCCATCGGCAACCCGGCCGACGGCCCGTACGTGCTGGACACGGTGCGTCGGACCGGTGGCGCCCTGGCCGACGTGTCCGACGAGGAGGTCGTCGACGCGATCCAGCTGCTGGCCAGGACCGAGGGGATCTTCGCCGAGACCGCCGGCGGGGTCACCCTGGCGTGCACCAAGAAGCTGGTCGAGTCCGGCCAGCTCGACCCGGACGCGGACACCGTGCTGCTGATCACCGGTGACGGGCTCAAGACGCTCGACGCGGTGGCCGGCCGGGTGGGCCCGACCGCGACGGTGTCGGCGTCCACCGCCGAGGTGCGGCGGGCGCTAGCCGCCGGCTGAACCGCCAGCAGGTCGTGCTGACCCAGTGAGCTACCCAGCGGCCTCACCCCCGGCCAGGCGCCGGTCGGGGGTGGCCCCTGGCTACCGCCGCCGGGCCGTCCCGGCTGGTCACCACGGCCACGTCGCCGGACTCGTCGGTGCGTCGCACCAGCGCGCCATCGCGGCGTAGTGCATCCAGGACGGTGGCGTTCGGGTGCCCGTACCGATTGCCCGCACCCACGCTGACCAGGGCGAGTCGAGGCTTCACCGCCGCCAGGAAGCCGGGCGAGGTGTAGCGGGATCCGTGGTGCGGGAGCTTGAGCACATCGGCGCGGAGGTCCACGCCGGCGGTGAGCAGGCTGGCCTGGGCGAGCAGCTCGATGTCTCCGGTGAGCAGCAGGGTGAGACTCGGGGTGCTCGCGCGCAGCACCAGCGAGGTGTTGTTCACGTCGGTGCCGTCGTTCGGATCGATGTACCGCCCAGGGTCGACCGGTCCGAGTACCGCGACGCTCAGCGCCGGCCAGTCCAGCCGCTGGCCGGCGCGCAGCTCGACCACCGGGATGTCCCGTTCAGCGGCGAGCCGGCGGACCCGCTCATCGGCCCACGCGGGCTGGTGCGACGGGCCCACCGCGACCGCGCCGACCGACCGGCCGCGCAGCGCGGCGGGCAACCCACCCAGGTGGTCGACGTGCAGATGGGTGATCACCACCAGGGACAGCGCGGTGACGCCCAGCCGGCTCAGGCAGCCGTCCACCGCTCCGGTCTCGGTGCCGCTGTCCACCAGCACCGCGCGCCCCGGCTGCCCGGTGGCCAGCACCAGCGCATCCCCCTGGCCGACGTCGCAGGCCACCGCGGACCATCCGGTGGCCGGCCATCCCGGAGTCACGAACCGGGTCGGCACCAGGATCAGCAGCGCACCGATCACCGCTGCCACCAGCAGTGCGCGGAGCCGGCGGGGGCGCAACAGCAGCGCCGCGCCGACCACCGCGGCGGCGAGCAACGCCGCTCCGGCCAGTCCCGAGGGCCAGGTGACCGAGGCGCCGGGAACCCCGGCGCCCCAGTGCGCCACCCACACCAACCAGCCCACCGCCGGCGTGGCCAACCAGGCGCACACCTGGGCAAGCACCGAGCTGGCCGGGGACAGCACGGCGGACAGCACCCCGAGCACGGTGACCGGGCCGACCGCCGGCGCGGCCAACAGGTTCGCCAGCACCGCCACCAGGCTCACCTGACCGGACAGCCCAGCCACAACCGGCGCGGTGACCAGGTGCGCCGCCGCCGGTACCGCGATCGCCTCGGCCACCCCGGGAGGCAGGCCCAGCCGCCGCAGCCGGGCGGACCAGGACGGCGCCAGTACCACCAACGCCCCGGTGGCCAGCACGGAGAGTGCGAACCCGGGGTCGGTGCCCAGCGCGGGGTCGAGCAGCAGCAATCCGAGCACGGCCGCGGCCAGGGCTGGCAGTGCCGAGCGGCGCCGACCGACCAGGATCGCGAGCAGGGCGACGCCACCCATCACCGCCGCCCGCAGGACGCTGGGCGAGGGTCGGGCCAGGACCACGAACCCGATCAGCGCGAGCGCGGCGAACAGCACCCGGGTTCTCGGGCCCGCCCGCAGCAGGGTGAGCAGCCCGAATACCGCGGCACAGACGAGCGCCACATTTGCCCCGCTGACCGCCGTGAGGTGCAGCAGACCTGTCGTGCGGAACTCCTCCCGCAACGTCCACGACATGGAGCTGGTGTCGCCGATGGCCAGGCTGGGCAGCAGTGCCGCCGAGTCCTCCGGGAGCACCGAGCCGGCCGCCTGGCGCAACCCGTCGCGCAGAGTGTCCGCGACGCGCTGCCACCAGGGCGGCGGGGTGAGCTCGGTGGGTGGGCCGCGCACGCGGAGCACCGCGACGGTGAGATCCGCCCTGGTCGCCGGGGCGAGCAGGCCGGCCGCGGTCAGCTCGACCCCCGGTAGCAGCTCCGCCCAGCCGTCCCGGGGGGCGAGCAGCAGGAGCCGGCCACCCACCGTCCAGTCCGCCCCGTCCGCGCTGGCGCTGACCAGCGCGGCGGGGATGGCCACCTGAACTGCTCCACCGGCACGGCCCCCATAGCCACCGGCGGCGCCGCCGCTGAACACCGGCGCCGGGTCGCCGGTGAGCACCACCCGGACGGTCGCCGCGCAGGAGCGGTCCGCGCACGGGCGCAGCGGGTGGTGCGCGAGCTGGTAGGCGTCGGCGGTGATCACCACGCTCGCGGCGGCGACACACCCGGCGGCGGCGAGCACGCCGGACGCCACCCGCGACGACGGCCCCCGGATCACCCGGATCCCGGCGAACAGCCCGACGAGCGCGGCGACCAGTGCCACCCAGGCGGAGGCGGCCCACCCCGCCGTCAGCCCGAGGATGGCCGCCAACCAGCTGAGCAGGGCCGCCGGGATCAGCCGCAGGTCAACCGGCGCGTCGGCGCCAGGGTCGGTCAGGATCACAGCGTCACCTGATCCCGGAGCTGGCTGAACCGCCGTTCCCCGATGCCCTCGATCTCGCGCAGCTGCTCGACCGAGCTGAATCGGCCGTGCCGGGCCCGCCAGTCCAGGATTCGCTGCGCGGTGACCGGACCCACCCCGGGCAGCGTGTCCAGCTGCTCGACGGTCGCCCGGTTCAGGTCGATCTTGCCCGTCCCTGCGCCCGCGCCCGCACCGCCGCCAGCTGGGCCGCCACTGTGGCCTGCCGGTGGCGCACCGCTTGACGGCGCGGCATCCGGCGAGCCCGGTGGGAGTGGCAGCCCGACCACGATCTGCTCGCCGTCCGCGACCCGCCGTGCCAGGTTCAGCGGGGTGAGGTCGGCGCCGCGCAGCGGGCCACCTGCTTGGGCGATCGCGTCGGCCACCCTGGCCCCGTCCGGCACCTTCACCAGGCCCGGCCGCCGGACCTTGCCGGCCACGCTGACCACCAGCGGCGCGCCGGTCGCGGTTGGGCGGCCGAGCGGAGGCGGCGCTGGCCCGGCCGCTTGCTCACCGAACGCCCCGGCGGCGCCGGTCACGGTGAGCGCCGGCGGTGCCTCGGCCACCGGACGATCCCGCCAGACCCCGATCGCGGCCAGGACCGCCGCCACGGCCGCCACCAGCGCCAACGCCAGCGCGCCCGGACGCCCCGGATCCATCCGGACGCCACGCCAGGACTTCGGCAGCCAGCGCTCCCACAGCCGGGCAAGCCGCGTCACCGCGCCGCCCAGCACCGGGAGTGGCGCGGTGGTCTCCGCCGCGCTCGGCCGCTCGGCCCAGCCGGCCGAGGCGTGATCGTCCGGCCCGGGCAGGTAGGACCCGGCCGAATCCGACGGAACGGCGGATCGCGGCGCGGGCACGGCGAACCGCGGCACGGCATCCGACGGCTCGGCGAACGGTGTCGCCGGAGTGGCGGGTCGCGGTGGAGCGGGACCGGCGGCGCGTTGGGGAGCGCGCAGGCCAACCAGCCGTTCCCGTGCGGACCGCTCCCCCGCACCCGAAGACTCCGCACGTGCCGTCGTCACGAGATCGACGCTAAGCCGCTCCCATGGCGCCGGCGGCGGTCCGCCCTGGGCCTGTGGATAACAGACCTCGGTGTGGATAACTCGGTCCGCTATCCCGCGGTGGCCGGCGACTCGTCAGGGCCGCCGGCATAATGCCGCGGTGCGTATAGGTGCGCAGAGCAAAGCGTCCACTGCCCCGTCGCGCGATAGCCCCGCTCCCCGATGTGCCGTTCAGCGCGTCAGGGCACGGCCGGTGGGACCACGACCACCCCGAGCAGCCCTGG
Organism: Pseudonocardia sp.; assembly: GCA_036402515.1. Classification (GTDB taxonomy): domain Bacteria; phylum Actinomycetota; class Actinomycetes; order Mycobacteriales; family Pseudonocardiaceae; genus Pseudonocardia. Next base: position 63,472 of record DASWST010000190.1, read on the forward strand.
ACCGGCGTGCGCCCCGAGCACCGCGCCAACCTCGGACAGCAGGCAGGGCCGGGCGGCCGGCAGCCGGTCGGCAAGCCGGTGCACCAGCTCCTTCGCCCGCTCGGGCGCGCCTAGGTGGTGCACGGCCAGCTGGGCGGCGCCCTGGCCGGCGGCACGCTCGGCCAACTCCACCATCCGGGTCGTCGCCCTGGCCAGGGTGCGGACCTTCTCCAGCGGCTCGATCAGTCCGTCGGTCACGTGCAGCACCGGCTTCACCGCGAGCGCACTGCCCAGCCAGGCCGCCGCCGCGCCGATCCGGCCGCCTCGGCGCAGGTGCTCCAGGGAGTCCACGCAGAAGAACACCCGGGTCCGGGCCGCCACCTCGGCCGCCGCCGCCTCGACGACGTCCCCGGCGGACCCGTCCAACGCCGCGTCCGCCGCCGCCAGCACCGCGAAACCCAGCCCCATTCCGGTGGAGCGGGAGTCGACGACGCGCACCAGGCTCGGGTCGACCTCGTCGGCGGCGAAGCGGGCCGCCTCCCAGGTCCCGGAGAGCCGACGGGACAGGTGTACGGAGACCACACCGGTGGCACCGCCGGCGAGCAGCTCGCGGTACTTCGCGGCGAACTCGGCGGGCGCCGGGCGGGAGGTGCCGATCGTCGCGTCCGGGTCGGACAGCGCCTCGGTGACTTCGGCCGGGCCCATATCCACCCCGTCCCGGCCCTCCCGTTGGCCCAGGGTCACCTTCAGCGGGACCACGTGGACGCCGTGCGCATGCGCCATCCCAGTGGGCAGGTAGGCGGTCGAGTCGGTCACCACCGCGACCGTCATCGAGTTGTCACCGAGCTCAGAACGGCTCCGCGGCGCGTTGCCGACGGCGCCGCAGCACCCGGTGCACCAGGTAGCCGACCAGCAGCACGACGATCACCGCCATCGGCCCCCAGGTGAGGTACTTGGAGATCGTGTCCAGGGACGCGGAGAAGGCGTACCCGAGCAGCACGCAGCCGCCGCCCCAGAGCACGCCGCCGGCCACATTCCACGGCAGGAAGGTACGCAGGTAAGGCAGCCGGGCCATGCCGGCCATCCCGGGGATCAGTGCCCGCAGCAGCGCGGTGCAGCGGCCCAGGAACACCGCCTTGCCACCGTGCCGGCGCAGGAACGCGTCCGCCTTCGCCCAGTTCTTTGCGCCCACCCGGCGGCCGAGCCGGGATTCGCGCAGCGCCGGCCCGTAGTGCTTGCCCACCTCGTAGCCCACGCTGTCGCCGGTGATCGCGGCCAGCACGGCGACCGCCACCATCGGCCCGAGGCTCACCCAGCCCTGGTGTGCGCCGAAGCCGGCAACCAGCAGCGAGGCCTCCCCCGGGAACACCAGCCCGACCATGATCGCGGCCTCGGCGAAGGCGAAGAACCCGGCGATCAGGTACAGCCACCCGCCGACGTGCTCGCCGAGCCGCTGCAGCAGGTTCAGTACCACGCCGTCAATCCTCCCCGGTTACCCCTCGCACGACACTACTGTCCGGGCCGAGGTGCACTCTCAGCGGAGAGCGCTGGGGCGAGCAGCACGGCCAGCCCCTCGCCGACCCGCCGGTGCCCGGCCCAGCCGAAGTGGATACCGTCCGGGTTACCCTCGCCGGCCCGGATGTGCCCGCCGATCAGCGCGGGCAGGTCCAGGGTCGCCACCCCCGCCTCGCTCGCCCAGGACCGGGTGGCCCGCTCGGCGGCCGGCCGGCCGGGATGCACGTGCCCGTACGCGGGTGCCCGGTGCACGCTGGGCAGCAGGGCGACCACCGGGATGCCCGGCCGGATGGTGGTGACCGCCCGCCGGCAGAGTTCCAGATAATGCACGGTCAGCCGCGGTGGCAGCGCCACCGGTCCGCCGCCGGGCAGCAGCGCCAAGGCGCGGGACAGCGCCGGCTGGGCGCCCAGGTACCCGTCGCGGACCGCTCGGCGCAGTCCGGCCGGGCGCAGCGACGGGATCAGCTCGCGCAGCGCGGTGGGCAGCGGCGAGGGCAACGTGTCCATCCCACCGACGCCCAGCACCAGCGCGTCGACGGTGGGCATCGCCGACCAGATCCGAGGGTCATGGGTGAGCGCGCGCCACGCATGCCGCGCGGTCCAGCCGTAGCCGGCCAGCAGCTCGGCGTGACCGCCCAGCGCGGCGGCGGCCACGTTGTGCCACAGCCTCGGCTCATTGGCCGGTTCCGCGCGGCTCGGTCCGTGGAAGGCCAACGAGTCGGCCAGTACCAACAGCACCGGACTGGAACCCGTCCGAGGGGAGGTGCCTGGGCTGGACACCGTCTAGTCCAGGAGGCCGACGTTGAACCCGGTCAGCCGCCACCGGGTCTCCGGACCGGACCGGCGCTGCACGGTCACCCAGCGGGCATTGCCGAGGCCGCCCAACGCGGTCCAACTGGCTGGTTCCAGGCCGAGCAACGCGCAGCTCAGCGCGGTGATCAGCCCTCCGTGCGTGCAGAGCAGCACCGTCCTGGGCGGGTCCGAGGCGAACTCCTGATCGAGCTCGTCGATCAGGGGCATGGCTCGAGCCGCAACCGCCACCCGAGATTCACCGCCCGGCGGCGCCCAGGTCGGATCGGACCGCCAGGTGGCCAACGCGCCCGGCCACCTGGCCTCCACCTCTGCCGGCGTCAGGCCCTGCCACTCGCCGAGGTGGGTCTCCCGCAGCCGGGCGTCCAGCTTGGCCGCCAAGCCCACGACCAACCCGATCTCCTCGGCTGAGCGGGCCGCCCTGGACAGATCTGAACTGATCAGCCGCGCCGGATCGAACTGGGCGAGCACAGGCGCCGCCCGGCGCACCTGGGCCACCCCGAGCTCGGTGAGCTCCGACTCCAGGTGCCCTTGCATCCGGCCCTCGGCATTGAAGTCGGTCTGCCCGTGGCGCACCAGCACCAACCGACGAAGTGTCACCCCGAGTACCCGTCCGCCGACTCGTCGGCCAGCGGGTCCACCCTGGCTTCCGGGAAGTCGATCCGGGGGCAGTCCTTCCAGAGCCGGTCCAGGCCGTAGAACCCGCGCTCCTCGGAGTGCTGGATGTGCACCACGATGTCGACGAAGTCGAGCAGCACCCACCGACCTTCCCGGGCGCCCTCCCGGCGGATCGGTTTGCTGCCGGCAAGGCGCAACCGCTCCTCCACCTCGTCCACGATCGCCTGTACCTGGCGTTCGTTGGGCGCCGACGCGATCACGAAGCAGTCGGTGATGACCAACTGCTCGGAGACGTCGAGAACCACGATCTCGCGCGCCTTCTTGTTGGCCGCGGCACCTGCCGCGACCCGAGCCAACTCCAGTGCCTGCGCGGTCGCGCTCACCGCAATCCCTCCGCCCGGGCGACCGATACCGTCCGGTCCCCCTCTTTGTCGACTTCTAAGGGTACTGAGCCGTCTTGGCGGGGTTTGGCGCGCGGTTCGGCAGAGGCCGGGCTCGGGGTTGTGCCCCACCCCGGGAGCCCTGCCCGACCCCACTCGCGAACCGCCCCGAGCTTCGCGCGGGCGCGAAGTTCGGGGCGAGAGGTTCGAGGGTTCGGCGCTTACAGGATTCCGAGGCCGCCGACCAGGCCGGTGACGAGGTCCGTGCTGACCAGACCGCCACCGAGACCGCCGAGGATGCTGCCGCCACCGGAGCTGTGTGAGGGCGCGCTGCTGTAGTCCCCGCCGTCGTCGGACGAGTCGGCGAATGCGGCGCCGGCGCCCACAACCAGGATGCCAGCAGAGACAACTCCAGCGATCACAACACGAGTGGTGCGTGACATAGGAAGTTCCTTCCAATTGGGGAGCGGACGTGCAGACCATATAGACGCCGAGATCACTGCGTAAAATCGAGAGGGCTTCATTCCCTCTTTCCGGTGACCCCCGATTTTGCCGAACGCGAACGCTCTGACAGCATTTCCGCAGGAAACAGGGGGTTACGCCCGCCTCCGGGCGAACTCTGAGCGCGGCGCCGATCACCGAGCGACACGGCCGTCCAGAGGCGAGATAAAGCCGTGATAGTCACCGCCCGAGGCGCCGAGATAGAGCCGTAATACGGACGTGATCGGACTCGAGGGCGCGCGACGACCGGTCGGAATTGCGCGCCAAGCGGGTTATAGCGGCTATCTTCGTCGATTCAGACGGCGATTCCGCGAGGTGTGGCTACCCGGCTAGGCCTGGCCGTACCGCCGGCTCGGCGATGGCGGCCAGGTAGTAGTCGTAGAAGGCGGTGATGACGTGTTCGGCGGGCACCAGCACGGCGGCGTACGCGGACGAGCGCATGCCGAGCTGGCAGCGCTCACAGGCCTCGAAGTCCTGCCGGTTGGTGAGGTCCAGCAGCTCCACCGAGTCGGTGGCATCGAAGCCGTCGGCCGCCATTGTCTCCCGGTCGAACAGCCAGTCGACAACGACTCGGGTGCGTCCGGGTGCCACCGGCTCGAGCCGGAAGACCGCGACGTGGTCCGGCACCAGGATGAGCAGCACGTTGGGGCGCAGCGTTATGCCGTAGAACAGCCGGTCGTCGCTCGGGCCGAGGCCAGGTAGGTTCGGTCGGGAAGCGCGCCCGGACAGCGAGAACCCGTCGATGTGCTCGGCAAAGGACGCACCGGCGCTCGCTCCGTTGCTGATCGTGCCGTAGCCAGACCGGAACTGGGGCAGCGCGGCAGTGAGCTCGGGGTGGATCGTCGCGCAGTGGTAGCACTCCATGAAGTTCTCGATGATCGCCTTCCAGTTCGAGGCGACCTCGTAGCTGATGGTGGCCGCGATGCCGAGCCGGGCGATCTCGTAGCGTTCCAGCACCCCGTCGCCGAGCCGTTCGTTCAGCTGCGGCTCGACCTGCGCGGCCAACGGCGGCGCCTCGGGATCGAGGTTGAGCCACAGGTAGCCCAGCCACTGCTCGGTGCGTACCGGGTGCAGCCCGTAGTCCGCCTTCACCAGGTCGGGCATCTCGCGCATGTTGGGCGCGGCGAGCAGGCGGCCGTCCAGGTCGTAGCTCCACGAGTGGTAGGCGCACCTGATCGCGGTGCCGAATGACCCGGAATCCTCGGTGCACAGCTGTGCGCCTCGGTGCCGGCACAGGTTCCGCATCGCCCTCGGTTCGCCGTCGCGGCCCCGGACGATCAGCACGCTCTCCTCGCCCAGGTCGACGCGGTAGAACTGGCCGGCCTCGGTGAGCGCGTCCACCCGGCCGACACACTGCCAGGACCGCTGGAAGATCCGGCGCTGGTCCAGCTCGAAGATTGCCGGGTCGGTGTAGTACCGCCCGGGCAGGGCCTCGAGGAGGTTGCTGGCTCGGGTGCCGGAGGTCATCCCGCACTCCTTCCGGAGCCTTGTCCCGTATCGCGAAACAATCGCTACATGTGAGACAAAGCGTGGATCTGTGCCCTCCGGGTGTCAAGGGTGTTCCGCTTCACTGGTCAGCCGGGCTTCGGGTATCCGTTCCGCTGGGAGATCTGGGCGGCCGCGGCCACCACCTGTTCCACGATTCCCGGCAGGGTCTCGGCGTTGATCCGGAAGGTAGGCCCGGACGCGGTCACCGCGGCGACCACGTCGCCGTCCATGGACCGCAGCGGGGCGGCTACCGCGGCCAGGCCGATCTCATGCTCCTCAGCGGTGAGGGCGTACCCCTGGCGCCGAACCAGCGCCAGTTCCGCGGCGAGCTCCGTGGGATCGACCAGCGTGTGCGCAGTGAATGGCTCCAGCCCGCCGGCCAGGATCGCGTCGCGGCGCGGCGCCGGCATGAAGGCCAAGAACACCTTGCCGGCGGACGTGGCGTGAAACGGCGTGCGCTGACCGACCCAGTTCACGCTGGTGACCGTCGCGGCTCCGATCACCTGGTCGATGCTGATCACTGCCTGCCCGTCGTGGATCGCGATGTTGACCGTCTCGCGCACCGCCTCGGCCAGCCGCAGACAGACCGGCCGGCTCAGCACGCTCAGGTCGTGCTTGCGGGCGGCCCCGGCCGCGAGCGCCACGATGCCGAACGCGAGCTGATACCGACCACGATCAACCCGCTGCTCGACCAGGCCACGCGACTCCAGGGTGTCCAGCAGCCGGAACACCGTCGACTTGTGCACCGCAAGCTCGGTAGCGATCTCCGTGACGCCCGCCGTGCCCAGCCGGGCCAGCACCTGCAGTATCGACACCGCGCGGTCCACCGACTGCACCCCGCTGTCCCGC
>DASWST010000191.1:0-10002 GCA_036402515.1 Pseudonocardia sp.
TCCTCGGCCGAGCCCGCACCGATGCGCTTGAAGACGCCGCAACGCTCGACGACACCGGAGCGCCCTCGGACGCCCGGCCTGGCGCTGGCACAGCGTGCGAGCCCGAGCCGCGTGCCGCCGACCGAGCTGACCAGGCGGACCCTGCTGACCGAGCTGACCGAGCTGACCGAGCTGACCGAGCTGACCGAGCTGACCGAGCTGACCAGGCTGTCCCTGCTGACCTGACGGACACTGCTGACCAGGCGGACCGGGCCGACGAGGCGGACTGGGCGTTCCGGGCAGACCACGCTGGCCGAGCGGAGCGGGCTGGTGGAGGAGGACGCACGGCGCGAACCGGGGTCGAGATCCGGGTCGGCCTGGCCACCCTGCTCGGGCTGGATGAACGATGCGGCGAGATACCCGGGCTCGGCCCGGTGCTGCCCGACGTAGCGCGCGGCCTGGTCGCTGATCAGCGGCGTGGGGCTCAGTGGCGTTTCGCCGTCACCGACGCCGAGGGCCACTTGATCTTCGCCGGTCTCACCCACCGCCGACCACGTGGGTCGGCGCCGCGGCGGGGTGCCTGCCGAGGTGGGGTCGTCGAGCTCCATGTCTCGGCCCAGGTTCTGGGTCAGCTGGCTGCCGCTCCCGCCACGGCCGGTGCCTGGGCGCCGGTGATGACGGATGTCGCCGCTCAGTACGCCGGGCGGCACCGAATCCTGGCACGGCTCGATGCGTCAGCTGGCGCCCGGTTCGCCAGCGCCGCGCTGGCCCGCCACATCGAGGTCCGCGACCGTACCTGCTCGTTTCCTGGCTGCCGCAGGTCGTCCTATGCGGCCGACAAGGACCATACGAACGCACACGCCAACGGCGGCCTGACCACGCGGTGCAACATCGGGCCGCTCTGCAAGCGCCATCACCGCTACAAGAGCCTCGGCTGGTGGCGCCTCAGCCAACCTTCGCCTGGCGAGTTCTGCTGGACCAGCCCGCTCGGGCGCCTCTATCGCACCCGGGGCGACCCGATCAACCCGCCCAGCACGCCGCCCTGCCCTCGGCCGCTGAGCCCGAACGGGGTACCGGAGCAGCCGCTGCGACAGAGTAGGCCGATGCTCAGCCGCCCTCCGCCGGCGCCAGCAGCGGTGTCGAGGTCAGATAGCGACGAGCCACCACCGTTCTGAGCGCACCTTGCAGCGGCGGGGGCTCGGCCGGGCTCAGTGCCGTCCCGCGCGGAGCTGGGCTGGGCTGGGTGCCGTCCCGGGCGGGGCTGGGCTGGGTGCCGTCCCGCGCGGGGCGGGGCGGGGCGGGGCTGGGCTGGGCTGGGTGCCGTCCCGCCCAGTATCCAGCCGCTCAGTGCCCAGCCACTCAGTGCCCGACGTCCAGCCAGCCGCCGGAGCGCCAGTACTCGCCGCCGTCCCGGTCCAGCAGGCTCTCGTCGACCAGGTAGCGGCGCAGCGTCACGTGGTCCACCAAGCCGCCGTCGGTCCAGGCCCGCAGCACTGTGTCCACCTCCCGTTCCGGGTAGCGCACCCCCGGCTCGAACGAGGTGACCAGGTGCTCGAGCACAATCCGCCGGCGAGATTGCTGCGCGGGCAACCGGAGCAGCCGCCCGTCCTGGACGAACGTGCCGATCAATTGCTCCACCTTGGGATCGGCATACCCGTGCGGCTTGTCCACCGGTGACGGCGCCGCGACCGCCCTGGCCGTCTCCTTGAACAGCGCGGTCCTCGGCAGGTACCCGCGCGGGGCATCCTCGATCAACCCACCGGTGTGCAGCCGATGCAGCGCGGCGCCCACCGCCTTGGGACTCAGCCCGGTCGCCTCGGCGATCTCGGCGTGGTCGCGGGCACCCAACACCAGCGCGGCGAACACCCGCAGCCGCCCGGTCTCAGCGAGCAGGCCGACCAGTTCAGCGGGATCCACGCCGAGCCAGCCTAGTGGGCGCCGGACGGCCGGCCAGGCGCCAGCGCGGTGGGTCAGCCGATGGTGAGCTCGGCGATCCGGGCGCGGTGGTCATCGGCGGTGCCGTAAGTGCCGGCCAGTCGCTTCGCGCGCTTGTAAAAGAAGTGCACCTCGTGCTCCCAGGTGTAGCCGATGCCGCCGTGGTACTGGATCATCGCGCCGGTGACCAGGGCGGCCGAGTCGCTGGCCTTGGACTTGGCCACGGCGACCGCGAGCGCGGCGTCCGGGTCGGTGGCCGGGCCGGAGTCCAGCGCGTGCGCGGCGTAGAGCACGGCGTGCTCGGCCATGATCACCCCGACATGGAGGTCGGCCAGCGCGTGTTTGATCGCCTGGAACGAGCCGACCGGTACGCCGAACTGCTTGCGCTCCCGGTCGTAGTCCACCGTACGGGTCAACGCTTCCCGGGCGCCTCCGACCAGGTCGGCCGCTACCAGCACGGCGGCCCGGGCGGACAGTTCGGCGTGCACCTCGGCGGTGCCGCCGGGCAGCGGCTCACCGACCCCGTCGGCCAGCGCCACCGCCGCCAGTCGGGTGGTGCCGTCGAAGCTGTCCAGCCGCCGGGTGGCCACCTCATCGCGGCGCAGCAGCCGCAGCCCCGTGCCGTCCGCCACCACCAGCGCGTCGGCCACCTCGGCATACTCCACCGCCGGCCAGCCCTCCTCGGTGGACCCGCGCAGGGCCAGCGCACCGACGACGGCGCCGGCCGCGAGCCGGGGCAGCCAGTCCCGCTGCTGGCTGGCGGACCCGGCCAGTCGGATCGCCTCGGCGGCCAACACGGTGCCCCGCCACGGACCCGGCGCCACCCCGGCGCCCAGCTCGCGGGCGATCACCTGGGCGTCCACCAGGCCGAGCCCCAGCCCGTCGTGCTCCTCGGGGACCAGCACGGCCAGCCAGCCCTGCTCCCCCATCGCCTGCCACAGCGCGGCGGGATGGCCGTCGCCGGCCCCGCCTTCAGATGTTGCGGCCTCGACGACCTCGCGCACGGCTTCGGTGTCGAACTTCCCGGTCAGGACGTCGCGTACCGCGGCGCCGAAGTCGCGCTGGTCCTCGGTGAGAGCGAAGTACATGTCCCAAGACCCCCTAGCGAGGCAGGCCGAGCACACGCTCGGCCACGATCGAGCGTTGCACCTGCGAAGAGCCACCCCAGATGGTCACCGACCGGGACCACATGGCCTGGCTGTGCAGCGCGGCCAGGTCCAGCCCGGGCACCGGCTCGCGGATCGTGCCGTCCGGCCCGAGCACGTCGTCGAACACCTCCCACAGATCCTGGAAGGTCTCCGACCACTGCAGCTTGGTCATCGACGCCTCGAAGCCGAGGTCGCGGCCCTGCTCGGTCTGGGTCAGCACATGCATCGCGTGGTAGCGCAGGCATTCCAGCTCGGCGAGCACCCCGGCCAGCTTGTTGCGGATCACCGGGTCCTGATCGCGGCCCAGCGCGCGGGCCACCGAGACGATCTCGTCGTACTGCCGGCGGAACTCGGTGTACTGGGCGACTCCGGACGCGCCGCGCTCGAAGGACAGCAGCAACATCGCGGTACGCCAGCCGTCACCGATCTCTCCCAGGCACTCGTCGGCGGGCACCCGGGCGTCGGTGAAGAACACCTCGCCGAACTCGCTGGCGCCGCTCATCTGCTTGAGCGGGCGGGCCTCCACGCCGGGCTGGTCCATGTCGATGAGCAGCATCGAGATGCCGCGGTGCTTCTCCGAGCCCGGCTCGGTGCGGACCATGGTGAAGATCTTGTCGCCGTGCACCGCGTTGGTGGTCCACACCTTCTGGCCGTTCACCACGAAGTCGTCGCCGTCGCGCACCCCGCGAGTGGACAGCGCGGCCAGGTCGGAGCCGGCACCCGGCTCGGAGAAGCCCTGGCACCAGATCACCTCGCTGCGCAGCAGCGGCCCGATGATCTCCTTGCGCTGCTGGTCGGTGCCGATGGCCATCACGGTGGGGGCCAGGAAGGTCAGCCCGAGCGGGTTGACCGTCTGCGGGGCGCGGGCGCGCACCATCTCCTCGTCGTAGATGGCCTTCATGCCAGGCGTGCCGCCGCGACCGCCGTACTCGGTGGGCCACTGGATCCCGGCAAACCCGGCCAGTGCCTTCTCCCGCTCCCAGTCCCGGCGCATCTGGAAGCTCTCCTCGGAGGGCAGCGAGCTCCAGAACCCCGGGCGGGTCCACTCGTCCGGGATGTGCGACCGCAACCAGCCGCGCAGCTCCTCACGGAACCGCTCTTCGCCAGCGGTGTAGGTCAGGTCCATGCGACAGCCTCCCCGCGGTCCGGACGGATCCACCCGCCAGCTTGGCATACTCGTCGGTAACTTGTCCGGGCAGCCTTGCCGCATCACCCACTCAGGAATCGGGCCCGCAGCCGGTCCAGCTCGTGCTCGGCCAGCCCGCGCTCGCGCAGCCAGCCCTCGGCCGCGCCGATCGCGTCCAGGTCACCGAGCAACGCCACCATCACCTCGGGCGGGCAGCGGTACAGCTCGATGTCGGCCGGGTCGATCTCGTACTCGGCGCCCACGCCGCGGCGCAGCACAGCCAGCAGCCGCTCGTTGGACATCGCGTAGTCGGCCACCACCGCGTCCCGGTGCACCCCGACGGCGTCCTCGATCAGCGCGCAGAACACCCCGGTGCGGTCCTTCCCGGCGGCGCAGTGCACCAACGCGGGGCCGGCGTCCGGCTCGGTAAGCAGGCGCACCGCGGCCATCACGTTCTCGGGGCGATGCGCCAGGTAGCCCCGGTAGTTGAACAGCTTCGGGTCCTCGTCGTCCCGGGGAATCGGCCGCTGCCCCTCGGGCAGCACGGTCAGATGCACGGTGCGCACCCCGGCCCGCTCCAGCGGCGTCGGTCCGTCCCGCTCCACCTCACCCGGCGAACGCAGGTCGATCACCGTGCGCAGCCCGTACTCCTGGGTGAGGAAGCTCACGTCGGTATCGGTCATCTCGTGCAGTCGGGCGGCCCGCAGCAGCTGCCCGAACCGGGTCTGGCCGCCGCCGCGCAGTGGCAGGCCGCCGAGATCACGGACGTTCTCCACGCCCTCGAGGGCCACCCAGCGGTGCGCCTCGGTGTGCGTAGTCACCGGCTCTCGAAGGGGGTCGGATTGAGCACCCGGCGCCGGAGCTGAGCCACGATCGGCCCGTCTTCCTCGCTGGCCGCCCGAGCCTTCTGCCACTCCGGATCCGCTTGGAACGCGGCCCACTTGCGCTCCATGTCGCCGTAATCGTCGAAGCGCAGCACGTAGACCAGCTCGTTGTTGGAGTTGTCGCCGAGCCCGGTGAGCGAGATGAAGGTCAACTCCATGTCGTGCTTGGCGAAGATGCGGAGGGTGTGCTCGTTGAAGCGATTGACCAGTGCCGGCATGCGGCCAGGCACGGTGACGTACTCCCGGAGTTCATAGATCACGGCCCCAGTCTGCCCGGCGGCATGGGTACCCGCAGGGTGATCGTGGTCCCTGACTCGGGCGCGGTGTCCACCTCCAGCGCGGCGGCCGGCCCGGGCGCGGCCCGCAACCGTTCGCGCACATCGGCCACCGCGTCGGTGAGCCGGCTCGGATCCATGCCCAGCCCGTCGTCGGCCACGGTGAGCACGCACTCCCCGCCGACCGGGACCGCGGTGATGGTCACCGTGCCGCCCTTCGGGGTGCCTTCGATGCCGTGCCGCACCGCGTTCTCCACCAGCGACTGCACGGTCAGGAAGGGCAGCGCCACGTCCCGCAGCTCGGCGGCCACCTCGCGCTTGACACGCAACCGGTCGCCGAATCGGGCGCGTTCCAGAGCCAGGTACCGCTCCGCGTTGGCCAGCTCGTCGCCCAGCGTGGTGGCTTCCCCGCCGGCTCGGAACGAGTACCGGGTGTACTCGGCGAACTCCAGCAGCAGCTCCCGAGCCCTGGACGGATCGGTGCGCACGTAGGAGGCGATGGTGGTCAACGCGTTGTAGACGAAGTGCGGGGAGATCTGCGCGCGCAGCGCCCGCACCTCCGTCTGGGCCAATCGCACGGCCTCGTCCAGCGCGGTCAGCTCGGCCACCGGGGTCGGCGGTCGATCGGCGAGTGGGGCCGGCGGCAGAGCCTCGGGCGCGGTGGTGAGCACCACCGGGCCGCGCACGCTGGCCGGGTGCGCGCCCGGGCACAGCCCCACCCAGCTGGCGTGACGCAGCTGGCCGTCGGTTTCCCAGCGGCGGTAGGAGATCTCGCCGACCAGCTTCGGAGAGAGCCAGCGGGCACCCCGGACCTCCTCGGGCGGCTCGGTGAACGGGCAGTCCGAGCGGTCCAGCTCGTCCAGCCGGCCGGCCAGTTCCCGGCGAGCCCGCCCGTCCAACCCGACGGTGATCCGCCCGACGTAGCGCAGCCCGGCCGAACCAGGCACGCCGACCAGCAGTGCCCCCACCCGGCCGCCGTCGGGCTCGGGCGCCTCGGCGCCGTTGTGTTCTGGGCTGTGCCGCTCGGACCCGGCTCGACCACCGGATTGCCAGCCGCCGATCACCACCCGCTGGGTGTGCCGGGGCAGCGTCTCCACCCAGGCCCGGGACCGCCGACCGGACTGGTACCGGGAGTCCAGCCGCTTGGCCACCACGCCGGCCAGGCCGTGTCGTTCGGCCGCATGCAGCACGGTCTGCCCGTCGGTGTCCAGGAAGTACGGCGGCAGCGCGGCGGGCAGCCCGGTGAGATCCAGCTCGCCGAGCAGCTCGCGGCGCTGCTGGTAGGGCAGTTCCATGGTGGACTGGCCGTGCGCGTACAGCACATCGGCCGGGTAGAACACCACCGGCGCCCGGCGCAGCAGCGGGGCGGAGGGCCGAGGGCTGTTCATCCGCTGCCGCAGCGGCAACACGCTGGGCCGGCCGAACTGGTCCATCGCGACGATCTTGCCGTCCAGCACCAGTGGGCCGTACGTGTCGGCCAGCGCGGAGAGCGCCGCCAGCTCGGGATAACCGCGGGTGATCGTCCGCTCGGAGCCGCTGATCAGCTGGGCGCGGCCGGGGCGCAGGTAGGCGATCGCGCGCAGCCCGTCCCAGAAGAACTCGAACGCCCAGGCCGAGCCGGCCGGCATCGCCCCCTCGGTGGCGAGCATCGGCCGGATCGGGTGCGTCGACGGATCCGGCACGTTGCACGCCTCCACGCCGATGAGAGTAACCGCCCCGGCCGACTTTCAATCCCCGATTCAGCCCCCGAACCAGACCGGAACCAGACCCGGAATCAGCGCCCCAGCCCGTGGCCGACCCCGTGGCCGAGCAGTGCGAATGCCCGCTCCACGGCGGCGGTCGCCTCGGCGCGACGGCGTCGGCGGACTCGCCCTCGGTGAGCCGGGCCGCGTTGTGCTCGGCCAGCGCGCGCAGCACCGAGGTGACCGAGGCGGCCAGCACCCGCGCGGTCACCCGGTCCTCGACATCGGGCGCCCGGTCGCCTTCTTCCAGTGCTTCCCGCAGCGCCGCCTCGGAGCCGGCGAAGTAGCGCAGCAGCCGGGCGGCCAGGCTGGGCGTCTGAATGATCATCCGTTAGCTCGCTGACCCGCCCCGGCCGGCCGTCCACGGTCAGCTCCAGGTCGGGCATGCGGCCGCCGACCAGCCGATCGTCCGGCTGGTCCGGCATCGGGTAGCTGCTGCACGACGGTCGCGGCGTATTGCTGAGCCTGGAGGGCGCCCTGACCTCGACGCGGTCCGACTGCCGGACGGGGTGGTTCGGTATTCGGCCAACACGGCAGAGGAGTTCCCGGCCGGCGTTGCACCGATCCGGCCGGACGGCCCCATCGGCTGGGCGAGCCGCGGCGGCGAGCTCGGCGCGCACGGACTGCGCGCGGCACTCCGGCGCTGGTTCACGCCGAGCTGGCTCTCACACCGAGCTGAGCCTCACGCCGAGCTGACGCGTCCAGCCGGCTCGCCTCAGCAGGACGCGCCGCCACCGCCCAGCAGTGACCCGATTGCGCCTAGCAGCGTCTGCACCACGCCGGGGTTGCAGACGGCCCCGCCCCCGGTCGACGGGGCGAGCTGGCCGCCGCCGGAGCCACCGGAGGCGACGAACACCGCTCCGACGTCCCCCCGGCCGCCCGAGCTTCCCGGCACGGTGCCACTGTTCCGGGAGCTCTGCGCCGCGGTGGAGCCGCTCGCCACGCCGGTCGTCCTCCCGTGGGCGACGACCGGGCCGGCGGCCTGCGAGCCCGGCGGAGTGGCGCGCTGGTTGTTCTGGTGAGCGCTGAACGCGAGGAAACCGATCATCAGCGCAAGGGCGGCGGCGGCGACAGCCGCGACGGAGCCGAAAGAACGCACCACAACCCGCTCCATCCATCTCGTCTAGTTACCGAGGTTAACGACTGTTCCGGCTACCGGTTTGCAACATCACACGGATGGCTGGCGGTGATGCCGGGGAACGACGTGCACCATGTGCTCCGCGAAGTCGAAAGCTTGGTCGGCCAACGCGACCAGATGACCGCTTGTCACCCGATAGAGCATTCGCCGCCCGTCCCTGCGCGCCCGCACCAGCCCGGCCAGCCGCAACCGGCCCAGGTGCTGGGACACCGACGACCGGGACGCCGCGACCTGCTCGGTCAGTGTGCTCACATCCTGCTCGCCCGAACCGAGCAGCCGCACCAGGTGCAGCCGGGTGGGGTCGGCCAGCTGGGCGAGCACGTCGGCGGCGGTCGCGAGCACCGCACCGTCCTCGGCCTGGTCGCCGTCTTCGGCCTGGTCGCCGTCTTCGGCCTGGTCGGTTTCCCCGGCCCGGTCGGATTCCTCGGTCTGGTCGGATTCCTCGGTCTGGTCGGATTCCGCCTCTGGCGCCTGTCGCAGCTCGGTGGCGACTGCCATGCTCTTGCGCGCGCGCATGGTTGCATGTTGGCTCGTAGCGGGGCACCATCGCAAGTAGGCGCGGTGGACGGGGGGTCCGATGCGGCACGGCGAGGAACAGCAACCCACCGAACACGGCCACGGCCATGCACACGGGCACGGCCACGACGGCCACGGCCACGGGCACGACGGCCACGGGCACGACGGGCACGGCCACGACGGCCACGGGCACGACGGCCACGGGCACGACGGCCACGGCCATGGCCATGGGCATCCGGCCCACCCGGATCGGCCACGCGGCTGGTGGTCGCGCGCCGCGCACCTGCTCGCCCCGCACAGCCACGACGCCGCCGACCGGATGGACGGCGCGCTGCGCACCAGCGCGCTCGGCCTGCGCACGGTGGCCTGGTCGTTCGCCATCCTGGCGGTGACCGCGCTGGGCCAGCTCGCCGTGGTAGCGCTGACCGGCTCGGTCGCGCTGCTCGGCGACACCATCCACAACCTGGCCGACGCGCTCACCGCGGTGCCGCTGGCCGCCGCGTTCTGGCTGGGCCGCCGCCCGGCGAGCCGTCGCTACACCTACGGTCTGGGCCGCTCCGAAGACCTGGCCGGGGTGATCGTCGTACTGGTGATCGGGGCCTCGGCGGTGCTGGCCGGGTACCAGGCGATCCTCCGGCTGCTGCACCCGGAGCCGATCACGCACCTGTGGGCGGTGGCAGTGGCCGGCCTCGTCGGGTTCGCCGGCAACGAGCTGGTGGCCCGGCTGCGCATCGGGGTGGGCCGCCGGATCGGTTCCGCCGCGCTGGTCGCCGACGGCGTGCACGCGCGCACCGACGGCTTCACCTCGCTGGCCGTGGTGGCCGGCGCGCTCGGCGTGGCACTGGGTTTCCCGATCGCCGACCCGCTGATCGGCCTGGCCATCGCGGTGATGATCCTGCTGGTGGCCAGGGACGCCGCCCGGGACGTGCTGCGCCGGTTGATGGACGCGGTGGATCCGGCCGTGCTCGCGCTCGCCGAGCGGACCGCCGCCCAGGTACCCGGGGTCCGCACCACCGACCAGCTGCGGATGCGCTGGATCGGCCACGAGCTGCACGCCGAGCTGGCCGCCGGGGTGGACCCGGAGCTGACCGTCGAGCGGGCCCACCGGCTGGCGCACGAGGTGGAGCACGCGCTGGTGCACGCGGTCCCCCGGCTGGCCGCGGCGGTGGTGCACGTGGAGCCGGCCAGCCGGGCCGCAGCGGCGCACGACACGCTCGCCCACCACCGCTGACGTCGTGAGTGGCGATGGTCGCTATAGC
>DASWST010000192.1:0-18028 GCA_036402515.1 Pseudonocardia sp.
GGCGATGGTCGCTATAGCGACCATCGCCACTCACGACGTCAGCCAACAGCGGATTGGATGTGGCGCAGTACGTCGCCGGCCGCCTCCATGTGCAACATGTGCCCGGCTTCCACCCGGCTCAGCTTCACTCCCTCCGGCACCGGCAGGATCCGATCCGCGCGGCCCCACACGACGATGACCGGCGCGGACGCCTCGGCCAGTAGCGCGGGTGTGTCGATGGCCTGCCGGTCGCCGTCCAGCAGGGTGCCGAGCAGCGCGTGCAGTGCCTCGGAGACCCCGTCCAGCCGCTTGTACCTGAGCAGGTCGTCCACCAGTTGCCTGGTCACCTGCGACTCGTCGGCGAACAGCCGCCCGAGCAGCGGTTTGAGCTCGCGCCGGGAGGATGCCGCGGCGAAGCCCCGCAGGTACTCCGCGTCGGCATCCGGGCCGAACCCGGCCGGCGCGAGCAGGGTCAGCGAGGCCACCCGGTCCGGCGCGCGGGCGGCCACGGCGGCAGCCACCGCCCCGCCCAGCGAGTGCCCGACCAGATGCGCCCTGCCCGCCCCGACCTCGTCCAGGAACCCGAGCACCGTGCTGACCAGGGTGTCCAGCGAACCGTCCCCGACGTCCTTGCCGGACTGGCCGTGCCCGGGCAGGTCCAACGCGTGCACGGTGTGCGACTCGGACAGCGGCTGCTGGACGAACAGCCAGGAATTCTTGTCCCCGCCGAACCCGTGTACCAGTACCACCGGGTCGCCCTCCGCCTCGCCGAGGGTGACGTAGGAGATGGACCGGCCGTCGATTTCGGCGGCGCGCGCGGCCGGCTCCTCGTCCCCGCCCAGCTCACCGGACTCGAGCTGGGCCCGCGCTTCGGCCACCACCGACTCGATCTCCTCGTCGGAGACCTCGGGCGGGGCGACCACCGCCAGGGTGGCGCCCACCGGCAGCTCCACCCCGGTCTCCGCGACGATCCGGCGGAGCAGGCCCTCCCGCGGGGACTCCAGCGTGCCGGCGATCTTTTCCGTCTCGATGTCGGCCAGGTCGTCGCCCTTGGCGATGGTGTCGCCCTCCGCCACGAACCAGTCGATGACCTTGCCGGTCTTCATCGAGAGGCCCCACTTGGGCATGGTCACTTTCTGGATGCGCTCGTCAGCCATGATCGCTCCGCAAGCTGCGCTCAGTCACGATGTCCGCTCCGCAAGCTCTGCTCAGGAGTCACTTGGACCAGTCCACGGCGGTCTTCACCGCGCCGACGACCTTCTGCGCGTCCGGGATGAACAGGTCCTCCAGCGAATCGGCGAACGGCACCGGCGTGTGCGGCCCGGTGACCAGCTGGATCGGCGCGCGCAGCGAACCGAACGCCTCCTGGGCGACCGAAGCGCCGATGTCCGAAGCCAGCGAGCAGCGCGGGTTCGACTCGTCCACCACCACCAGCCGGCCGGTGTTCTCCACGCTCTCCAGGATGGTGTCCAGGTCCAGCGGGCTGGTCGTCCGAGGATCGATGATCTCCGCTTCGATGCCGGCGCTAGCCAGCTCGTTGCCGGCCTCGGCGGCGATGTTCACCATCCGGCCGATCGCCACGATGGTCACATCGGAGCCCTCGCGCACGATGTTGGCCTCGCCGAACGGGATCACATAGCTCTCCTCCGGCACCTCGCCGGTCATTTCGTAAAGCAGCTTGTGCTCGGCGAAGATCACCGGGTCGTCGTCCCGGATCGACGCGATGAGCAGGCCCTTCGCGTCGTACGGGTTGGACGGCGCGGCCACCTTCAGCCCGGGTATGTGGGTGAACACCGGCAGCAGCGACTGGGAGTGCTGCGCGGCGGCGCGCAACCCGGCGCCCCACATGGTCCGGATGACCACCGGGGTGACCGCCTTGCCGCCGAACATGTAGCGGAACTTGGCCGCCTGGTTGAAGATCTGGTCGAAGCAGACGCCCATGAAGTCGATGAACATCAGCTCGGCCACCGGGCGCAGCCCGCCGGTGGCCGCGCCGATCGCCGCGCCGATGAACGCCGACTCGGAGATCGGGGTGTCCATCACCCGGCCCGGATACTTGCCGTAGAGCCCCTTGGTGACGCCGAGGACACCGCCCCAGGCGTCCATCTCACCGGGCGAGCCGGTGCCGCCGACGTTGTCCTCGCCGAACACCACGACCCGGGGGTCGCGCGCCATCTCCTGGTCCAACGCCTCGTTGATCGCTTCGCGGTAGCTGATGCTGCGTGCCATGACCGTTCCTTCCTTCCGGGGATCCCGCGCGATCAGTACGTGACGTAGACGTCGGTGAGCAGCTCGGACGCGGCCGGTTTGGGCGCCGCCTTGGCTTCGTCGACCGAGCTGTCGATGAGCGAGGCGACCTCCCTGTCGATGGCGTCGAGCTGGTCGGCGGTGAGCTCCCCGCTCTCGGTCACTCTGGCCCGGAACCGCTTGAGGCAGTCCAGCTTCTCCCGGGCCTGGGCCACCTCGTCGCCCCGGTAGAGCTGCTGGTCACCCTCGAAGTGGCCGAAGTAGCGGGTGAACTTGACCTCGATCAGGGTGGGGCCGCCGCCCTCCCTGGCCCTGGCCACCGCCTCGCCGGCCGCCTCGTGCACCGCAAAGAAGTCGAACCCGTCCACGATCACGCCGGGCATGCCGAACGCGGCGGCCCGGTCGGCGATGTCGTCGGTGGCCACCGACCAGGTGGATGAGGTCGCCTCGGCGTAGCCGTTGTTCTCCGCCACGAAGATCGCCGGCAGGTTCCACACGGTGGCCAGGTTCAGCGACTCCAGGGTGGTGCCCTGGTTGGAGGCGCCGTCCCCGAAGAATGCGACGGCGACGCCGCCGGTGTCGAGCTGCTTGCTGGCCAAAGCGCGCCCGCAGATCAGTGGCGGCCCGCCGCCGACGATGCCGTTGGCGCCGAGCATGCCTTTGGACAAGTCGGCGATGTGCATGGAGCCGCCCTTGCCCTTGCACGACCCGGTGGCCTTGCCGTAGATCTCCGCCATCATCTCCTTGGGGTCGACGCCCTTGGCGATGCAGTGGCCGTGGCCCCGGTGGGTGGAGGCGATGGCGTCCCGGTCGTCGAGGTGGCTGCACACGCCGGTGGCGGATGCCTCCTCGCCCGCGTAGAGGTGCACGAACCCGGGGATGTCGCCGCTGGCGAACTCCTCGTGTACCCGCTCCTCGAACTCCCGGATGGTGCGCATGGTGCGGTACACCTGGAGCAGGGCGTCCGGGCCCAGCTCCTGGGACACCGTGGTCGGCAGGGTTCCGGTCATGACATCACGATCCCTCCGTCGATCATGACCGACTGCCCGGTCATGTAGTCCGAATCCGGTCCGGCCAGGTAGGAGACGAAGCCGGCCACGTCGTCAGCGGTCTGCACCCGACCCAGTGGAATGCGCTCGGTGTAGCTGGCCAGCGCCTCCCCCTTTGCGGTGCCCAGGTACGGCCGCAGCTGCTCGTCGATCAGCTCCCACATGTCGGTGCCGACGATGCCCGGGCAGTAGGCGTTCACCGTGATCTGGTGCTGGGCCAGCTCCTTGGCGGCGGCCTGGGTGAGCCCGCGGACGCCGAACTTGGTCGCCGAGTAATGCCCGAGGAACTCGAAACCCGCATGCCCGGCGATGGACGCGGCGTTGATGATCTTCCCGCCGCCGCCCTGGTTGATGAACCGCTGGGCGGCCGCCTGCAGGCAGTAGACCACCCCGAACACGTTCACCTCGAAGATCCTTCGGAGATCCTCCGGGGTGACCTCGAGCAGCGTCTTGACCTGCGCGATTCCCGCGTTGGCCACCATCACGTCCAGCCGGCCGAGCTCGTCCGCCGCCCGGGCGACCATGTCGAACACCGCGTCCCGGTCGGTCACGTCGGCCGGCACGGCCGTCGAACGACCACCGGCGGCGGTGATCTCCTTGCTGACCGCTGTCGCGGTCTCCGAATTGACGTCGTTCACCGCGACGGCCAGCCCGTCGGCGGCCAACCGCAGGGCGATGCCCCGGCCGATGCCCCGGCCTCCGCCGGTCACTAGCGCGACCCGTTGCGCTGTCATCGTGCCTCCTTGCGTTAGGGCGGACTTAGGGGTGGACGAGGATCTTGACGTGCTCGTCCTTGTGCTCGATCAGCTGCCGGAAACCGCCGTCCACCAGCTCGTCCAGCCCGATCCGGCCGGTGATGAACTGGGCGGCGTCGACGGTGCCGTCGGTGAGCAGCCGGATGGTGTCCGGGTGGTCGCCGCAGTAGGCCAGCGAGCCCAGCACGGACACCTCGGAGATCACCAGGGAGTTCATCTGCACGGACGCCGGCTGGCCCCAGATGGCCACGTTGATCACCGTGCCGCCGGGCCGTACCGAGCCGATCGCGCTGGCCAGCACGGCGTCGATGCCGGCGCACTCGAAGGCCACGTCCGCACCGGCGCCCTCGGTCAGCTCGCGCACCGCCTCGGGCACGTCGGTCTCGGTCGGATCCAGCACCACGTCCGCGCCGGCGCCGGGGGCCTTGGCCTTGCGCGCGGCGGCCGGCTCGACGGAGATGATCTGGCCGGCGCCGGTGGCCTTCAGCGAGGCGATGGTGACCAGCCCGATCGGCCCGGCACCGAACACCACGGCGCTGCCGCCCTTGGGCAGCGGCGACAGCCGCACCGCGTGGTAACCCACCGCCAGGGGCTCCACCAGCGCTCCGAGGTCGGTGCCCAGCTCGCCCAGCGGGTGCACCCAGCGCTGGTCCACCACGCACCGCTCGGAGAAGCCGCCCTGCGTGCCGGACAGCCCGACGAACCCGAGCGAGCGGCAGATGTTGTACCGGCCGGCCTGGCAGGCGGCGCAGGTGCCGCACACGTAGTACGGCTCCACCGCCACCCGGTCGCCCACCGCGACGCCCTCGACCCCGTCGCCCAGCTCGGCCACCGTGCCGGCGAACTCGTGTCCCATCACCACCGGCAGCGTCTCGCCGGTGAGCGGGTGCGGTGACCCCGGCGGCGGGATGAACAGCGGGCCCTCCAGGAACTCGTGCAGGTCGCTGCCGCAGATGCCGCACCAGTCCACCGACACCTTCACCTGACCGGCGCCCACCTCCGGCTCAGGTACCTCGTCGATTCGGATGTCCCCGCGCCCGTGGTACCGCGCTGCCTTCATCTGACCTCCTGGTACGTCGTGATCGGTTGACTTGGCATGCCGGACACCAGCAGCCCGCGCTCGGCGGCGTGTGCCAGCGCGGCCCGGACGTCCAGCACGGTCGGGCCGTCCGCGCGCAGCGTCACCGTGACCGTCCTGCCCGGCCCGAACTCCAGCTCGCGCTCCCCGTCCACCGCCACAGTTCCCCGGGGCACCGCGCTGGTCACCGACTCACCGGCGCGCAGCGGCGCCACCTCGAGCAGCCCGACCTGGGCGAGCACCCCTGGCGCCACCGGGGCCAACACCCGGCGCGGGGCGGCGGCCTCGCCGGCCAGCCGAACCCGCACGCCGTCCGGGTCGGTGCGCCCGCTCGGCGCGACCAGGCCGGCGATGCTGGACAACCCGATGGCGTGCGGCTCGGCGAACGCGCAGTACAGCTCGCGCAGCGTGCCGACCTCCCACAGCGCCCTGGCGCCGACGTGCGCCACGGTGGCGATGCACACGTCGACCAGCGCGATCTCGGTTGCCGCGCCGCACCGCACGTGCAGCGCCTTGGCCCGGTAGGTGGCCTCCTCCCGAGTCACCCGCCCGGTGGCCAGCAGGGCGGCCGCCGAACCGGCCACGGTGGCTTCCCACATCTCCGGGAAGGCGTTGTTCGTCCCGGTGGACAGCGGCAGCAGCGGCAGCTCGGCGCACTCGGTGGACGCGGCCCGGACGGTGCCGTCACCGCCGAGCAGCACCACCACCGAGGCGCCCCGCTCGCGCATCTGGCGAACCAGCCGGCGGGTGTCCTCGGCGTCCCCGGTTGCCCGGTCCAGCTCGCAGAAGACCAGCTCGGGCCACCTGCCGTCCCGCGCGCGGGGCTTGCCGGCGGCCCGCAGCACACCGCCGGCCACCCCCATCCCGTCGGTCGACATGTACACCCGCTGCACGCCGAGCGCACCGGCGGCGGCGATCAACCGCAGCGCCATGTTGGTCTTCTCCGCGTTCGGGAAGACCGATGCCCTGGCCACCAGCCGGCGGATGTCCCGGCCGGACATCGGGTTGGCGATGATGCCCACCGAGGAACCGGGCACCACCGGCGCCACCAGCGCGCCGTCGGTCTCCAGCTGGCCCGGCATCTGTTACGCCTCCTTGCTGCCCGTCCCTCGGTGACCCAGCTCACCGCGCCACGCCGCCGAGGGCAACGGTTGCAGCGGGGTTGCACGGCGGCTCGGCGCGGTGAACACCCGGCCGCCGTCAGCGCCGGCCGACGGCGAGAGCTCGCACCCCCGGGGCGGTCGAGCTCATCACGAATCGGCAGCCGACCAGTTCGGGCAGCTGTACCTCGACGCTGGGCGCGATCCGGTACGGCCGGGCCAGCAGCAGCCCGCCCAGGGTGCGGCGCAATCTCGACAGCTCCGCGCGCACGGTGACCAGGTGCTCGCGGTCCCCGTACAGCGCCACGCTCAGCTCGGCCGCGTTCAGCCCGGCGGCGCCCGCCATGGCCAGCAGCAACAGCACCTCGGCCGGGCGGGTGGAGAGTGGGTGCAGCCACCGGTTGGTGCCTTCCACGACCGCGCGCACCGGTCGGGAGTCCAGTTCCAGCCGCAGCCGCAGCCGGCCCGAGGTGGCCGCGCCGCCGGCCGGGCCGGCCGGGCGCAGCAGCCAGCCGCCGGGCACCGCCTCCGGCTGGCACAGACCGACGCCGTGCACCGCGAGCGGCTGGTCCGGCCGGGGCACCGACACCCTTTCCACCGGCGCCATCCCGGTGACCGCGGCCACCCAGCCGTGATCGTCGACCACCAGGGCCGGCCCCGGCACGCCGGCCAGCAACGGGGCGCCGACGGTGCGCAGCGCCTCCAGCCGGCCCTCGTGCTGGTGCCAGAGGCTGGACTCGGCCAGTTTGACCGCGGTGCACACCAGCGCCACCGTGGTCGGGTGGATCGTCTCGGCGAGCCCGGTGATGTCGACGATGCCAAGCAGCTCACCGGTGCGCGGGTCGTGTACCGGGCACGCGGTGCAGGTCCACGGGTGCTGGCGGCGGACGAAGTGTTCGGCGGAGAACAGCTGCACCGGGGCGGCCTCGGCGATCGCGGTGCCGATGGCGTTGGTCCCGACGGTGCCCTCCAACCAGGTGGCGCCCTCGGTGAAGCCCAGCCCGTCGGCGCGGCGCCGCACCTTCGAAGCGCCCTCCCGCCAGAGCACCACGCCCTGCGCGTCGGTGATCACCATGATGTGCCGGGCGTCCTCGGCGACCGAGGTGAGGCTGGCGCGCAGCAGTGGCAGTACCCGGCTCAGCGGCGAGGCCTGCCGGCGCCGTTCGACCTGGTCGGCGGTCATCGGGTCGGGCGGGTCGCCCAGGTCAGGGCTCACGCCGTAACGCCGGACCCGGGTCCAGGACCGCTCCACCAGGTCACGCGGTCGGGCCGGGAGGCGGTCGCCGGAGAGCAGGGCGTCGTGCACCCGAGCGAGCATGCGGGCGTGCCGGCCTAGATCGACCCCGGGCCGGACCGCGCAGACGCCTTCGTCCACCGACATCCCTCCGTGGGCGGCCGGCAATCACCGACGTCACCCCGGCCTCAGCCTAGGTAGGCGATGTGGTGGGCGCCATAGCCCGCGGGGAGGCAGTCTCAGCCCAACGTTGACCCAGCTCAGACCATTACCCAGGGGGACACGCGGTCCCGGTCGAGGAGATCGGGCCTGGCCAGGGTGTCCAGCATGGTGTGCACCGAGACCTGGGCATCCCTGGTCCAGGCATAGCACTGCTGCTTGGAGCGGCACTGCGTGGCCGCGCGGGTCTGCGCCGCGGCGACGATCACGTTGACCTCGGCCCCGACCTGCTCGTTCGCCGTGATCGGGTCGTTGAGCTCAAGGCCGGCGGTGGACACGATGTCCGCGACGTCGGACAGTTGGGTGTGCAACCAGTCCCATGGCGCGGCCTTGACCTGCTCGGCCCAGTGACGTGGGCACGGTTCCACCCCCACGAAGTGCGGGTGGAAATGCGCCGCCTGGAACGCTCCGGGCGTCCCGTCCAGACGATCGAAGAGGTCCGCCCGCCACACCGGCTGATCGACCGTGATCACCTGGGCAGCCGACTCGGTACCCCGACGCGGTTGAGGACTCACCAGGCGAACCTCGACGCGCGCGCCGTGCTCCATGTGGCTGTCCCCGAGGTCGATCTCGAACCAGTGCCGGACGAGGACGGCAACCTCGTTGAAGACAAAGGCATGATGCACGCGCTGCTCCTGTCAGGTCATCACTGCGGTAGGTCTGGTGAGGCCAGCATCGCCCCAGCGGCCCCGAGCAGCAACAGCACTGTGCTGCGACGAGCGTGCGACAGACCCAGCCCGGAACCAGCGAATCACCCCCGCTACAGTGCGGCATGCCTGACAGCGGCGGCGCATCCACCGACGATCCCTCATCGCACGAGGCCGCCGTCCGGGCCGCCGTCCGGGCCACCCTCGCTGAGCTCGCCAAGGATCCGCGCCCCTCGGTCAGTCGCGCCGCGCTCGCCGCGCAATACCCGTCGTGGGGCCTGGCGACGCTGTCGCTGCTGGCCATCGGCCTGCTCGTCGGGTTCGCCTCGCTCAGCCCGCTGGGCATGGCCATCGACGCCTGCCCCTCGGACCCGGGGCTGGTGGTGTGCCAACCCAAGGCGCATGCGGTGGTGGTGGCCCTTCCGACGGCCGCGCTGCTCGTCGGTCTGGCGGTGAGTCTGATCGGTGGCCGGCTGCTGACCCGGCTGGGCCGCTCGCCGTTGCTGGCCTCGGGGGTCGGCTGGGCGGTGTTTCTGCTCGGCACGGTGGTTGCCTACCGGCTGGCCGGGGTGCTCTGAGCTCGCCGGTGACCGGGGTACTGCCGGATCTGCTCCCCGGGCCGGGTGACCCACCGCTACGGGTGCTGTTCTGCGGGATCAACCCGGGCATGGTCTCGGCGGCCACCGGGCATCATTTCGCCCGGCCGGGCAACCGGTTCTGGCCTGCCCTGCACCGCGCCGGGTTCACCCCCACGCTGCTGCGGCCGGACCAACAGGCGGTGCTTCCCTCGCTCGGCCTCGGGTTGACCAACCTGGTCCCCCGGGCCACCGCGCGGGCCCAGGAGCTCACCGCCGAGGAGCTCACCGCCGGCGGCCAGCGGCTGCGCGAGCTGACCGAGCGGGTCCGCCCCGGGTGGCTGGCCGTCGTCGGGGTCACCGCGTACCGGGTCGCGTTCGGCGAACCGAAGGCGGTGATCGGGCCCGCCGAACGGCGGCTGGGTAGCACCCGGATCTGGGTACTGCCCAACCCGAGCGGGCTCAACGCGCACTGGACGCTGCCGGCGATGGCCGAGGAGTTCGGCCGGCTCCGCGCCGCCTCAGCCCTCGCCTCCGACGACCCGGGCGGCGGTTAGGACGCCGCTGGCTCCGCCACGTGGGCAGCCGGGTGCGGCGCGGGCCGGCGCCACCAGGTCAGCCCGAGCAGCACGTACACCGCTACGGTGACAATCACATAGCTGGCGCCGGCCACCTGCTGGAGGGCCGACCAGGTGAGCTCGCGGCCGTTGTCGTGCGGCAGGTACTGGAACGGCGCCACCACAAAGGTCACCGCCAGCACCGCGGTGACCACCGCCCACAGCGCCGAACGCGCCCGCCACGCGGAGACCCCGGCGATGAGCAGGCCGGGAGCGATCCACACCCAGTGGTGCGACCAGGAGGTCGGCGAGACCAGCAGCGCCACGCCGGCGGTGGTGACCAGCGCCAGCGGCCGGGGCGCCCGGCGGATCACCGGCACGGCGAGCAGCAACAGCGCCACGGACAGCAGCAGCCACGCCGCCTTCATCTCCAGCCCACCGACACCGGCGCGGGTGAGCACCGCCTGGAAGGTCTGGTTGGTGAAGAACGGCGAGCCACTCACCCCGCTGACCCCGGCCAACCCGCCGCCCCAGTACCGCTCGGAGGGCACCGGAGCCACCAGCGCCCCGATTCCGGTGGCCACCGCCCCGCTGACCGCCGCGACAGCCGCCGCCCGGTAGTCCCGGCGGAGCAGGAAGTACAGCACGAAGGCGGCCGGCGTCAGCTTGATCGCGGCGGCCAGCCCGACCAGCAGGCCCCGAGGCCAGCGGGTGCGCACGGTCAGGCAGTCCACCGCGACCATGGCCATCAGGATCAGGTTGATCTGGCCGAACCCGAAGGTCTGGGACACCGGCTCCAACAGCAGACACGGCGGTACCAGCACCGACGTCGCGGCCAGCGCGCCGACGTGACCCCCGGACGGCCACAACCGCCGCATCACCACGTACAGGGTGATCCCGAGGGAGAGCAGCGACACCGCGAACACGGCGGCCGAGGCGAACCCCCACTCGGTGACCGCCAGCGGCACCATCAGCATGGCCGCGAAGGGCGGGTAGATGAACGGCAGCACGACCCCGGCGCTGGTGACCGGGAGTGCCCCGTAGAGGTCGCCGCCGGTGAGCCAGGTGTGCACGCCCAGCCGGTACACCTCGAGATCCAGGAACCGCCCGCCCAGGCTCACCGCCAGTGCCAGGACAGCGGCCGCCAGCACCGGCAGGGACACCAGGTACATCCGACCGGGGTGCTCGCGCAGCGCGGTCCCGAGACTGCCGGCCCTGCCCCGCAACGAGGAGACTATTGCGGTCACAGCTCGGTTTCCCCACTCCATCGATCCGGACAATTCGGGCTCTACCGTATCGCCGCCGGAGAATCGGCCCAGGACGGCCTCACCCAATTCCGGCGGCGTCCATCCCGCGCAACTCCTTCTTCAGGTCGCTGATCTCGTCCCGCAACCGCGCGGCCAGCTCGAACTGCAGGTCACGGGCGGAGGCCAACATCTGCTCGGACAGCTGCTGGATCAGGTCGGCCAGCTCGGCGCGCGGCATGTTCGTGGTGTCCCGTCCGGCGATCACCCCGGAGCTGGCCCGGCCCGGCTCGCCGGCGGCCCGCTTACCCCGCGACTGGTTCCGCCCGGAGCCGCCGACCGGGACCTCCTCGGCCTCCCGGTACACCAGGTCCAGGATGTCGGCGATCTTCTTGCGCAGCGGCTGCGGGTCGAGCCCCTTCGACTTGTTGTAGGCGACCTGCTTGTCCCGCCGCCGATCGGTCTCCTCGATCGCGAACCGCATCGAGTCGGTGATCGAGTCGGCGTACATGTGCACCTCGCCGGACACGTTCCGCGCCGCCCGGCCGATGGTCTGGATCAACGAGGTGCCCGAGCGCAGGAAGCCCTCCTTGTCCGCGTCCAGGATGGCCACCAGGGAGACCTCGGGCAGGTCAAGGCCCTCCCGGAGCAGGTTGATGCCGACCAGCACATCGAAGTCGCCCAGCCGCAGCTGGCGCAGCAGCTCCACCCGGCGCAGCGTGTCCACCTCGGAGTGCAGGTAGCGCACCCGGATGCCCAGCTCCAGCAGGTAGTCGGTGAGATCCTCGGACATCTTCTTGGTCAGCGTGGTGACCAGCACCCGTTCGTCCCGCTCGGCACGCTCGCGGATCTCGTGCACCAGGTCGTCGATCTGCCCCTTGGTCGGCTTGACCACGACCTTCGGGTCAACCAGGCCGGTCGGCCGGATGACCTGCTCGACGAACTCGCCGCCGGTGCGCTGCAGCTCATAGGGCCCAGGGGTGGCCGACAGGTACACCACCTGGCCGACCCGGTCGGCGAACTCCTCCCAGGTCAGTGGGCGGTTGTCCACGGCGGAGGGCAGCCGGAAGCCGTACTCCACCAGGTTCCGCTTCCGGGACATGTCGCCCTCGTACATCCCGCCGATCTGCGGCACCGTCTGGTGCGACTCGTCGATGACCATCAGAAAGTCGTCCGGGAAGTAGTCCAGCAGGGTGGCCGGCGCGGTGCCCGCACCCCGGCCGTCGATGTGCCGGGAGTAGTTCTCGATGCCCGAGCAGAACCCGACCTGGCGCATCATCTCCACGTCGTACTGGGTGCGCATCCGCAGCCGCTGGGCCTCCAGCAGCTTGCCCTGCCGCTCCAGCTCGGCCAGCCGCTCCTCCAGCTCCTTCTCGATGTCCCGGATGGCCCGTTCCATCCGCTCCGGGCCGGCCACGTAGTGGGTGGCCGGGAAGATCCGCACCGTGTCGACCTGCTTGACCACATCCCCGGTGAGCGGGTGCAGGTAGTACAGCGCCTCGATCTCGTCGCCGAAGAACTCGATCCGGACCGCCAGCTCCTCATACGCCGGGATGATCTCCACGGTGTCCCCGCGGACCCGGAAGGTGCCTCGGTTGAACGCCAGGTCGTTACGGGCGTACTGCACGTCCACCAGCGCACGCAGCAGCGTGTCCCGGTCGACCTCGTCCCCCACATCCAGCTGCACCGACCGGTCCAGGTACGACTGCGGGGTCCCCAGGCCGTAGATGCAGGACACCGACGCGACCACCACGACATCCCGCCGGGAGAGCAGGTTCATCGTGGCCGAGTGGCGCAGCCGCTCGACATCGTCGTTAACCGACGAGTCCTTCTCGATGTAGGTGTCGGTCTGCGCGATGTACGCCTCGGGTTGGTAGTAGTCGTAGTACGAGACGAAGTACTCGACCGCGTTGTTGGGCAGCATCTCGCGCAGCTCGTTGGCCAGCTGGGCGGCCAGCGTCTTGTTCGGCGCCATCACCAGGGTGGGCCGCTGCAGCCGCTCGATCAGCCAGGCCGTGGTGGCCGACTTGCCGGTGCCGGTGGCGCCGAGCAGCACGATGTCCTGCTCGTTGGCCCGGATCCGGCGCTCCAGCTCCTCGATCGCGGCCGGCTGGTCGCCGGCCGGCTCGAACTCGCTGACCACCTCGAAGCGGCCGTTCTCCCGGGGGACGTCCTCCACCGGCCGCGCGTCGGAGTGCGCGGTGACGGGGTACTCAGTCGCAAATGCCACGGTATCGAGGGTAAGCCTTCCGTCTGACAGGATCGGTTGCGATGCACCCGCCGAAGGTCGAGACGTTCGACGTGCACGCTTGTACCAACACCGATCCGAAGGGTTTTGTTCGCCCCGTCGACCAGTATCGCACCGAGGAGTTCGGCCTCTACCTGGATCGGGCGATGCCGGACCATCCCCGGTTCGCCAGGCTCGAGTCCTGGCTGCTGCCGGCGCTCGGGATCCGGGTCACCGACTGGTGGTTTCGGCCTGGCCAGGAGCGCGACCAGGACTTCTACCTGGACATCGTGGACATCGACCGGAGCGGCCCGGACGGCTCGGTGTGGCGCACGGTGGATCACTACCTGGACATCGTGGTGCGCAGCGGGCGGAGCAGCACCGTGGTCGACCTGGACGAGTTCGTCACCGCGGTGGCCAGCGGGCTGCTCTCCCGCGCCGAGGCCGAACGCGCGCTGGCCAACAGCTACCGGGCGCTCACCGGGCTCGGGGCGCACGGCCACGACGTGAACGCCTGGCTGACCAGCCTGGGTATCCAGCTGACCTGGCGCCGACACCCGGCCACCCGGGAGCCAGGACCTAGCTAGCGTCCCGCAGCTGTCGCACCCCGTGCACGATCAGGCGGAGCCCGAAGTGGAACTCGTCGGCGAGCGCGTGGGGCAACAGGTCGGCGGCTGAAACCGTGGCCGGGAACCGTTCCGGGTCCAGCGACCGGTACAGCGTGCGGAGATCGTCCGCCGTGGCTTGCGCGGTCAACGCCTCCTCGCTCAGTTGCAGCCCGAACCCGATGACGTAGCGGGCCACCGCCGTGTAGGTCTGCGCGGCAAGCTCCGGGGAGAGTCCGCCGGCGAGCAGGCCTCGCAGGGCACCCTCCCTTCCCCTGAGCGCATTCGGTCCGGCCGGGACATGGCCCAGGAAGAGCACAACAGCCTTCGGGTGGGCCCGCAGCACCTCGAAGAGTGCCTCCGCGCCGGCGACGATCGCGATCTCCCAGGTCGGCGCCGGGCCTCGGGCCCTGCCGACCGCGGCTACCTCGCCGAGCAGCCGATCGGCTACGTAGGTCAGGATCTCGTCCTTCCCGCTGACCCGGCGGTACAGGGTCGCGGTGCTCGAACCGAGCCGCTCGGCGAGTGCCCGCATGCTGAACTCCTGGGCACCGACCTCATCGACCAGCGCGAGGGCGGCGTCCACGATGCGCTCGAGCGGCATCGGCGGGCGCCCGCGTCCGGCGGCAGGCTGGGTGGCGCCCAGGCGCGCGCGCCACCAGCGCGGACTTCCCGGGCGGTCGACCTCGTCAGGCACGGCGGACACCCTCGCACACCCCGTTAGTGGCATAGCGGACATCCTATTCATTATTACGGCTACAGTGTAGCCGAAAGCGGAGTTCGGAGGAGCTATGCGCGAAGGCGGATCCGGTCGTGACCAGGCCTACCACACCCTGGTCGACGGGATGAAGGTCCGGTTCAAGCGATACGGCTTCGGTCCGACGCTGCTGCTCCTGCACGGTTCAGGCAGCAGCCTGGACAGCTTCGACGAGATCGCATGGCACCTGTCCTGGCGTTTCGACGTGGTCCGCGTGGACCTACCCGGCTTCGGCCACACCGGCGCACGCCCGGACCGCGACTACCGGATCGAGACCTACGTGCGGTTCGTCGACCTCTTCATGATCGACCAACAGATCGAGCACTGCGTCCTCGCCGGCCATTCCCTGGGCGGGAACATCGCCTGGAACTTTGCCCTCAGCTACCCGGAGCAGGTCGACCGGCTCGTCCTGATGAATGCCACCGGCTATCCGGACAAGGCGCTGCCGCCCGCGTTCCTGCTGGCCCGCAATCCTTTGGGCCGCCAGTTGATGCGCCACCTGAGCGCACGGGCCGCGACCGCGCACAACCTGCGCCAGATGGTCGGGCCGGACTTCCAGGTTCCCGAGTCGATGATCGATCGAGCGCACGAGCTGATGGATCGCCCCGGTAATCGCGAAGCGTTCATCGACTTCGCGCGCACCGACCAGAAGGACAACTCCGTGGCGATACCCAAGATCATCTCGCCCACGCTGATCCTGCGTGGATCCGGCATCGACGGGCAGCACTTCGGCCGAGACATCAGCGACAGCGTGGAGACGGTACTGCTCGGGGTCGGCCATCTGATGCCAGAGGAGGCGCCGGTGGAAGTCGCCCGCGCGATCATCAAGTTCGCCGGCGTCCGGTCATGATGGCCTTCTTCGTCGCCCTCGGCGAGGACCTTGCGCTGGACGCGGCCGCCCGGTCTGCCTCCCCCACCGGTTTTGTCCAGCTCAGCGACGGCATCACCGAGTACCGCCTGTCCGGTCCCACCGAGGGCGAGGTGGTCGTTCTGGTGCCGGGGCTGACCGTCCCGCTGGGCTACTGGGACGCCGTGGTTGACGCGTTGAATGCACAGGGCTACCGAACGCTCGCATACAGCGGCTACGGGCGCGGCCTCTCCGACCGCGTCAATGGCCGGTACGACCGGCCGCTCTTCATTCGCCAGCTCACCGAACTCTTCGCCGCGCTGGATCTGGATCCCGCATGCCACCTGGTCGGCACCTCGATGGGCGCTCTTGTCGCGATGGCCTATACCGCCAGCGCCTTCACCGCCCCGGTATCGCTGACCGTGATCGGCCCCGCCGGTCTGAGCAACGCCAGCGCCGCGGCGCGACGCGTGCTCCGCTATGAAACCCTCGCTGCAATCCTCGGCCGACGCCTGGGCCAACGCGCTCTGCGCGCGCACATGACGCACAACGTGCACACCGAGGCGGACGTCCACCGCCTGGCGGAGCTGGTCGGGCAGGCCTACCGGTACCAGGGCTCGATCTACGCGCTGGTTTCCACCGTGCGGGACTACCCGCTCGCCGGTCAGGAGCGGCTGTACTCCAGCGTCGGCCGGCTGGACATCCCGAAACTGCTGCTCTGGGGCGAACACGACGCGGTCACCCCGCGAGACCTGATGAACCAGGTATGCACCTTGCTGCGCCCGGCCGAGGCGGAGGTGATCGCGGGCTGCGGCCACATGGCCCCTTACGAGCAACCGGCGGTGGTGGCCGCGCGACTCACCCAGTTCTTCGCGACCGTCGAGGCAAAGGCCTGACCCATGACAACTCCCAGCTACGACACGGACGTCCTGGTGGTCGGCGCAGGCCCGGTCGGCCTCACCCTGGCCCTCGACCTGGCGCGGCGCGATGTGCGGGTCCGGGTGGTCGACCGCGCTCCGGGCACCTTCCCCGGCTCCCGGGCCAAGGGCATCCAGCCGCGCACCCTGGAGGTATTCGACGACCTCGGCATCGTGGCTGAAGCGATCGCGGCAGGCGGTGAGTACCCGCTGCTCGGCGCCCACCTGGGTCCGCTCACGATTCCGTGGCGGATGCATCGCCACCAGGACCCGACGCCCCAGACGCCGTATCCGAATGTTCTGCTGCTGCCCCAGTCGCACACCACCGACATCCTGTGCCGTGCTGTGCAGCGCCACCGCGTCCCCGTCGAATTCGCCACCGAGGTCCGCGAGGTCCGTCAGGACGACCTCGGCGCAACCGCTGTGCTCGCGTCGGGGCAACAGATCCGCGCCCGTTACATCATCGGCGCTGACGGCGGAGCCAGTGTGGTCCGGAAGTCGTCCGACCTGCGCTTCGAGGGCACCACGGACGACACGGACAAGATGATCATCGCCGACGCCACCATCGACGGCTTGTCCCGAGACCGATGGCACATGTGGCGCCGATCCGGCGGCTTCGTCGGGGCGTGCCCACTGCCCCACTCAACCCAGTTCCAGGTGATGATCCGGCTGCGCCCCGAGGAGAATCCCGATCTCAGTGAGCCCGCCCTCGCGGCACAGTTCCGCGACCTAGTCGGCGCCTCGATCACCTTGAGGGACGTCACCTGGGCGTCGATCTTCCGGCCCAACGTGCGCCTCGTCGAGCAGTACCGACGAGGCCGGATCATGCTCTGTGGCGACGCGGCCCATGTGCACACACCCGCCGGCGCGCAGGGCCTGAACACCGGAGTCCAGGACGCCTACAACCTCGGCTGGAAGCTCGGGCAGGTCCTCGCGGGGGCGCCCGACACACTCCTGGACAGCTACGGGGGCGAGCGCCGACCCGTCGCCGCGCAGGTACTCGGCCGCTCCAGTGAACTCTATGAGGGACTGCGCCGGCCCCGCGCGTCGAAGCTCACCCGCTCCGAGGAGGACCGCCAGCTCACCATCTCCTACCACGGCGGACCGCTGGCCTCAGCGGACAGCCCCCGCACCAACACGTTGCGGGTCGGGGACCGCGCTCCGGACGGCCCTATCAGCGGGCCTTCGGCACGCCTGTTCGACCTCTACCGTGGCCCACACTTCACCCTGCTCGGCTTCGGAGAGCAGGCCGCCGCGGCCCTGCCCAGGCTCAGCTGGCCCAACCGGGGCGCGCAGCTCACCCGGCACGGGGTCACCGAACCTGGGGGAACCGACGGAGTACTCGCCCAGACCTACGGGATCACCGAAGGCACCCAGCTGCTGATCAGGCCCGACGGCTACATCGCCCACATCGCGACCGGCGACTGGGCCGCGAGCCTCCTCTTTTCTGCCCGAGACTTCGCGCCCGCGAACCGTGGGCGGGCGGGCTGAGGATGCGGATCCGCGACTGACTCACCCTGGCGGGTCCGCGGATCGGTTCAGCCACAGCCTCCAGACAGAACAGCGGGCTGACCCAACGGTCGGAGCCGCTGGGTCAGCCCGCTGGGCTGAAGAGTTGGGTCAGCCGGCTGACTTGGCCGGGGGAACCGCGTGCTTCGCCACCACCGGCTCGGCGCCACCCGGGGCCGGCTGGAGGACCGCCTTCTGGTTCGACACCTTCGGGGCCCGCTCCTGGTCTCCGCCGCCTGAGCCGCTCCTAGGGGAGTCGGAACCGCCGCCCTGGGAACCAGAATCGCCACCGGATGGACTGGGGCCCCGAGGGGACGAGTTCCGAGTGCCCTCGGACTGGCCGCCGCCCCCGTTGGAGCCACCGCGCGGGCCGGTCGAACTACGCTGCTCGCCACCGTTGGAGGGCCCGCTCTCCTGGCGCTGCTTCGGCGGGGAGGCCGGCTTCTGGGCCGGCGCGGCCGGCTTCTCGACCGGCGCCTGGT
>DASWST010000193.1:0-25047 GCA_036402515.1 Pseudonocardia sp.
CGAGGCCTACCTGGCCGAGCGGGACGCCCTCGAGCCGCTGGGCACCCAGGTCAGCGCCGGCGGCATGCCGGACCGGGTCAAGTGCCTGCACGTACACGTCGGACACGCGCTCGCCGCCGGCCCCGGCGTCAACCCCATCGGCGACGAAACCCTCGCCGAACTAGCCGACTGGTGGCGCCCTGGCCCCTGCGTCCACCCCTGACAAGACCAGCCCCAACCACACACCCGGGGTCCGGACCATCCGCGAGTCGGGGACTCTGTCAGGGCGAGTCGCGGATTTTGTCAGGGCGAGTCGGCCCTCTCAGCACACTGAGCTGGCGCTCTCAGCACACCCAGCCGGCGCCCCGCGACGTGGTCAGACGGTGGGGGTGATCCGGGCCAGCACGGCGGCGGTCGCGGTGTCCGACGCGGTGTGCGTGCCCGCGGTGCGCCAGCCGCTGTCCTCGCCGAACCGGCTGGCCAGGAACACCTCGGCGACCTCCGCGGGGGCCTGGCGGATCAGCACGGAGCCCTGCAGACAGGTCGCGGCCAGCTCGGCCAGCCGCCGGGCCCGCCGCTCGTCCGGTGTGGCCAGCTCGGCCCGCAGCGCGCGGACCCCCGCGTCGAAGGCCGCCGACTCACCGGCCGCCAGGTCCACCTCGGCGAGCAGCGCCTCCGCCGACTCCGGCGACCGGGCCATCGCGCGCAGCGAGTCCAGCGCGTTGACGTTGCCGGAGCCCTCCCAGATCGAGTTCAGCGGAGCCTCCCGGTACAGCCGGGGCATCATGGATTCCTCGACGTACCCGTTGCCGCCCAGGCACTCGGACGCCTCGGCCACCACCGCCGAGGTCCGCTTGCACACCAGGTACTTGGTCACCGGCAGGGCCAGCCGCAGCAGTGCCGCCTCCTGCTCCGAGCCCCGGTCGAACGCGCCGGCCAGCCGCAGCGCCAGCCGGGTGGACGCCTCGGTCTCGGCGGCCAGCTCGGCGACCACCGAGCGCATCAGCGGCTGGTCGGCCAGGCGGGCGCCGAACGCGGAGCGGTGCGCCACGTGGTGCGCCGCCTCGGACAGCGCGATCCGCATCAACGAGGCCGAGCCGAGTACGCAGTCCAGCCGGGTCACCGACACCATGTCGATGATCGTGCGGACCCCTCGGCCCTCCTCGCCGAGCCGCCAACCCACCGCGTCCTGGTACTCGATCTCCGCCGAGGCGTTGGAGCGGTTGCCCAGCTTGTC
Organism: Pseudonocardia sp.; assembly: GCA_036402515.1. Lineage (GTDB taxonomy): Bacteria > Actinomycetota > Actinomycetes > Mycobacteriales > Pseudonocardiaceae > Pseudonocardia. The sequence continues at coordinate 1,217 of DASWST010000193.1, forward strand.
CTTCAGCCGCTGCAGCCGAATCGGGTTGCGGGTGCCGTCCGGCAGCACCCGGGGCAGCAGGAAACAGGTCAACCCACCGGGCGCCTGGGCCAGGGTGAGGAACATGTCGTTCATCGGCGCCGAGGTGAACCACTTGTGCCCGACCAAGGTGTACGTGCCGTCGGAGGAGGGGGTGGCCACCGTGGTGCCGGAGCGCACGTCCGAGCCACCCTGCTTCTCGGTCATCGACATGCCGGCCAGCAGCCCGGCCTTGCCGCTCGGCTCGACCAGCCCCGGGTCGTAGACCCGGGACCGCAACCCGGCCTCGTAGCGGGCGGCGATCTCCGGGTCGTGGCGCAGCACCGGAACCGCGGCGTAGGTCATGGTGATCGGGCAGCAGTGGCCCTGCTCGAGTTGGCTCATGAGATAGAACGACGCCGCCCGAGCGACGTGCGCGGCCGGCTCGGCGTCCGGCGCCCATGGCGCGGCGGTGTTGCCGGCCCGGACCGAGACGTCCATCAGCCAGTGCCAGGAGGGGTGGAACTCGACCTCGTCGATCCGGTTGCCGTACCGGTCGTGGGTGCGCAGCTCCGGCTTGTGCTCGTTGGCCAGCCGGGCGTGCTCCCGCCCCTCGGCGGAACCGACCACCTGGGCCACCTCACGGATGCGGGGCAGCGCGTACTCGGCGCCTTCCCCGCGCAGCGCATCGGCGACCGCCGGGTCACATGCCAGCGGGTCATAGCCGTCCAGCGGGGGTACCTGGTTGGCGACCTGATGGGTGCGAAATCGGTCGCCGGCGGCCTGCACGACCGTGTCTGCCGCCACCCGTTCGGAGGCGCGCTCGGGGTTGGTCGCGGCATCGCGATGGTCCAGAAGATCGGTCATGGTTCGAGACTAATGGCTGGTGAGTGACACCACAGCCCCTCTCAGGCAGGGTATTGGCGTGCCGTTCGGGGGTGGTGGTGTGCGACCGGTCGCCTGGCTGCTGCTGGTCGTCGCGCTCGCCGTCGGCGCGGTGGCGGTGGTGGCCCGCGCGGGTGAGCCGGCGCCCGCCGGGCCAGTCGTTCCGGCGGACCAGGCGTCGGTGGCGGATGCGACGTCGGGGCCGCGCGGGGCGCCGCCGCTGCCGGGGTCGATCTCGCTGACCGCGATCCCGCAACCACTACCCGACGAGTCGGCCACCGGCGGGTCGTCGGCCGGCGAGCTCAGCTTCACCGACCCTTCGGCCGCCGGGTCGGCCAGCCCGGCGACCGTGCCGCCTGGGCCGAGCGGCATTCCCGGTGTCCCGCTGGCCGCGTACCGGCACGCCGAACAGGTGCTCGGAGTGACCCAGCCGGTCTGCCAGCTGCACTGGCCGTTGCTCGCCGCGATCGGCCGGGCCGAGTCCGGCAACGCGCGCGGGGGTCAGGTGGACGCCGGCGGGCACACCCTCGGGCAGATCCTCGGACCTCGGCTGGACGGCTCGCCAGGCCTGCCCAGGGTTCCCGATTCGGATCACGGCCGACTGGACGGCGACCCGGTCTGGGACCGCGCGGTTGGGCCCATGCAGCTGCTGCCCTCGGCCTGGCGGCGGTACGCGGCGGACGGTGATGGGGACGGCCGGATGGATGCGAACGGCATGTTCGACGCCGCCCTCACCGCCGGTCGCTACCTGTGCGCCGGCGGGGTGAACCTGGGCGACCCCGACCAGCTCGGCCCGGCGGTGTACCGCTACCGGCACTCGGACAGCTACGTCGCCGCGGTGCGCGCCTGGGCGGCTGGCTACGCCGGCGGGGCTGTTTCGGTACCGCCGCCGGTTGCGCCTGGGCCGCTGGTGACTCAGGGGCCGGGGGGCGCGCCGACCCCGCGGGCGGCTCCGCGGCCGAAGGTGGCTCCGGCTCCCAGGGCACCGGCGGCTTTGCGCTCGCCTCGGGCAGCCAGGCCGAAGCCCACCCGCCCGGTTGTCCGGCGTCCGCCGGGTCCGGCGCGGCCCGCCAATCCGCCGTCGGCGCCAGCGGCGAGCCCGCCGTCAGGGTCCCGCGCGGCACCTGGCGTGCGGGCCGCCCCGGCCACTCGGCCGTCGTACCCGGAGCCTGCCGAGGAGAGCGCGCCGGCGATCGTGGCGCCGCGGGCTGACTCGGCGCAGGCTCAGGCTCAGACCCCACCGGCTCAGATTCAGACCCGACCGGTTCAGGCTCAAGCCCCGCCGGCTCAGATTCAGACCCCACCGGCTCATGCTCAGGCGAACGGCCCGGTTCAAGGGAACGTGCCCATTCAAGGGAACGTGCCCATTCAAGGGAACGTGCCGATTCAGAGTGCGCAAGCTCCGGATGCGACGCAGGTCCAGGGTGGACAGTCGTCGACACAGGGCTCGCCGGCATCGGGCTACGTGATCGTCATTCCCGAGTCGGCCGCCTCCGGTTCCTCGTCGGGCACCTCCACCCCGGCCGCAACCGGCCAGAACAACACCGCGAACCCGTCGGCGGCTCCGCCCGGGAACCCCGCACCGTTGTCGTCCGACTTCTCGCGCCCTCGGTAGCGTTGGGTTCAGCGGAGCCTCGAGCGGTCCGCGACCGACCAGCGAGGAGCACCCATGCCGAGAGTGGCCGCCATCGACTGCGGAACCAACTCGATCCGCTTGTTGGTGGCCGACGCCGCGCCGGGCCCCGACGGCCGGCCGAGGCTCACCGACGTGCACCGGGAGATGCGCATCGTCCGGCTCGGCCAGGGCGTGGACGCCACCGGCGTGCTCAACCCGGAGGCGATCGAGCGCACCCGTGTCGCGCTCGCCGACTACGTCGCGATTCTGCGTGAGGCCGGCGCTGAACGGGTTCGCATGGTGGCCACCTCGGCGACCAGGGACGCGGCCAACCGGGATGACTTCTTCGGCATGGTCCGGGACACCCTGGGCACCGACGCCGAGGTGATCAGCGGCGACACCGAGGCCCGGCTGTCGTTCACCGGCGCGGTCGGCGACCTGCCCGCCGAGGACGGCCCGTTCGTCGTGGTCGACGTGGGCGGCGGATCCACCGAGGTGGTGCTCGGATCCCGGGATGACGGCGAGGTGCGGGTTGACGCTGCCCGCTCGGTGGACATCGGCTGCGTGCGGATCACCGAGCGCTGCCTGCGCTCCGACCCGCCCACCGACGAGGAGCGCGCCGCCGCCCGCGAGCTCGCCCAGCGGACCCTGGCCCAGGCCTTCGAGGTGGTCCCGGTTGAACAGGCGCGCACCTGGGTCGGCGTCGCGGGCACGGTGACCACGCTGTCCGCGGTGTCGCTCAACCTGCCGAAGTACGACGCCGAGAAGATCCACCTGTCCCGGCTGGACCTGCCCGAGCTGCACCGGGTGGCCGACGAGTTGTTGACCAGGAACAGGGACCAGCGGATGGAGTACGGCGCGATGCACCCCGGCCGGGTAGACGTCATCGGCGGCGGTGCGCTGATCGTGGCGGTGCTCGCCGATGAACTGGCCAAGCGCGCCGGGATCACCGAGCTGGTGGTCAGCGAGCACGACATCCTGGACGGCATCGCACTCTCGCTGCTCTGAACCAGCCGACGCCAGGACCGGTCCGCACACCCTCTTCGGGCGCGGCACACCCACCGCAGCGGGTGTGCCGCGCCGAGAGAGGGTGTGCGGCGAGTGGTGTGGACGGCGAACGGCGGTCCGCTCGGCTAGCCCGCGCGGACGAACCGGGCTATGTCGGCGGACTGGGCCAGGCGGGACGGCTCGTGCACGTAGGTCATGTGGCCGGCCTCGTAGTAGCGCATCTCGATGTTGCCGCGCAGCTCGTCGGGGATGGCCAGCCCCGCCATTGTGTGCTCGGCGGCGTAGTACGGGGTGGCGCAGTCGTAGTAGCCGCAGCCGACCTGTACACGCAGGTGCGGGTTGGCCCGCATGGCCGCGCTGAGCGTGCCGACCACCGATACTTCCTGGCCCTCGAACTCCCGGTACGACCACGGGTGCACCCGGTCGGTGAGGATCTCGTACGGCAGGTCGCTGGCATACCCGAGCGCGCCGCGTACGTGCGCGTTCAGTGCCGCCGCGTACGCCCCGTTGATCGCCGCGTGGGCCGGGTCGTAGCTGTTGCGCTCACCGGCGTCGTCGGGTTCCCAGCCGGTGAACCGGGCGTCCAACCGACCCACGGTCAGTCCCCGGTCCCGAAGCAGCTCGCGGAAGAGCCGCCGGTTGTCCAGGCGCAGTCGCGTCCGTCGCACGTAGTCCTCGGATAGTCCGGTCACCGAGGCGAGCGCCGCCACCAGCCGGTCGGTGTCCGCATCGGACAGCCGGGCGCCCCGGGCCAGCGCCCACGGGTAGTCCCGCTCGGCCAGCTCCTCGGCCTCGGCCAGCACCTCGCGCAGCTCCCGCGAACCGTGCAGACCGTGGTAGTGCGCGGCCGCCGCATAGCTGGGCAGGTACAGCGAGTAGGGCAACAGGTTGCCCTCGTGGAACCGGATAGAACCCATGTCCAGCACGGTGGAGATGAGCATCAGCCCGTTCAGATACAGGCCAAACTTGTCCTGCAACCGCCCGGCCAGCGCGGCCGCGCGCAAGGTGCCGTAGGACTCGCCGACCAGGTACTTCGGGGACAGCCAGCGCTGCTGTCTGGTCACCCAGAGCCTGATCACCTCGGCGACGGCGTCCAGGTCGCCGGTGAACCCGTGGAAGTCCGCGGGCTTGCCGCCGGTCACCGCCCGCGAGTAGCCGGTGGACACCGGGTCGACGAACAGCAGGTCGGAGTGCGCGAGCAGGGACTCGGCGTTGTCCACCAGCCGGTATGGCGGTGGCACCGGCGCGCCCGCGTCACCGGAGAGCACCCGGCGCGGGCCGAGCAGCCCGAGGTGCAGCCACACGCTGGACGAGCCGGGACCACCGTTGAACGACACGGTCAGCGGGCGCTCGGCGGGGTCGGCCCCGGGCTCCCGGTCGGCGGTGTAGGCCACCACGAACACCTCGGCCTTGGGCTTGTGCCCGTCGAACACCCCGTCGGTGTGCTCCTCGCGGCGCAGCACGATCCGGCCGGCGGTCGCCGTGTACGCCAGCTCCCCGGCGGCGGTGCGTAACGTGTGCCGAGTGGTGACCAGATCGTCGGCGGGTTCTTCCCGGCTGTTGGTGTCGGCCGACTCAAGCCGATCCGAGATGCCGGCCGCCTCGGACCCGTCACTGGTCATACCGGTCACGATAGAGGAGCTGGACTCGGCGGTGAGCGAGTGCCGCCGCTGCCCCCGATTGGTGTCCTGGCGGGAGCAGGTGGCCAGGGAGAAGCGGGCCGCCTACGCCGACTGGACGTACTGGGGGCGCCCGGTGCCCGGCTTCGGCCCCACGGACGCCTCGCTGCTCATCGTGGGCCTGGCTCCGGCCGCGCACGGCGCCAACCGCACCGGTCGGATGTTCACCGGAGACCGCAGCGGGGACGTGCTCTACGCCGCGCTGCACGCCGAAGGCCTAGCCAGCCAACCCACCGCCACGCACGCCGGGGACGGGTTGAGCCTGTACGGCACCCGGATCACCTCGCCGGTGCACTGTGCCCCGCCGGCGAACAAGCCGACGCCGGCCGAGCGGGACGCCTGCCAGCACTGGCTGCTGCGCGAGCTGAGCCTGCTCACCCCGACACTGCGCGCGGTGGTGGTGCTCGGCGGGTTCGGCTGGCAGGCGCTGCTACCGGTGCTGGCGGCCAGCGGCTGGACGATTCCGAGGCCCCGCCCGGTGTTCGGGCACGGCGCGCACGTCGAGCTGGCCCGACCAGGCAGCCAGCCGCTGCACCTGCTCGGCAGCTACCATGTGAGCCAGCAGAACACTTTTACCGGCCGGCTCACCCCGGCGATGTTGCGGGCGGTACTCGGCACGGCCGCCGACCTGGCCGGATTGCGCGCGGAGCAGCGCGCGAAATAGTAGGCCCGGTCACGCGATAAGGCTCACCCGATAAGTACGGGTGTGGTCCGCCACCTGATGGGAACATGAGAAACATGGCACGCAACGCGCGCATCGTGATCGTCGGCGGCGGATACGTCGGCATGTATACCGCCCTGCGGCTGCAGCGGAAGCTCGGCGCTGACGAGGCGTCGGTGACGGTCGTCGATCCGCAGGCGAACATGACCTACCAGCCCTTCCTGCCGGAGGCGGCGGCCGGCTCGATCGAGCCCCGGCACGTGGTGGTTCCGCTGCGCAAGACGCTGCGGAAATGCCACATCCTCACCGGGCGGGTCACCGCGATCAGCCGGGAGCGCAAAGAGGTCACGGTGGAGTCGTCCGCCGGCAACGTGAGCCAGCTCGGCTACGACGTGCTGGTGGTGGCGCCCGGATCGGTGGCCCGCACGCTGCCCATTCCTGGCCTCGCCGAGCAGGGCATCTCCTTCAAGACCGTGGCCGAGGCCATCTACCTGCGCAACCATGTGCTGTCCCGGATGGATGACGCGTCCAGCACGATCGACCGCGAGCTGCGCCGCAAGCTGCTCACCTTCCTGGTCGTGGGTGGCGGTTACGCCGGGGTGGAGGCGCTCGCCGAGCTGGCCGACATGTCCCGCTACGCCAGCCGGTACTACGAGAACATCGAGGAGAGCGACCTGCGCTGGGTGCTGGTCGAGGCAGCCGGCCGGATCATGCCCGAGGTCAGCGCGCCGATGGGCGAGTACACCGTCAAACAGCTGCTGCAGTCCGGCATCGAGGTCTTCCTGGACACCCGGGTGAAGTCGATGGAGGGCGGCCACGTGGTGCTGGACGACGGCACCGAGTTCGACGCGGACACCATCGTCTGGACCGCCGGGGTCAAGCCGAACCCGATGCTGGCCAACACCGACCTGCCCCGCGACGACAAGGGCCGGGTGATCTGCTCGGCCGAGTTGCAGGTGGAGGGCAGCCCCGAGGTGTTCAGCGCCGGTGACTGCGCCTCCGTGCCCGACCTGTCCAAGGACGACCCGGAGGCGAAGACCAGCCCGTCCGCCCAGCACGCGGTCCGCCAGGCGAAACAGCTCGCCGACAACATCGTGGCGCACCTGCGCGACCAGACGCTCAAGCCGTACAAGCACAGCTACGCGGGCTCGGTGGCCAGCCTGGGCCTGTACAAGGGCGCGGCGGAGATCTACGGCATCAAGCTCAAGGGCTTCGTGGCCTGGTTCATGCACCGGACCTACCACCTGAGCCGGATGCCCACGTTCAACCGCAAGTTCCGGGTCTGCTCGGACTGGACGCAGGCGCTGCTGTTCCGCCGCGAAGTGGTGTCCCTGGAGCAGATCCACGAGCCCAAGGCCGAGTTCACCCGGGCCATCGGCCTCCCGCCGCCGGCGCCGAAGCAGGACTGACCAGCGGTCAGCGGGCGAGGAACTCCACGATCAGGATCTGCAGCTCGCCGACGCAGAAGCCGAGCAGCGCGCCGACCGCGATGAGCATCCACTCGTCCTGCTCGAACGCCGGCCGCAGCAGCCGCTCGAACTGGGTCGGGGTGAGCTGCTGCATCTTGGTCATCAGCGTGTTGCGGATGTCCATCGCGTCGGTGGCGTAGTCCTCCACGGCGGACATCGTCTCCGGTAACCGCTCCATCACCTTGACCGTGACCAGCTGCTTGATCCGCTGGTACTGCCTGCCGCCGACGGCGACCACCACCAGCGGGCGGGCAAAGCCGGCCTGCTCGTCGACCAACCGGTACACCTCGCGCTGCACCAGCGCGAACAGCCGGTCCGACAGCGGGCCGCGCAGCACCGCCTCCACCACGTTGCGCGGCGTGATGATCTCCCTGGCGATCAGGTCGCCGTAGTCGCGAGCCACCTCGGCGCGCCGGCGCAGGAACAGCCCCTGCCAGGTGAACAGGCCGAAGTAGCGCTTCGGCTCGACCGGGAAGAACACCATCTTCAGCGCCAGCCAGTCGGTGGCCCAGCCGGTGATCAGACCGAACGCCGGCAGCAGCAGCGGCTCGCGGAAGACCGCCCAGGCGAGGGTCTGCAGCAGTCCGATGGCGAACCCGAACGGCGCGCCGCAGTTGGCGATGAACTTGAACTCCTTGTGCCCCGCCTCCCGGAAGATGCGGTTGAGCAGCGCCTTGTCCCGGACCAGGTGGGTGACGACCATCTCCTTGAGGTCGAACACCGAGTCGATGTCCTGCTGCATCTGCAGCATGACCTTCTCGACCATCTTGGGCGACTGCCTCTGGATCCGCTCCACGATCAGGTTCTTGACCCGGCTGGGCAGCGCCTCCCACAGATCCGGCTGGGTGGCGGCGGCGACCTCGCGGGTGATGTCCTCGATGGACGCGAGCAGCGGCTTCTCGATCTCCTCGGCGACCCGGCGGGGGTCCAGCCGGCCGAAGATCTCCGCCGGGGTGATCAGCTGGCTGGTCATCGTGTCGCAGGCGATGCCGGCCATCTTGGCGGCCCGCCGAGGGATCACGCCCTGCCAACCCAGGAACGGCTTGCGCCCGACGAACTCCAGCGGTCGGAACATCATCTCGATGGCGACCAGCTTGGTCACGTAGCCGATCGCGGCGGCGATGATCGGCATCGAGGCGTAGATGAACCAGTTGCGGCCGACATCCTCAAGGATCTCGGCCGGAGTGCTCATGGGGGTCCGCCGGCTGCTCCGGACGAGGGGCTGGCGCTCGGCGCGCCGTTCAGGGTGCCGCTCAAGCTCGGTCGGTAGACGGTGTCCGGGTGAAAGTGCGGGCCGGGCACCGGGGACCGCAACACTGGGGCCACCCCGTCAGAATCCAGTTCCTGCTCGTCCGAGACGCTCTCCGGCCCGGGCTCGGGCAGGTCGTCCGGCCGGCAGGCCTTCCACAGTTCGCGGCCCAGCGGGGAGATCCGCAACGTGCGGCGCACCACCTTGGCGCCCAGCCGGCCGTGCACCTTCGCCTCTTCCTCGGCCCGCCGTACGCCGGGCTCGCCGAGCAGGATGTCGTACTGCACGCCCAGCCCGTCGTCGGCCGGCCCCTCCTCGGCCAGCCCGAGTGTGCGCAGGTGCGCCACGTAGGTGCCGACCGCGTCCGGAACCTGTACCCCGGCGGCCCGGCCCACGGTGGAGGCGTTGGACAGCACGGTCCGCCCACCGTTCGCCCTGGACTGCACGTGCACCAGCGGATACGGCGTGCCGTCGGACAGCGCGGCCAGGATGCGCGCCTCGTCGGGGACCAACCGCAGCAGCAGCGAGCGGTACAGCTCCTCCCTGCTGCCGGCGGTGTCCGCGTCGATGGAGGCGCCGAGCAGATCGTCGAGCAGCTGCGCGGGAGTCGGCTTGCCGCCGGACCGGAGAGCGTGCTGCGTGGGGCGGTAGTCGTTCGGTGTGTTGACCTGGTCGAGCCGGCTCTTCACCTCCCGCAGCACCGCGTCCTCGATCCGGGTCCAACCGGTGGCCAGCTGGCCGATCGGTGGCAGCGGCACCTGGCGGGCCATCTGGGTGCCGGCGACGGTCAGATCGACGGCGAGATTGCGCATGTCGCGGAACACCGCGGCCCAGGACGCGGTCAGCCCGCCGCCCGGCGTCGATGTCTCGTCGTCGTCCCAGTCCTGGCGCACCGCGTATCACCTCTTGCTGTGAGTGGGTGTTGCTGTGAGTGGGTGTTGCTGTGAGTGGGTTCAGTGATCGTGGTGTGCGCTGCCGGTGGATGCAAATTCCCGCCCCCGGCGGTGGTGAGCGCCACGCCATGGAGCGGGAAACCGGCGCCTGCCGGGGAGAATAGCGGCCACCGACGGCCCGGGCGGTGCGCCACGCGATCATTTCGGGCGGCTGGCGGGCGGTGAGGCGGGGCTGGCTGCCGGCCGGTTTGCTGAGAGGGCGCCAGGCCTTCACCCCGGTTACATGCCCGGGCGGGTTCACTCGCCACATGGCCATCGACGGGTTCGCCCAGCCCTGGTGGCTGCTGCTGCTCGTGCCGGTCGCCGCCCTGGTTGCCGGCTACCTCTGGGCGCAAAAACGGCGGTTCCGCGCCGCGCTGAGGTTCAGCAACCTGGCGTTGCTCGAGCGGGTGGCGACCCGGCTGCCCGGCTGGCAGCGGCACATCCCGGCGGCGCTGCTGGCGGTGGCGCTGCTGCTACTCACCGTCGGGCTCGCCGGGCCGACCGCGGAGACCAAGGTCCCCCGCAACCGGGCCACCGTGGTGCTGGTCATCGATGTGTCGCTGTCCATGCAGTCCACCGACGTGTCGCCGAGCCGGTTGGCGGCCGCCCAGGACGCGGCGTCCAACTTCGTCCGTGGCATGCCGCCCACCATCAACCTGGGGCTGGAGTCGTTCGCCGGCACGCCGGCCATCCTGGTGCCGCCGAGCACCGACCGGGAAGCGGTGGTGGGCCAGATCCAGACCCTGAAGCTGGCCGAGTCCACCGCTACCGGGGAGGCCCTGGCCGCCGCGCTGAATGCGATCGATGCGTTCAACGCGCAGATCCCGGGCAGCGAGGGTGGGCCGCCGCCGGCGCGGATCGTGCTGATGAGCGATGGCAAGCAGACGGTGGGCCAGGACGAGTTCGCGGTGGCGGCCAGGGCCGGCCAGCGGCACATCCCGATCAGCACCATCTCCTTCGGCACCCCGTACGGCTCCATCGACCTGGACGGCCGGCAGATTCCGGTTCCCGTGGACGACCCGTCCCTGCAGCAGGTCGCCCAGATGTCCGGTGGCCAGTTCTACCCGGCGCAGAGCAACGCCGAGCTGCACCAGGTCTACGACACCCTCGGCCAGCAGATCGGGTACCAGAGGGTGCACGCCGACGCGAGCAAACCGTGGTTCGTGCTGGGCACGTTGATCTGTCTGATCGCGGCCGGCCTGGCCATCGGTCGGTCGCAGCGGCTGCCCATCTGAGACCTTGTGGTCGTCCTGCTGCTCATCTTCGTGATGAAGGGGCGGTGGAGCCCCCGCGCGGCGCTGCGTGACCAGCACGAGCACGGGATGGCGGCCGAGCTGGCCCGGCTGAATGGCCCGTGAGTGGTTAGCGTTGCTATAGCAACGCTAACCACTCACGGGTTGTGAGCTGGTCAGAAGTGTGCGGCGAGTGCGGCGAGGTGCTCGGCGGTGAACTCGTCGTGGTCGGTGGACGCGCTCAGCTCCCGCCAGCGTGCGTCCTCCTCGCCGAGGCGCCGGTGCAGGGCGGTGGCGATCGTGTACGCGTCGCTGCCGAGCAGCAGCCGCAGCGGCGGCTCGTCCATGTCGGCCAGCTGGAGCACCACTTGGGCCACCTTGGCCGGGTCGCTCGCACCGCCGTCGCTGTTCGCCCGGGTCATCTCGGCGAACGCTCCGACGGTCTGCTGGTAGGGCGGGCTGACCGGCGGGATGTCCATCGAGGAACCGGCCCAGTCGGTGCGCATGCCACCCGGCTCCAGCACGGTGACCTTGACGCCCAGCGGGGCGACCTCCAGTGCCAGCACCGTGGAGAACCCGCCGACCGCCCACTTCGCGGACTGGTAGGCGGACAGCCCGACCGCCCCGATCCGGCCGCCCACGGAGGAGACCTGGATGAAGTGCCCGGAGCCCTGTTCGCGCAGCACCGGCAGGGCCGCCTTGGTCACGTTGACCACCCCGAACAGGTTGGTGTCGATCTGCCGGCGGAAGTCCTCGGCGGTGATGTCCTCAACGGAGGCGAGGTTCGCGTAGCCGGCGTTGTTGACCACCACGTCCAGGCGGCCGAACGCCTCCACCGCGACCTGGACCGCAGCCTCAGCCGCCGCCGGGTCGGTCACGTCCAGGGCGACCGCGCGCACCTGGTCGCCATATTTACCGACCAGGTCGTCGAGCTGGCTGGGCGTGCGGGCGGTGGCCGCCAGCTGGTGGCCGGCCTCCAGCACAGCCTCGGCTATCGACCGACCCAGGCCCCGGGAGCTGCCGGTGACCAAAAAGACCCTGCTCATTGCCGCTCCTCCAGAAGGCTTCCTAAACGGTTAGTTAGAGTGAAGCATCGGCTTGACCCAGTTGTCAACTAGACGGTTAGTCAGCTAACCTGTGGCATGGTCGGAGACGCTGAGGCCACCCGGAAACGGCTGCTTGACGCCGCGACGGCGGAGTTCGCCGGGTACGGGATCGCCGGTGCCCGGGTTGACCGGATCGCCGAGCAGGCCAGGGCGAACAAGGCGCAGATCTACCACTACTTCGGCAGCAAGGACGCGGTGTTCGACGCGGTTTTCGACGCCATCGTGGTGAACACGGTGCGCGAAGTGCCGATCGATCCCACCGACCTGCCCGAGTACGCCGGGCGGCTCTACGACGGCTACGAGGACCATCCAGAGATTCTCCGGATCGCCACCTGGTACCGCCTGGAGCGGGCGGACACTACGTCGCTGCTGGACGTCATCGTGCAGAGCAACCGGCACAAGGTGGCCGCGATCGACGCGGCGCAGCGGGCCGGCCGGCTCACCACCCGCTGGTCAGCCGCGGACCTGCTCGGGCTAGTGCTCACCGTGGCCGGCATGTGGTCCACCATGACGCCCGAGTTCACCGTGCTGTTCAGTCAGCACAGCCGGGCCCAGCGGCGCAAGGTGATCACCGACGCGGTCGCCACACTGCTCGCCGACCCGGCCGCGGCTGGCGCCGACTCGGCCGAGCCGGATCCCGCCGACCCGGCCGTGCCGGATCCGGCCGACCCGGCCGTGCCGGATCCCGACGACCCGGCCGTGCCGGATGGCGCCGGTCAGGACCGGTTCGCGGAGGGGATGGCCGGGTAGCTGACCCCGGTGAGGCGCTCGGAGAGCTCCCACAGCCGTCGGGCGTGGTCGGTGTTGCGGGCCTGTCTCGGCACCCTGGCCGGTGCCACGGCGCCGGTGAGCTCGCCGGGTCCCTTCGGGCCGTAGTACCCGCCGCCCTCGGCATCCGGGCTGGTCGCCGCGTAGAGGGCGGGCAGGATGCCCTGGGGGACCTCCTGCCACAACCAGGGCACCCAGTGGAACAGCTCGGTGAAGCGCAGGCCGAGGCCCGCCGAGTTCCGGCCCCGCGCCGGCCCGGTGACTTGCAGATTGGTCCTGGTCAGGCCGGGATGCGCGGAGTTGGCCCGAATGCCCCATCCGCCGGCCCGGCTGCGTCGGTCCAGCTCTAGGCCGAACATCAGGGTGGCGAGCTTGGTCTGTCCGTACGCGCGCCAGGAGAAGTAGAACCGCTCGCTCTGTGGGTCGCTGAACTGGATCTGTCCAGTGCGCGCAATGAGGCTGCCCAGCGTGGTGACGTGCCCGCCGGCGGCGCGTAGCAGCGGCAGCAGGTGCGCGGTGAGCGCGAAGTGGCCGAGGTGGTTGCTGGCCAGTTGCAGCTCGAAGCCGTCCTCGGTGAGCTCGCGTTTTGGGGTGGCCATGATGCCGGCGTTGTTGACCAGGAAGTCGATGGGGCGCCCGTCCCCATTGAGCCGTTCACCCAGCTCCGCGACGCTGGCCAGGGAGGCCAGGTCTACCCGGCGGGTGCTCAGCTGGGCGTCTGGAAGCTCGGCGTGGATCTTCTCGACGGCTTCGGCGCCCTTGCTCTCGTTGCGCACGGCCATGATCACCTCGGCTCCCGCGCGGGCGAACCGGCCGGTCAGCCCGAAGCCGAGGCCGCTGTTCGCGCCGGTGATCACGGCGAGCTTGCCGGTCAGGTCGGGGACGTCGACGTCCGGTGGTGCCATGGTGGCCTCCTCGGCGCTGTGCGTTGGCGGGGCCGACAGTAACGAACCGGTGGGCTATAAAACAAGAGACGCTTGGTCTGTTAATAAAATTCTGCTGGTCTGATAGCCTCGCCCGATGACCGCCGGGCCGTGTGGATTCCGCCGTGCCCGCCGGCCAGAGCAGGTCGCGGCGCGCCGCGCGGCAATCTTGGAAGCGGCCGTGGCGATGCTGCGCGAGCGCCCGGTCGCGGAGATCAGCCTGCGTGAGCTGAGTGATCAGGTAGGGCTGGCCAAGTCCAACGTGCTGCGCTACTTCGATAGCCGGGAGGCAATCTTCCTCGAGGTGCTGGACCGGGCCTGGGAGGCCTGGCTGGACGGGCTGGCGGTGAGCTTCGGCACGCCATCCAAGACCGGCCCGGAATACCGGCGCGAGGTCGAGGTGGCCTCCGCGGTCGCTCGGGCGCTGCTGGCCGATCCGCTGCTCTGTGAGTTGATCTCGGCGATGGCCGGGGTGTTGGAGCGCAATATCTCGGTCGACTTCGCCAGGACGTTCAAGCGGCGGGCCGCCGAACACAGCGGCCGGCTCGCCGCACTGGTCCGCGCCCAGCTTCCTCATCTGGATCAGCTCGCCGCGCTCCATTTCGCCGGCGCGGTCATCGTGATCGTGGCCGGAATGTGGCCCTACTCCCGGCCGACCGAGGCGGTGGCCGTGGTGATGGGGGAGCTGGGCATGCCGAGCGCCAGGGAGATGTTCACCGTCGCGTTGACCGACGGGTTGATCAACCAGCTGGTGGGCCTGGTTGCCCGGGCTTCGGCGGGCTGACTCCCGGGGCGTCGGCGGGCTGACGCGGTCGGCGCCACGCGCGGTTGGTTTTCGGGGGCGCCGGGAGCGCTCGGATACCAAGCGTGGTTGAGTTTGTCGTGTGGGTGGTGTTGCGCGAAACGGGGACTCCAATGGGCTTCCGGTTCCTCCGGAGCTGTTGGCGGCACCGGGCTACGTAGCCCGGCGATTGCACCAGGCGTACGTGGCGGCATGGGTGCGGCTGGTCGACGCCACGCTCACCGGGCCGCAGTTCGCCGTGCTCACTGCGGTGAACGCCTATCCCGGGGTGGAGCAGGGCTCGCTGGCCTCCTCGGTGGCGCTGGACCGGTCGACCATGGCCAGTATCGTGCGCCGCCTCGAGGACCGTCGGCTGATCACCCGTGAGACGCCGGCCGAGGACGGCCGCAAGCGGCTGCTGTTTCTCACCGACGAGGGCGTCGCGACTCTGCGTGACGCGGACCGGCGGGCCAGGGAGCTCGACGTACTGCTGATGAAGGGCTACGACGCGGACCGGCAGACCGACCTGCTCCGCGAGCTCACGGCGTTGAGCGAGCACTGGGAAAGCCTGGTGGACGACTGAGCTCGGCGGCGGCTGAGCTCGGCTGATTCGTGAGTTTCTGACGCGTTACAGGTCTCACCGGTACTTGCTTTTTCGGATCGTCAGTGTTCGGATTATCTCCCGTGGGCGCAGAACTGGATGCCCTGAGCTGCCGAGAGACCAACAGCAAGTCGCCCTGGCCAACTATCCACAGTGGACGGCGGGGAGCGGTTCCGGCACGTCGATGCCTAGTGGAGGAAGCTGTGCCGCCCAGCCAGTCGTATTCAGTCACCATCGCCGGTGGCGGTCTCGGAGGGCTCACCGCCGCGCTCGCACTGCGCCAGCGCGGGTTGCGTACCACCGTGCTGGAGCAGGCGCCGGAGCTGGGCGAGGTGGGGGCCGGCATCCAAACCGCGCCGAACGCCAGCCGCATCCTGCTCGGCCTCGGGCTGCGCAATCGACTCGAGCAGATCAAGACCGAGCCCCAGGACCAGGTGCGGCGGCGCTGGCGGGACGGCGGCATCATCGCCCAGATCCCGCTGGGTGACCGGGTCAAGCGCGAGTTCAACGCGCCGTACTGGCACTACCACCGCGCCGACCTGCACCGTGCTCTGCTGGACGCCTGCCTGGACCCCGACGGTCCCGGACCGGTGGTCGAGGTGCACACCTGCGCCAAGGTGATCGACATCGACAAGGCCGACCCGGCCCACCCGGTGGCGGTCACCGAGGATGGGCGGCGGTTCGGTGGCGACGTGCTGATCGGCGCCGATGGCATCCGGTCCAGCGTGCGTGACGCGATGGGCCTGCCGGACACGCTGGTGTTCTCCGGGGAGATGGCCTACCGCGCGCTGATCCCCGGCGACAAGATCGCCGCCGATCCGGCCACCCGGTTCCTGATGGACCGCTACCACTCCACGATCTGGTACGGCCCGGACCGGCACCTGGTGCACTACTGCATCCGCGGCGGAGAGTTCCTGAACGTCGTGGCGATCGTGCCGAACACCCTGGACATCGAGCAGAGCTGGGCCGCGCCGGCCACCGCCGACGAGCTGGCCGAGGCATTTCCCGGCTGGGACGACCGGGTCCCAGCGATGCTGTCCAAGGCCGAGGGAGACACCTCCAAGTGGGCGCTGTTCCGCCGCCGCCGCGACCCGGTGTGGGTGGACGGGCACGTCGCGCTGCTCGGCGACGCCTGCCACGCGATGCTGCCCTACCAGGCCCAGGGCGCCTCGCAGGCCATGGAGGACGCCGCCGTGCTGGCCGAGGAGCTGGGCGCGGTCACCATCGATGGCATCGCCCAGGCGCTGATCCGCTACGTCGGCCGGCGCGCCAAGCACGCCGGCATGGTGCAGGACGCATCCTGGGCGAACATGCGCTTCTACCATCTGCCCGACGGCCCTGAGCAGGAAGAGCGGGACCGCAAGCTGCGCGAGTTCAACGGCGAATCCGACGTGTCGTACGACTGGCTCTGGCAGGGGACGCCGCTCAACGACCCCGACCTGGAGTCCTTCCACTACCCGTTCGTGCGCTGAGCGCACCTGCTGACCGACCACACCGAACGGAGCGACCACGCGATGCGCACCGGAGACCAGGTGGTACAGGACCTCCCGTGGAAGTGGGGCGTCCAGGGCAAGATCTTCATCATCGGCGGGCTGGGCTACATGTTCGACGCCTGGGACGTCACCCTGAACGGCTTCCTGACGCCACTGCTGGGTACCGCGTTCCATCTGAGCACCGCCGAGCGCGGGCTGGTGGCCACCGCGAACCTGATCGGGCTGGCCGCCGGCGCGATCACCTGGGGCACCATCGCCGACCGGCTGGGTCGCAAGCGGGCCTTCGGACTGACCCTGCTGATCTTCGCGCTGTTCTCCGCGCTGGGCGCGCTTTCGCCCAACTTCGGAGTGTTCCTGGTGCTCCGGTTCATCGCCGGGATCGGCCTGGGCGGGTGCATCCCGGTGGACTACGCGCTGGTCAGCGAGTTCAGCCCGCGCGCGCAGCGGGGCCGGGTGCTGACCGCGATGGACGGCTGGTGGCCGATCGGCGCCACCCTGTGCGGGGTGTCCGCCACCCTGCTGCTGCCGCTGGCGGCGAACTGGCGGTGGATGCTGGCGGTGATGATCGTGCCCGCCGTGCTGCTGTTCTGGGTGCGCCGGGGCGTTCCCGAGTCGCCGATCTACCTGGCCAGGGCCGGCCGGGAGACCGAGGCCCGCGCGGTGATCGACGACCTGGTGGCCCGGACCGGTGCCTCCCCTGAGCCGTACCACATCCCGGCCGTGTCGCCGGAGCGCTCGGGTCGGCGTGGGCTGGTCGCCGGGCTGATCGGCGGGGTGGACCAGCTGCGCCGGGTGTGGGCGGTCAACCCGGTGCTCACCGGCATGGTCTGGCTGCTGTTCTGCACCGTGCTGCTGGTCTACTACGCCGCCTTGAGCTGGATGCCGTCCATCCTGCGCGCCCAGGGCATGGGGGAGTACGCGGCGTTCGCCGGCACCACGGTGATGAACGCGGTCGGCATCCTGGGCGTGCTCGTCTCCTGGGTGCTGGTCGAGCGGGTCGGGCGCAAGTGGGTGATCGGGGTGTCCGCGCCGCTGGCCTCGCTCGCGTTGGTGGTGTTTGCCCTGGTGCTCGGGGTGCCGGCGGCCGCGGTGACAATGATCGCGGTGTTCGGCTTCCTGATCCTGATGGTGATCCCGGTGATGTATGCCTACGTCTCCGAGCTGTACCCGACCGAGCTGCGAGCCAGCGGCTTCGGCTGGGCATCGTCGGCCAGCCGGGTGGTCACCGGGTTCACCCCGTTGATCTTCGGCAGCCTGCTCTGGCCGGTGCTCGGCCTGCCGCTGACCTTCACCGTGCTCGCCGTGGTGGTGCTGGTCGCGGTGCTGTGGATGGCGGCGGTCGGGCCGGAGACCCGAGGCCGCGAGCTGGACCGGATCACCTCGGAGGAGCCGCCCGCGTCCTCCTCGCCCGCGTCCTCCTCGGCCGCGCCCTCCTCGGACGATACGACGGTCCAGGCTTGAGGACATGAAGCCGGCTGCCTTCAGCTACCACCGCCCGGGATCCGTGGCGGGCGCGGTGGGCCTGCTGCGCGACCTCGGGGACGACGCCAAGATCATCGCTGGCGGCCAGAGCCTGGTCGCGATGATGAACTTCCGGCTGGCCCGCCCCGAGCACCTGGTCGACATCCGCCGGGTGCCGGGGTTGGACCACATCCGCCGGGACGGTGCCGCGCTGCGGATCGGCGCGCTGGTCACCCACCACGCCGTGGAGACCGCCTCGCTCGGGCCCGAGTTCGACGTCCTGTCCCGTGCCATGCGTTGGGTCGGTCACCTGCCGATCCGCACCCGGGGCACGATCGGCGGCAGCTTGGCGCACGCGGACGCCACCGCCGAGTGGTGCCTGCTCGCGGTGCTGCTGGACGCGCTGATCCTCGTAGAGGGGCCGGCCGGGCGCCGTTCGGTGGCCGCCGGTGACTTTTTCCAGGGCGTGTTCACCACCGCGCTGGCCCCCGACGAGCTGATCGTGGAGGTGGTCTTCCCCCGCCCGGCGCCCCGGGCCACCCTGACCGAGTTCGCCGAGCGCCGAGGCGACTTCGCCATCGTTGCCGCCGCCGTCGACCTGGACCTCCCCCGAGTAGTGCTCGGCGGCGTAGCCCCCGTCCCGTTCGTAGTCCCGCACCTGCCCGCGAGTCGGCGCTCTCAGCACACTGAGTCGGCGCTCTGGGCGCACCTGGCGGAAGCCGCGGTCGACGCCGTACAGGTGCGGGACGAGCCCGGGATCAGCGCGCACTACCGACGCGGGTTGGTCCGCACGCTCGTCGAGCGGGCCTGCGCCGAAGCCGAGCAGGCCTGCGCCGACGCCGAGCGGGCCCGCGCCGAAGCCGAGGGGGCACGGTGACACGGGAGCCGGGGTTCCGCCGGGACGGCAGCTGGGTGGGCGCCTCGGTGCCCCGCAAGGAGGACCCCAGGCTGCTGGCCGGCCGGGGCCGCTTCGTGGACGACCTCACCCTGCCCGGGATGCTGCACGCCCAGTTCGTCCGGGCCAGCGTGGCGCACGCCCGGATCACCGGGATCGACCTGTCGCAGGTGCGCACCGTCCCCGGCGTGGTCGCCGCGTTCACCGCCGAGGACCTGGGCCTGGCCGACATCACCGCGGTGCTGGACCGGCCGCCGCACGAGTTCGTACCCACCGCCATGCCGGTGCTGGCCAGGGACAGGGTGCGGTACGTGGGCGAGCCGGTGGCCATCGTGGTGGCCCGCGACCCGTACGCGGTGGAGGACGGCGTGGAGCTCGCCGTCGTCGAGTACGACGAGCTGGACCCGGTCATGTCCGACACCGCCGCGCTCGCTCCCGGCGCGGTGCTGGTGCACACCGAGGCGCCGGCGAACACGCTGGTGGACGTGTCGATGTTCGCCACCGAAGGCATCGACGAGGTCTTCGACCAGGCACACACCGTGGTGCGGGTACAAGCCAAGACCGGTCGACAGAACGCGCTGCCGCTGGAGACCCGTGGCGTGGTGGCCGACTGGGACGACCGGGACGAGCAGCTGCGGGTACAGACCTGCACGCAGATCCCGCACCAGGTGCGCACCGTGCTGGCCCGCTGCGCCGGGTTGCCCGAGCGGCAGGTCCGGGTCACCGTGCCGGACATGGGCGGCGGCTTCGGGCAGAAGTGCGTGGTCGGCCGGGAGGAGATCGCCGCGGCGGCCGCCGCCTTCACGCTGCGCCGGCCGGTCAAGTGGATCGAGGACCGCCGCGACGCGCTGACCGCCGCGTTCCTGGCCCGCGAGCAGCGCTACGACGCGCGCGCCGCCTTCGACGCGGACGGCGCGATCCTGGCCCTGGACGTGGACATCGTCTGCGACATGGGCGCGTACTCCTGCTACCCGTTCACCGCCGGCATCGAGCCGCTGATGGCCTCGGCGGAGATGCCCGGGGTGTACCGGTTGCCGGCGTACCGGGTGCGCGGCCGCGCGGTCACCACGAACAAGGCGCCGACCGGGCCGTACCGGGGGGTGAGCCGGCCGCAGTACGTGATGGTGATGGAACGCCTGATGGAGAAGGCAGCGAAAGCGCTCCAGATGGACCCGGTGGAGCTGCGTCGGCGCAACGTGATCACCGTGTTCCCGTACAAGGGCATCAACAACATCACCTACGACCCGGGTTCGTACCGCGAGTCGCTGGATCTCTGCGAGCAGGTGCTGCGCGACGAGGGCTGGTACAAGGTGCGCGCGGAGTCGGCGGACCGGGTAATCGGCATCGGCTACTCCTGCTTCTCCGAGCGCACCGGGTACGGCTCGGGGGCGTTCGCGGCGCGCAAGATGTCCGTGGTGCCCGGATTCGACATCGCCGAGATAAGGATGGACGTCTCCGGCACGGTGGTGGTCACCAGCGGCACGATGAGCCACGGGCAGAGCCACGAGACCACGCTGGCGCAGATCGTCGCGGACCGGCTGGGCCTGGACATCTACCACGTCAAGATCGTCCAGGGGGACACCGACAGGGTCACCTACGGCTTCGGCTCGTTCGCCAGCCGGTCGATCACCATTGGCGGCAGCGCGGTCGGCGCGGCGTCCGGGAAGCTCGGCGAGACGCTGCGGGAGATCGCCGCGCACCTGCTGGAGACCGACCTGGACAACACCGAGCTGGACGGCGCCGGCGGGGTCCGGCTGCGCGACGACCCCGACCGGGGCCTGTCCTACGCCGACATCGCCGAGATCGCCTACCTGAAGGCGCACCTGCTGCCCAAGGGCGTCGAACCGGGGCTGGCCGCGACCGCGAGCTTCGATGTGGCCGGCGACGGCACGTTCGCCAACGCCACCCACGGCGTGGTGGTCGAGCTGGACCGGGGCACCGGCGACGTGAAGATCCTGCGCTACGTGTGTGTCGAGGACTGCGGAGTGGCCATCCACCCACAGGTCGTGGAGGGCCAGTGCCGGGGCGGCATCGCCCAGGGCATCGCCGGCGCACTGTTCGAGCAGGTCACCTACGACGACACCGGGCAGCCGCTGTGCCCCAGCTTCATGGAGTACAAGGTGCCCACCGCCGCGGAGATCCCCGAGGTCGCCATCCACCACCTGGAGACGCCCTGCGCGTTCACCGAGAACGGCGCCAAGGGGGTCGGCGAGGGCGGCACCATCGGCGCCCCGGCCGCCGTGCTCAACGCGGTCAACGACGCCTTGCGCGGCACCGGGGTGGAACTGGACGACACCCCGATCCCGCGCGAGTCGGTGTACCGGGCATTGGAGGGGACCCCCGTCGAGGTCCTGGAGAGGCAGCCGGTGTGACCGAGCACCCGCTGGTGCCCCCGAGGGAGGCTGTGTGACCGAGATCCAGCTGATCGAGCTGACGGTGAACGGCGAGCGGCACGACCTGGCCGTCGAGCCGCGTCGCACGCTGGTCGACGTGCTGCGCCACGACCTGCGGCTGACCGGCACCCACGTGGGCTGCGAGCACGGCATCTGCGGCGCCTGCACGGTGCTGGTGGACGGCGCCCCGGCGCGGGCCTGCCTGATGTTCGCCGCACAGGCCGAGGGCTGCGAGGTGCGCACCGTGGAGTCGCTGGCCGCGCCGAACGGCGAGCTGGGCGACCTGCAACGGGCGTTCAGCGCGCATCACGGGCTGCAGTGCGGGTTCTGCACCCCGGGCTTCCTGATGCTCGCCGAGGGCTACCTCGGCGAGCGCCCGGACGCGACCAAGGAGGAGATCCGCGAGGTGGTCGCCGCCAATTTGTGCCGGTGCACCGGCTACCAGACCATCGTCGAGGCGATCGACGCATGCGCGAGCGCGCGGAGGGAACACCCATGAGCCTGCACGGCAGCGAGACCGACCAGACTTACGCACGCGCCGGATTCGGTGGCACCGTCCCTCGCGGGACACGGCCGGCGATCGTGGTGGTGGATCTGACGAACGGCTTCACCGACCCCGCGTTCCCCACCGGGGCGGACCTGTCCGATGTGGTCGCCGCGACCGGCGAGCTGATCACCGCTGGGCGGGCGGCTTCGGTCCCGGTGGTGTTCACCACGATCTCCTACAGCGTCGCGGAGATCGACGGCGGCGGGGTTGCCTGGCTGCGCAAGGCGCCCGGGATGCGGGTGCTGCTGGACGGCACGGCGGCCGCCGAGGTGGATGCCCGGCTGCCCAGGACCAGCGCGGACCACGTGATCAACAAGAAGGGCGCCTCGGCGTTCTTCGGTACCGGCCTGGCGGCGCTGCTGGCCGGGCTGCGGGTGGACACCGTGCTGATCTGCGGGGCCACCACCAGCGGGTGTGTCCGGGCCAGCGTGGTGGACGCGGTGCAGTCCGGCTTCGACGTGCTGGTGCCCGAGGACTGCGTGGGCGACCGGGCCGACGGGCCGCACCGGGCGAACCTGTTCGACATCCAGGCCAAGTACGGCGATGTGATCGAGCTGTCCGACGCGGTCGCCTACCTGGGCTCGCTGGCCTCGGCCGGGGTGGCGGTCTGATGGCCCGCTCGGTGCTCCAGTCCGCGCTGGCCGATCTGGCCGATGTGCCGGCGACCAGCCGCTGGGTGCGCAACGGCGCGGTCCGGCTGCACGCGCTGGACTACGGCGGTGACGGCGTGCCGCTGGTGGTGCTGCCGGGGATCACCAGTCCGGCGATCACCATGGACTTCGTGGCCCGCGAGCTGACCGACCTGGTGCGGCCGATCGTGCTGGACGTGCGCGGGCGGGGGCTGTCCGACTCCGGGGCGACGTACACCCTGGACGACTACGCCTCGGACACGCTCGCCGTGATCGCCGGCCTTGGCCTGGACCGCCCGCTGCTGCTCGGGCACTCGATGGGCGCGCGGATCGCGGCGGCGGTGGCGGCCGGCGGGGCGGCGCTGCGTGGCACGGTGCTGGTCGACCCGCCGATGAGTGGGCCCGGGCGCGACCCCTACCCGACCACTCTGGCGGCGTTCCTCGGCCAGCTCGCCGAGGCGGCCCGGGGCACCGACGCGGACGAGGTGGCGCGCTCCTGGCCGCGCTGGCCGCGCCGCGAGCAGGAGTTGCGCGCCCGCTGGCTGTCCAGCTGCAACCCCGACGCGGTGGCCGCCACCCACGCCGGCTTCGAGACCGAAAACTTCTTCGACGCCTGGCCCAAGGTCCCCGCCCCCACGGTGCTGATCCACGGCGCGGACAGCCCCGTGGTTACCGCCGCCGGCGTAACCGAAGCCCGCGCCGCCAACCCGGCCGCCCAGTTCGTGCAGGTCCCCGAGGCTGGCCACATGGTCTTCTGGGACAACCCCACCCCCGCCCGAACCCTCCTCCGCCAATCCCTCACCGACCTCACCTAGCCGCGGTCGCTAACGGCCGGCGAGTCGGGGCTCTCAGCACACTGAGTCGGGGCTCTCAGCACACCGGGCAGCCCTGTTCACCAAGCGAGTCGGGGATTTCGGCACTGCGCCCGACCGCTCAGGTCCTCAGATTCACGAGCTGAGCGGTTCACACTGTTGAGTGCGCCAACAAGCACACGGGCCCCCGCCGTGATCACTCCCGCTAAAATTTCCGCTCAGTCCGCCGTCGCGCCAATTCCGGTCCAGGAGCCTCGCGGGGGAGGGGTCAGGGATGCCGGAAGGGCCCAAACAGGTCTTCGTGGAGCGGCTGGTGCTGCTGCGCAGCGCGGCGGGCCAGCCAACGTACGAGAGCATCGAACGCGGCGCCGGGCGGATCCTCGACCCCGGGAAGAAGGACCAGCGGGGACAGACGCTCACCCCTCCCTCACACAAGCGGGTCCACGACTGGTGCAACGGACGAGCTGTACCGGCGAGCTGGCCGCAGCTCGAACTGGTACTGCGCGTCCTGATCGAAAAGGCGCGCTCGGCGACGCCACGCCCCGAGGTGGACGGCCTGTACGGGCTGACCGCGTGGCAGTCACTGTGGAAGACCGCCCGGGAGAGCCCGGATGCCGAGCACGCCGTCTGCCCCTACCGCGGCCTCGAGTCGTACCAGCAAGAGCACGCGGCGTCCTTCCGCGGCCGGGAGA
>DASWST010000194.1:0-14830 GCA_036402515.1 Pseudonocardia sp.
ACCGGCTTGATCGGGCGATCGGCACAACGACGGATGTGTGGGGTGCCTGTTCCGACGATCTGACCGTGCCAGCTGAGTGATCCCGGCCATCAGCGCACATTGCCGTCCCAAGGAAGAGACGCCGCCGTGTGCCCGTGGCCGGCTCGGACCGCCGGCCGCGCCCAGGCCGGAGGTAGAGGGCGTGGTCGGCGGGCCGGCAAAGCCGGCCCGCGCCGCCGCAGGCGGCGCCTTGACCAAGTACCTGACCAAGTCCGTCACCCAAGCGGCAGGCCTGGCCGAGGACGCCTCGAACCGGCAGCCGGTGGTCGACGGCCCCACCACGGCCCAGGACAGCGAAAATGAGCGCTGACCTGCGGTTCCCGCTATATCCGGCTTACAGGCCAGCTCGTCCGCCCCGCTTCTCCGGACCAGTGCCGGGGGAGCGGGGCATACCCGCTGAGCTGCGGAAACGTTCTCGTGAGTTCTACCGGGTTCTCGGCGCTCCCCAACCTCTGGACGGCCCAGAAACGCTCTTGGAAGGTTGCGGTGGATCTCGGTGTGATCGTTGTGGCGGGCGCTGCTGTCTATCCTGGACGTACAACGGGAGCGGATTTTAGCTGCCCCTGACCTACCGTGGAGTTGTGGGACGTCACCTGCGTTCGTGCATCGTCCGTGAAGTGCTGCACGCCCGCCCACCAGCATCGCTTCGGTGGAGACCCGACTGTCGCTGCCTGGCGGGTCGAACTGCTAGAAGCCCAAAGCTGCGAAGTACCGGGCCGATGATCGTGATTATGCCGAGAGCCCCGGTAACCTGCGCTGATACTTGATCGGGCACTCGGTCGCCTGCGGTCAGAGATAACAGCAAGTTCGTCCACGCCGTCGTCTGCCGACAGCACCGTCAGGACGGTCAACTGAGTCGCCCGAGCGATCCGCTGCCGCAGCCGGCGGCACCGCACGATCACCGGATATCTGCACCGAGAGATGTCCCCCAGCCAGAGGAGCAGGTCGAATGGCTCACCTCTCGTCGGTGGTCATGGGTCGGTTCCTCCCGGAGCGGGCTTCGGGGGTGTAGGTCCGAGCGGTCACCTCGGCTGGGACGCCGCCGCCGGGAATCGCCGGCGGCGCAGAAAGAATGCCCCCGCCGCTAGTGCCAAAGCTGGGACGGCGGCCGGCCCGGCGCCCGCGTGGATGAGCGCCAGACAGATCACCGCCGAGACCACTGACAGGGCAATCAGGATGGTGTAGCAGCGCCCTGGGATGCGCAGGCGGCTGGTGCGCTGAGCTGTCATCCACGCGACGAAATCGGGGTCGCTGGCGGTAAGGCGGCGGGCGATGTCGTCGAGCCGTCGCCGTTCACTCTCGCTAAGCACCGTTTCTCCTATGACTCTTTGACCAGTCCAAAAGGCCTTTGATCAGTCGGCTCCCCCCAGCTCGGCCTAAATACGGTCAGATCGCTTCCGCTGATGCAGCCGTACTAGGAGGGGTGCGCCAGGCCGGGCCAGGAAGGTCCTGCCCGTTCGGGTGAGCCGCGCCGATTCGGCCGCCGAGCGGGGGACTGCGATGAGTCCGGCCCCCGATCAGGCGCGCGCCGGCGAACTGGTCGGCGTAGCACGATAACCAGCGTCGGTCCGCAGCCGCCGGACATCTGGCAGCGCCCGGCGGCGACGGCGTGCAGTACGGCACGGTCTCGCTTGCTCAATGTGGCGGCGGTCGTGGTGTTCATGATGCCCACCCTTTCCCGAGTTGGTCCGATAACAGCCTCTCTCAGGAAGGGCTCAGGGTCATCGCGGCGAGCCGGTATTTGCTACCCCCGGTGACCCGCAGATGCACATACCAGCTAGCGAGTATTCGAGATGACCACCTGATCATCGGGATCACCCCGGCGTACGCGGAGATCACGCTGGTCTGGGCCGGCTCGGCCCGCCGGCCGCGCCCGGGCCGGAGGTAGAGGGCGCGAGTCGGTGGGCCGGCAAAGCCGGCCAGCGCCGCCGGAGGCGGCGTCGTGATAGTCCGGGCGTTGACTTCGGATGGACCGGATCTGACGTCCACCGTGGCCCGACGCTGCTAGATGGCGTCAGCGCCGCCCTCGTGGAAGATGCCGAGGACGTTGCCGGCGGGATCACGGAAGGTTGCGAAGGCTTCCCCTGCACCCTGGGTCGTCATCGCGGAGGCGATCTCGCCGCCGCATTCCGTGACTATCTCCAGGGTCGCCTCGACGCTGTCGACCTGGATGTAGACCAGGAGGCCGGCTTGGCCGGAGGGTGGCCGGTCGCGGATCCATGTGCCGCTGACGTGGCCGCTGGCATCGTCGAAGGCGACCTCGTCGGTGCCACGGTTCCTGATGGCCCAGCCGAAGACGCTCGCGTAGAAGCCAGCGGCGGTTTCCACGTCAGCGGCTGGGATCTGGAGGTAGCGGATCTCGCCGACGGACATGGTCGCTCCGTTCTGGCGGTGATGGTTTGGCACTTGCTAGCCGTAATGCGCGTTCGGCTTCGACCGTAGGCCTTGCGCCGTTTCATCAGCCCGCATTTGCCGTCGGGAACGAGTCGTTCGGCTCGCTCGATCTGGGTGCGGCTGATGTCGATGCCGAGCACCCGGTGGCCGAATGCCGTGAGGTGACGGGCCATGGGTACGCCACAGCCACAGCGCCACATGGTGCCGAGGCGTCCGGCTATCAAGCGGAGCAGCTTTCAGGGTGCGACGAGGAGGGACACCCAGAGCTGGCCGAGCCACGCGGCATACCGGTTGTCCGGCCAGCCGCGTTGCTCAACGAGCCGGTGCCAGAGTGACCCGTCGCTTGTCGACCACAGCACGTCCCGACACTCTTCCTCGGACACCGCCAGCTGTCCGGTTGCGGCAGCAGCGCGGGCGTGGATGGCCATAGCTTCCAGCCGCTGGCGGTCGATCTCGATCAGCATCGCCGCGGCGACAGGGTGGCTCGCCGCCGCGCCATGCACGGCAAGATGCAGGCGGGCCGTGCGCCGCATGACCGCCGTGTTGACGGCCGCGTGCTTCTTCAGCCGGCTGGGCAGATCAGGTTCGTCGAGCACAGCACGGAGCTCGGGGCGCTCATGGAGCAGCGTGTCCTGATCGTCGCCGCCGACGGTCACGTCCCACGCTCGGTGCAGCAGGGTCGGCTTATTTTTGAACGCCGCGTAGACAGTCTCGACGGCCACCCCGGCCGCGCTGGCCACGTCGGCGATGGTGGTCTGGCCGTAGCCCTTGTCGATAAACAGGTCCTGAGCAGCGTGCAGGATGCGGCGACGGTTCTCCCCGGCCTGCACCCGCCGGCGGGTGGAGTCGTAGCGCCTCTTGACAGCCTCGCTCATTAGATACATCCTTACTGTATTCAAAGTAGTGTAGCTGTATCGGAGGTCATCATGACATCTGAGGTCGACGAGTTCCTGGCCGAGATGCTGCCGCGTCAGCTGGCCGCCGAGAGGGCGCTACATGAGGGTGACGCCCAGCCACGCATGGAGACCTGGTCGCACAGCGGCCCGGTGACGCTGTTTGGTGCGTCCATGCCTATGCGGAGCGGCTGGGGCGACGTGAGCCAGGCCTTTCACACGGTTGCGTCGTGGTTTTCCGACCTGCGTGATTATCGGTTCGAGGTCATGGCCGCGGGAGCGAGCGGTGGCCTCGCGTACACAATCGGATTCGAACACAGCACCGTGTCCGTCAACGGCAAGCCGATGGCCTACACGCTCCGGGTCACCCACGTTTATCGCCGCGAGCAGGGCGCCTGGAAGATCGTTCACCGGCACGGCGACTATCCGCCGAAGGATCCGTACTGAGGAGGCCACCGTGCGCACTCGCCCCGGCGCCACCTCAACGACAGGTCCTGAGCGTCTTATTTGATATATGCGGTGATAAGGAGCCCGCCGGCGGCGCAGATCAGTACGGCATCGATAGCTCGGTGGAACCACGCGGTTGATACGCGTAGGACAATGAGTTTGCCAACGAACGCTCCCAGCATGAGAGCCGCTCCAATTGTGAGTCCTCGGAAGATGAGGTCAAGGGGGAGCGCCCCCATCTGGTTGAATGTCGTGATCTTACTGAGGTACAGCGTGAGCGCGCTTGCGGCTTCTGTGCCCAGAAAGGCTCCGCCAGTGAGACCGAACCCGGATGAGCACCTAACGCCGCGGCGGGCATGCCTGGTATCGAGTAGGCAAGTACCGCGCGCCAGTTGATCGACCGCCACCAGGCAATGACGCGCGCCAGGTTCGCCAGTACGGAAGCTATCGCCATCGCGGGGACGGCGGCCTTCGGCCCGTACAACCACACGAGGATGGGTAGCAGGATGATGGAGGAGCCTGTACCAACGACCCCGCTGAGAACACCGGCACCAAGACTCACTGCGAACAGGAGTACGAGAGATATCGTCGGCGGTTCATGAGTTGCGCGGTGCGAGCCATATTGAGGATGACCCGCGGCACGTGTGGTGGAACCATCGGTGGCCGGGGTTCCCTCGTGCATCGGAGATGCCATGACCACGATTCCGCAAGCTACGCCGAGTGATGCCTCCGGTTCGTACTACGTCATCGTCGACGTTGAGATCCGGGATCTTGAGCGGTACCGGACCTACATGGAAAAGGTGAGACCGGCGCTTGAGGAGGCGGGTGGCCGCTATCTGGTGCGCGGCGGGGCACACAAGATTTACGAGGGGGACTGGGAGCCGGCCCGGCTGGTGCTCCTGGAGTTCCCCTCGCGGGACGCATGGGAGTCCTTCTACCACGGCCCGGCGTATGAGGGCATCAAGGCGATTCGGGATGAGGTCAGCACCGCCCGGCTGGTCGGCGTGGAAGGAGTCCCGCCCGCTTTCTGAGTCGGCGCGGCGGACTCAGGGCTCCGGGGTCTCCTTTGCCCGCGCCACGAGTTGGGTGGGGTTGACGAAGCGCAGTGCGGTCACCAGCAGTACGAGCATGGTGGATGTATAGATCACCGCCATCGCGTCCACTGATTGCTGCGCCCTGATGCCCGCCGCGGACATCGAGTAGTAGAGCGCGACGACCAGGGTCTGCGAATCGGGACCGGCGGTGAGGAACGTCAGCTCGAACATGCCGACCGTGCGGACCAGCACCAGGATCGCGGCGGCGAGCATGCCCGGTACCAGCAGCGGGCCGAGCACGCGCAGGAACAGCGCACGCACGCCGGCGCCGCACATCCTGGCGGCGGACTCGATGCTCGGGTTGATCTGCTCGATGAACGGCGTCATCGTCAGGATCACGAACGGCACCGACGGCACCAGGTTCGCCATCACCACACCAGAGGTGTGACCGGCGAAGCCGAACTTGTACAGCACGGTGGCCAGCGGGATGCCGTAGGTGATCGGCGGCATCAGGATCGGCAGCAGGAACGCCAGGTAAATGATCTTCTTGCCCGGGAACGTGCGCCGGGCCAGCACGTAGGCCGCCGGTACACCGATCAGCACCGAGATCAGCACAACCAGCAGCGAGATCCGCAGGGTGACGCTGACGACGTTGAACAGCCCGAACTCTTCCCAGGCGGCGCTGTACCAGGTGGCGGTGAAGCCCTCAGGGAGCCAGGTGCCGAACCACCTCGTGCCGAACGAGCTGACCAGTACCGACCCGACCACGCCGAACAGGTTGATCAGGAAGAACGCGACGACCGCCCAGATCAGCCAGGCCCCCGGGCTGGCTACGAGCCGGCGGCGCGGGCGTGCCGGGGTCGCGGTGTCGATGGTGGTGGCCATCAGCCTTTGCCCCCGGTGGAGCCCGCGTAGAGCCGCGAGCGCCACAGCAGCACCAGCCCGATGACGATCAGCTCGACGGCACCCATCACCATCGCGATCGCCGACGCGAGCGAGTAGTCGTACGTCTCGTATGCGGCCTGATAGGCGGCCAGCGAGAGCACCCGGGTCTCACCCGCTGGATTGCCGACCAGTACCGCCGAGGGGAACACGCTGAATGCCAACACGAACGCCAGGCAGAACGTGGTGGCCAGCCCCGGCGCGAGCAGCGGCAGGGTGATCCGGCGGAACCGCTGCTTCCAGTCGGCGCCGAGTGTGGCGGCGGCCTGCTCCAACGTCGGATCGATACCGGAGAGGTAGGACAGGATCAGCAGGAACGCGAACGGGAACCCCGTGATGATCAGCGAGAAGAGCACGCCCCAGTAGTTCTGCACCAGGTGCGCCGGCGAGCTGAGCAGCCCGACCGAGGTGAGAACCTTGTTGAACCAGCCGGCCGGGCCGAGGAAGTTGAGCAGGCCCTGCGCGGTGAGCACCGTGCCGAGCGTGATGGGCACCACCAGGATGATCGTCAGCAGTCGCTTGCCCCGGAAGTTCCCGCGCATCCGGTACGCGATCGGCACCGAAGCCAGCACGTTGATCAGCGCGGCGGGCAGCGCCAGGCGCAGCGTGAGCCAGATGGTGTTGCGCTGGTAGGGGTCGGAGAAGAACGACACGTAGCTGGCCAGCGGGCCGCCCTTGGCGGGGGCGAACGAGAGCTGCAGGCCGTACAGGAACGGGTACAGGAACAGCAGGACGACGAACAGCACGGCCGGAATCAGCAACGCCAGCTGCCGGTCCACCCCTCGTTCGGCCAGCCGGTGCCGCAGCCCCGGATCCCGGCCCCGCCGGACATCCTGGGCGGCCCGATCCACCGTCACGCTCACGTTGCCCCAGCCTTTACCAGCGCGGCGGCGGCCCGGTCGTCCGCCTCCAGCGGGTAGACCAGCAGCCGGTCCGCTGACACGGTCAGCGTGACGCCGTCGCCGGGGGCCAGGCGCCGCTCGGTGCGCAGGTGCAGCGCCAGGCCGCTGGGTGTGCGCGCCTCCACCGCCAGCTCCCTGCCCTGGTACTCGACCACCTCGACGGTCGCCTCGATCAGGTTCTCGCCGGACGGGGAGTCGGTGACCAGGATGTCCTCGGGCCGGACGGCGGCCTTCACCCGGTCGTTCGCGGTGATCTCCGAGGTTGCCGTACCGAGCAGGCACAGCCCGTCGCCCCGCACGAGCACCTCGGACCCCGACACACGGCTCGCCTCGGCCTCGAAGATGTTCCGGAAGCCCATGAAGTCGGCTACGTGCCAGTTCGCCGGCCGGGTGTGCAGCTCCTCGGAGGTGCCGATCTGTTGCATCCGGCCGTTGCGCAGCACCACCAGACGATCGGCCAGCGACAGCGCCTCCTCCTGGTCATGCGTCACGTAGACGGTGGTCAGCCCTAGCGACTGGTGCAGCCGGCGGATCTCCGTGCGCATCTCCAGGCGCAGCTTGGCGTCCAGGTTGGACAATGGCTCGTCCATCAGCACCAGCGACGGCTCGAGCACCACCGCGCGGGCGATGGCCACCCGTTGCTGCTGCCCGCCGGAGAGCTGTCCGGGCAACTTGTCGACGTGCTCCTCGAGCTGGACGAGCCGGATCCCCTCCTCGGTGCGCCGCTTGATTTCGGTGCGGGGCAGTCGCTGCATCTGTAGCCCGAACGCGATGTTGCGGCGCACCGACATGTGCGGGAAGAGGGCGTAGCTCTGGAACACCATGCCGAACCCGCGCTTCTCCGGCGGCAGCGAGTCGATCCGCCGCTCGTCCTGCCAGATGCTCCCCGAGCTGAGCGGGAGCAGCCCGGCCAGACAGTTGAGCGCGGTGGACTTGCCGCATCCCGACGGGCCGAGCAGGGCGATGAACTCGCCGGCCCGAATGGTCAGGTTGAGATCGACGAGCGCGTCCTTGCCCGCGAAGCGCCGACCGACGTTGTCCAGCCTGAGCTCGGAGAACGCCGCCTTGTCGGATGGCCCTGGCATCAGGAGCCGATCTCGCGGTCCCAGCGGGCGAACGCCTCGACCAGCTGCTTGGTCTCCAGCGGGACGGCCTTCGGGTTGTTCGCGATCAGCGCGTCGTACTCCGGGCGGCCGAACTGGGCGATCACCTGCTGGCTCTCGGCGGGGGCCATGGCCAGCGTCACGCCCTTGATGGCCGGGCCGGGGTAGAAGAAGCCCTTGTCGTAGGCCTTGGCCTGCTGCTCGGGGCTCAGGATGAACGACAGCAGGTTGAGCACCGCGGCCTGCTTGTCCGCCGAGACGCCCTTCGGGATCGTCGCGTAGTGCGCGTCGGTGACCCAGGTGAAGTTCTGGAAGGTGCTGACCTTGTAGTTGGCCGGGACGGTGCCGAGCGCCCGGGGGTTGATGTCCCAGCCGGTGGTGGTCAGCACGATGTCGTAGGTCCCGTTCGCCAGGTTCTTCATGGTGTCCGAGGTGCCGCTCGGGTAGTTCGTGATGGTCTTGTCGAGCTCCTTCAGGTAGGCCCAGGTCCTGTCCCAGCCGTTGATCGGGTCCTTGGGGTCGCGGTCCTTCAGGATGTAGGGCAGGCCCATCAGGAAGGTGCGGCCCGGGCCCGAGTTCGCCGGCCGGGCATAGCCGACCTTGCCGGGGTGTGCCTGGGCGTAGGCGAGCAGCTGCTCCGGGGTCGACGGCGGGTTCGCAACCCGGTCAGGCGCGTACTCCATGAGTGGCCCCGACGGGTAGTACGTGATCAGGACGCCGTACTCGCCGGCCAACTTCTGCATCGCGGCCGCCGGCTCGAGGTAGTCCTTCATCCCGGGTAGCCGAGAGTTGAACTTGGGTACCAGGGGAGTGAGCAGGTTCTGCTGGATGCCCGCAGACAGTGCATCGGTGCCGGTGAGCACCAGGTCGATGCCGATCCGCCCGGCGTCCTGCTGCGCCTTGACCTTGCCGGCCATGTCCGGTGCGGTGGCCTTCTCGTAGGTCACCCTGGACACCATGTCCGGGTTCTTCTTGGCGAACTCGTCGATGATGGGCTGGGTGAGCTGCAGGTCACCGGCGACGTCCAGGACGTTGAGGGTGACGGGGGCAGCTGGCTTCTCCGGTACCGGGGCGTCGGCCGAAGCCGGTGCGCCACCTGGTGGGGTCGGGGCGCCGCAGGCAGCCAGGCACAGGAGGGTGGAGATCCCAGTTGCGGTGATGGCCGTCCGCCAACGCGTCCTCATCAGGTCGATCCCTTCATCGAGTGACCTCCGCTGCGCGGTGATCAGGTGCGGGCACAACGCCGGTGGTGGCGCGCACGATGAGCTGCGTGGGGAGTTCGCGGTGCAGCGCGGTTGTGTCAGCTACGCCGGCGAGGAGCTGGAGAAGCAGGGCGACCGTGGCCCTTCCGGCCTCGTGGGTGGGGGCGGAGACGGTGGTCAGCGCGGGATGGGTCATCGCAGACATCCCGATGTCGTCGGACCCGACGACGCTGAGCTGGCCCGGCACGGAGACGCCGCGCGCGCCGAGCCGGCTGAGCAGCCCGAGCGCGACGACGTCGTTGTAGGCGATCACGGCCGTCGCGC
Organism: Pseudonocardia sp.; assembly: GCA_036402515.1. Taxonomy (GTDB): domain Bacteria; phylum Actinomycetota; class Actinomycetes; order Mycobacteriales; family Pseudonocardiaceae; genus Pseudonocardia. The sequence continues at coordinate 9,281 of DASWST010000194.1, forward strand.
CGGAGGCGACGGCGAGGTCGGCGGCGGCGACGCCCCCGTCGAAGAAGGGCGGGAAGTAGCCGAGGTGCACGATGTCGGACCGGGTGGCCTCGGCGGTCTGGCGCAGGCCGCGCTCCCGCTCGCCGTTCGACCAAGACGTGCGCGGACCAGCGACGTAGGCGATCCGCCGGTGCCCCAGCGCGGCGAGATGCTCGACCGCCTGGCGCATCCCGTCGGCGCTGTCGAACGTGACGCTCGGCCGGTTGTCGAAGTGGCGGTTGATCAGCACCAGCGGGGTATCGGTGCCGATTTCGGCCAGCCCGGCGTCCGCGCTGCGTGGCGAGCACAGCACGATGCCGTCCACCTGCTTGGCCAGCGCGCGCAACAGCTCGACCTCGGCGCTCGCCTCTTCGTCGGTATCGGCGACGAAGACGGAGTAGTCGGCGGCCCGCGCCGCCGCCTGCACACCCTTGAGGATGGTGGAGAAGAACGGGTTGGCCAGGTCGGGGACGATCAGGCCGAGGTTCCCGGTCCGGCCCGTGATAAGCCCACGGGCCGCTCGGTTCGGCTGGTAGCCCAGTTTGCGCGCCGCCGACATGACCCGCGCCCGGGTGGCCGGGTTGACCAGGTCCGGCATCGACAGCGCGCGCGAGACCGTCGACTGCGAGACGCCCGCCGCATGCGCGACGTCGCGGATCGTGGCGGCCACCGCTTCCTTCGTTGGTGCATCAGTGTCGTGGGCTCTACCACTCGTTCGTGTGATGGATGCCACGATCGGGTGACATGAGGAGTCTGAAAGCGATTGTGGTTTCAGTCAAGGACGACCTGGAAGTCGACGCCGGTGACCTGGCAGCCGGCTCCGCAAACCTTTTCAGGCGCGGCCTGCTTGATGGCGGACCGTTGACAGACCGTTGACATAGTGAAGAACTTCATTATTCTGAAGGACGTGACTCAGGCCGAGGTTTCGGAGAACGGCTCGGAGGCCGGGCAGTTGCTCAACGCGGTAGGGATCACGGTCCGCGCCTTGCGCAAGGAACGCGGGCTGACCCTGGAGCAGCTGAGTGAGTCATCGGGGCTGAGCACGGGCATCATCAGTCAGATCGAACGGGGAAAGGCCAACCCGGCCTTTACCTCGCTGGTCCAGCTCGCACACGGGTTGGACATTCCGGTCGGGCGGCTGTTCAACGTCGAAGTGCAGAGCTCACCCGTTGTCCGCAAGGCCGACCGGCGTCGGCTGGACAGCCATGGGGCCGGCGACGATGCCACCTTCCACCTGCTCACACCCGATCTGAACGGCGCTCTGGAAGTGACCTGGGTGGAGACCATGCCAGGCAACGACAGCAGCGCGACACCCTTCCAGCACAACGGCGAAGAATTCGGCCTGGTGCTCTCCGGTGTCAAAGACGTGTACCTGGACGGAGTTCGGCATCGCCTCTATCCGGGCGATTCGATCCGGTACGCCTCGACCATCCCGCACTGGTACGTGAACGCGGGCGACGAGAAGTGCACCGCCGTCTGGGTGATCACGCCCCCAACCTGGTAATCACCCTCCTTGCGCGTAGCGCGGCGGGGTGATGAATGCCGTCCTGACTCGCCCAGCGCGCGTCCTTCCGTCCCCCGGCCTATCCCGCCCCGCCGGCTCCGCCGGCTACCGTCCCCGGCTGAAGGTGTGGCAAACATGTCCTCCACCACTGATGCTCCGCCGCGCGCCGGCAACCGGCGTGCCCTGGTCGGCCTCGGGCTCGGCAACACCGTCGAGTGGTACGACTGGCAGGCGGCCGGCCTGCTGGCCGCGCTGATGGGGCCGCACTTCTTCCCGAATGTCGACCCGCTGTCCGCCACACTCAGTGCGCTCGCGGTGTTCGCCGTCGGGTTCGCCGCCCGGCCGGTCGGCGGGGTGCTGCTCGGCACCGTTGCTGACCGGGTCGGGCGCCGCGCGGTGATGCTGCTGTCGGTCGCGATCATGGCGGTGTCCACGCTGGTCATCGCGGTGCTGCCGACCTACTCGCAGATCGGTGCCTGGGCCGGTGTGGTGCTGGTCGGTTGCCGGCTGGCGCAGGGCATCTCAACCGGGGTGGAGGCGCCGCTGTCCAGCGCGTACGCCGCTGAGCTGGCCCCACCAGGGCACGAGGCCCGCTGGGGCGGCGGGGTGATCAGCATGTTCGTCAACCTCGGTCTGCTGGGTGCTTCGCTGGTCAGCTTCACGGCCAGTGCGCTGCTCGGCAACGACGCGATGTCCGACTGGGGTTGGCGGATTCCGTTCGTGTTCGGCGCGCTGCTCGGCCTGCTCACCCTCTACCTGCGCCGCACACTGCCGGAGACCCTGCATGCGGGTGACCCGGGCCGGGCCCACGCGTCCAGCGGCGAGGTGTGGCGGATGGTGCGACGGCACTGGGTGGGCGTGCTCGCGGTGGTCTTCGTGGTGGGCGCGGCGCAGGCGTTCAACTACGCCTGGAACGTCGGGCTGCCCAGCCTGGCCCGGGCCGGGTTCCACGAGAACGCGACGGCGGTGTTCGGCCTGACCACGCTCCTCGGGCTGATCATGATGCTGGGTTCACCGCTGGTCGGCGGGTGGGCGGACCGATACAAGCTGTCCCGGGTGTTCCTGGTCGGGCGGGTGCTGGCCATCCCGACGGTGTTCCTGATGCTCGCCTACACCGGCCCCGGGATCGGCACGCTGGCCACCGTGCTGCTGGTCGGCGGCGTGGTGCTGATCCTGAACATGACGCTGTACAACGTGGTCGGCGCGTCGCTGATGCCGAAGGCGTGCCGGGCGGCCGGGTGCGGCATCGGCTACGGCATCGGCGTGGCCCTGTTCGGCGGGACGGCGTCCTACCTGCTGGTGTGGCTGCAACGGGCGCACCTGGGCTGGCTGTTCCCCTGCTATGTGGCGGTGCTCTGCGCGCTCAGCATCGTGCTCTACCTGGTCGCTCGCCGGCGCGGCGAGGTCTACGTCGGTGAATGAGACCAGTCGGTGAATGAGACCAGTCGGTGAATGAGGAGGGTTCCCGGATGCATATTCGGCTCGACGAGGTGGCCGCGCCGGTGGTCCGGCGCAGCGACGTCGTGGTGGTCGGCGGCGGGCCGGCGGGGGTGAGCGCGGCGGTCGCGGCCGCTCGGCGGGGCGCCTCGGTGACCCTGGTGGAGCGGTACTCCGCGCTCGGCGGGCTGGCCTCCGGCGGCATGGTGCTGGTGCTGGATGACATGGTCAACGGCGAGGAGATCACCGTGACCGGGGTGGTCGCCGAGTACATCGACCGGCTGGCCACCATGGGGCTGGCCGTCTACCCGCCGAAGGCCGACCGGTATGCCTCGCCGGCGATGTGGGCGAAGTGGGCCCGGTGGGGTGCCTACGACTTCCACTCGCACACCAACCCCAAGCCGATCTGCTACGCGGTGGCCTTCGACCCGGACGGCTGGAAGCGGGTGTCCAACGACCTGGTCCGGGAGAGCGGCGTGCACCTGCGGCTGCACAGTTGGTTCTCCCGGCCGGTGGTACGTGACGGTGTGCTGCGCGGCGTGGTCTGCGAGACCAAGGCGGGCCCGCAGGCGGTGCTCGGCGACGTCGTCATCGACACCACCGGGGACATCGACGTGGCGTCCCGGGCCGGCGCCGACCACGTGCACGACCGCTACCTGGTGACCCTGGTGTTCCGGCTGGGCGGGGTGGACACCGCCACCGCGGAGCGGTTCGAGCAGGAGCACCCCAAGGAGGCGCGGGCGATCAACCGCACGGTCAAGCGGATGCTCGGCGGGGCGTGGGAGCTGTGGTGGCTGAAGACGCCGCTGCCCGGGGTGGTCTGGTGCAACTGCCCGCACCTGACCGGCTACGACGGCGCCGACCCCGAGTCGCTGACCGCCGCCGAGTTCGACGCCCGCTCCCGCATCGCGTCCGCCGTGGAGTACGTCCGCGAAGTGCTGCCCGGGTTCGCCGACAGCTACGTGCTGGACGTGGCCGAGCAGATGGGCGTGCGGCAGACCCGGCTGCTGACCGGCGAGTACGTGGTCACCAAGGACGACGTGGTGACCCGGCGGCACTTCACCGACACGGTGTGCCGGGGCCGCGACTACTACACCCCGTACCGGGCGTTGCTGCCGCGCAACGTGGAGCAGCTGCTGGTCGCCGGCCGGCACTACTCGGCCACCCCGGACGCGCAGCGGATGTCCCGGGAGATCCCGCCGTGCATGGCGATGGGCCAGGCGGCTGGGATCGCGGCGGCGCTGGCGGTGGACGCCGGCACCCCGGTGCGGGACGTGCCGGTGGCGGCCATCCGGGCCGGGATGCGCGCTCAGGGCGCCGACCCCGGCGATGTGCCGTCGGCCAACGCAACCGTGGACGAGCTGTCGGAGGTACCCGCATGAATGAGCAACCCCTATCCGGCGTCAGCGTCGTCGACTTCACTCAGGTCTACCTCGGCCCCAGCTGCACCCAGCTGCTCGGGGACTTCGGCGCCGACGTGATCAAGATCGAGCGGCCGGGCACCGGCGACCTGTCCCGCACCTCCATCGTGGACCCGGCCGGCCTGGACAACCCGGTGTTCCTGAGCATCAACCGCAACAAGCGCAGCGTCACCGTGAACACCCGCTCCGACCAGGGCAAACAGGTCGTGTTGGAGCTCGTCCGGGACGCCGACGTGGTGGTCAGCAACTTCCGCTCCGGGGTGATGGAGCGGCTCGGCTTCGGCTACGACCAGCTGAAGGCGGTCAATCCGAAGTTGATCTGGGCGTCCGGCACCGGGTTCGGCGTGGACGGCCCGTACAAGCACAAGGGCGGGCAGGACGTGCTCGCCCAGGCCTACTCCGGGGTGATGTGGCGGCGGGCGTCCGACGACCTGCCGCTGACCGTCTACCCGACGACGCTGTGCGACTACACCACCGGCATGCACCTGATGCAGGGCATCCTGCTGGCGCTGCTCAGCCGGGACCGCACCGGCCAGGGGCAGAAGGTCGAGGTGGCCATGTACGACTCCATGCTGCACATGCAGATGCAGGAGGCGTGCATGCAGCTCAACCGGGGCCGCGAGGTCAACTGGGCGGCCATGCCACTGTCCGGGGTGTTCGAGACCACCGACGGGGCGGTGTGCGTGGTCGGCGCGTTCAAGCAGAACCCGCTGCGGGACATCTGCATGGCGCTGGAGCTCGGCGAGGACCTGTCGCTGCGCCCGGAGTACGCCACACTGGCCGAGCAGATCGAGCACCGGCCCGCGCTGCAGCACATCTTCCGGGAGCGGTTCGCGGTCAACTCCACCGACTACTGGATCAAGCGGCTGGAGGAGCAGGACCTGCTCTGCGCCCCGGTCCGCACCCTGGAGGAGGCGCTGGCCGACGAACAGACCGAGGTCAACCGCATGCTGCTGGACATGCACCACCCCACCGCCGGCACCGTCCAAGCACTCAGCGCCCCCATCCACCTCTCCGGCACCCCAGCCCAGGTCCGCCGGGTGCCCCCTCGGCTCGGCGAACACAGCGACGAGGTACTCACCGAGCACGGCTATTCACCCGCCCAGCTGGCGGCCCTGCGCGCCGAAGGCGTCCTCCAATGACCAGCTCAGGGGTCGTGAGTGGCGGTTG
>DASWST010000195.1:0-13502 GCA_036402515.1 Pseudonocardia sp.
CTGCCTCGGCCGGGCCGACGACGTGCTGAAGGTGGGCGGGATCTGGGTCAGCCCGGCCGAGGTGGAGGCCCGGCTACTGGAGCACCCGGGCATCGTCGAGGCGGCGGTGATCGGGGTGCGCGACGCCGACGGGCTGGACAAGCCGGTCGCGTTCGTGGTTCCCCGCCCCGGCGACCACCTCGACGCCGACGAGGTGATCAGTTTCTGTCGCGCCGGGCTGGCCGCCTTCAAGCGCCCCCGCGCGGTGCTCGAGCTCGCCGAGCTGCCCAAGACCGCCACCGGCAAGATCCAACGATTCCGGCTGCGCGAGCTGGCGGTGGATTACCCGGTCTCCGCGGTGGCCCCGGCGCCTCACTGACCAGGTCCGCCGCGATGGCCTGTGAGTGGTATTGGTCGCTATAGCGACCAATACCACTCACGGGTGCCTGGCCGGGTGTGGTCAGGTCAGTGGGGGCGGGCGCGGGAGCGGTACGCGGCCACGTTGCACCGGTTCCCGCAGCGGGCGTAGGAGTGCCAGCGCTGGGTGCGGCTGCGCGTCCCGTCGTAGAAGGCGATGTCGCAGACCGGGTTGGCGCACCGGCGCAGCCGCCGCAGGCTGCCGCTGGTGATCGCCTGGTGCAGCCTGATCAGGAACTCGGCCAGCACCGTCTCCCCGGAGCCAAGATCCGCGGCCGGCCGCAGGCGCGCGGTCGGCCCGGCAGCCAGCCGCAGCGTCAGGCCGACCCCGGCGGCGACCTGGTCGATCGTCCCCCAGGCGTGCTCGTGCGAGGGCTCATCCAGCGTGTCGTCGAGTACGTCGTTGAGGGCATCCCGAGCGGTGCGCAGCGCGGCCAGCGACTCCGGCTCCAGCCGGGTGTCCGGTGGTCCGAGCCCGGCGCGGGTGAGCATCCTGGTTGCCCGGTCGGGATCGCTCAGCAGGTCCGGCCGGGGGCCGAGGTGGCGCGAATTGAGCACCTCGATCAGCGCGGCCGCCTCGGGCGGCACGACAACCTCAGCCACCGGCCCAGGCTATGCGACTAGGTCTTAGTGCTCAAGACCTTTACAGCCTCTGAGTTTCGAAGTAGAACTGTGCCTAAGGATTCTCGTGGCCAGTCCGACCGACAGGAGAACGCCGTGAAGGCACTACAGATCGCCAGCTTCGGCAAGCCGTCCGAGGTGGTGGAGCTCGCCGAGCTGCCCGATCCCAGCCCCGCCGCGGGTGAGCTGCTGGTGGCAGTGGAGGCGGCGCCGATCAACCCGTCCGACCTGCTGCTGGTCCGCGGTACCTATGGGCTGCGTCCCGCCCTGCCGGCCCGGCTGGGCAACGAGGGCGTCGGGCGGGTGGTTGAGGTGGGCGCCGGGGTCGACCCAGCGCGCGTCGGTGAGCGGGTGCTGTTGCTACCCGGCCAGATACAGAACACCTGGGCCGAGCGGGCGGTCGTGCCCGAGGGCGACGCGGTCACCGTGGACGGATCGGCCGACCCGCTCCAGCTCGCGATGATCGGGGTGAACCCGATGACCGCCCGGCTGGTGCTCAGCGACTACAGCGAGCTGAAGGCCGACGCGTGGGTGCTGCAGAACTCCGCCAACTCCGCCGTGGGGCGCTACCTGGTCGACCTGGCCCGGCTGGCCGGGCTGCGCACCATCAACATCGTGCGCCGTGAGGAGGCCGCCGAGCAGCTGCGCGCGGACGGCGTGCCCAACGTGCTGGTGTCCGGCCCCGACCTGCTCGACCAGGTGGGTGCCCTGCTCGGCGGTGAGCAGCTGGGGCTGATCGTGGACGCACTCGGCGGCAGCCAGGCCGGCGAGCTTTCCGCGCTGCTGCGCCCCGGTGGCAAGGTGGTGGCGTACTCCGCGCTCACCGGCCAGCCGCCCACCCTGCCGGTCCCGGCGCTGATCTTCCGGGACATCAGCCTGCACGGTTTCTGGCTGCACACCTGGCTGACCTCGGCGCCCCGGACCGTGATCGAGAGCGGATACCGGGAGCTCGCCGGGCTGGTCGCCGACGGCACACTCAGCGCTCCGGTGGAGGCCAGCTACCCCATCGACCAGTTCCGGGAGGCCATTTCCCGGTCCGACCGGTTCCGCCGGGCCGGCAAGATCCTGTTCACCTTCTGATCAGCCGCTGAAGAACAGCTGGGTGGGCGCGGTGACCAGGATGTCGTGGCGGTCGGCCTCGTCGGGAGCCCAGTCGGCGAGCAGGTTGAGCAGCTCGCCGGTGTCGCGCTGGCCGTTGGGCAGGTGCGGCCAGTCCGAGCCCCAGATCAGCCGGTCCGGGCGGGTGGCCACCAGCGCGCGGCCCAGCGGTTCTACCGAGGACAGCGGCTTGTCCTTGGCGATGCGGTACGGGCCGGACAGTTTGACCCAGCAGTTGCCGCCGCGGAGCAGGTCGAGCAGCCGGGCGAAGTCGGCCTCGGTGAGCCCGTCCGATTCGAGCATGTAGCCCATGTGGTCGATGACGAACTGGTCCTCGAGGTCGGCGAGGTAGGGCAGCAGGTCCCGGACCACGGTGCCGGGTGTGTAGAACTGGATGTGCCAACCGCGCGGGGTGGCGCGCGCGGCCATCCGGCGCACGTACCCCATGATGTCCTCGATCGGCCAGTCCCGGCGGGCGAACAGGTCCAGTCGGATCGCCCGGACGCCAAGTTCGTGATAGCTGTCCAGCTCGGCGTCCGGGGTGTCCTCCTCGATCCGCACCACCCCGCTGCAGCGTGGGCCGAGCTTGCGCAGCACGTCCACGGTGAGGCTGTTGTCGTTGCCGTAGTAGGTGGGTGCCACCAGCACCATCCGCTCGATCCCGAGCACGTCACAGACCCGTAGGTACTGCTCCACGTTCCCGTCGGGGAAGGTGTACTGCGGGTCCGGAACCGCCGGGTAACCGGGTTCGAACACGTGGAAGTGCGAGTCACAGGCACCGGCCGGCATCTGGAAGACCGGGCGGGTGTTGGTGTCGGCCTTCCGCATCGGCGTACACACGGAGAATTTCGGGTTCACGGTCGTTGCCGTCCTCAGGGTGTCGTCGGCTGGATCAACGCTGGGCGCCGGGTTCGGTGAAGGCGGCGGCGCGAGCTTTCGCGGCGGAGAACAGCAGGTCGGTGTCGAAACCGGTCAGGTGCACCGGGCTGACTCCGAGCGCGGGCAGCGAGTCGACCACGGACCGGTCCGAGATGCCGCCGACCATCAGCAGCTTCCCGTGCCGCTTGCACGCCTCGCCGACCGTGGCGATCGCCTCGCGGACGGCGGAATGCCCGTACTGGCCCGGGATGCCGAGTTCGGCGGTCAGGTCGTTGCACCCGATGGCCAGCATGTCCACCCCGGGCAGCGCGGCAATGCCGTCCGCGTTGCCGATGCCTTTCGGGGTCTCCAGCAGGATCTGCACGATCGTCGCGGCGTCGAGTGCGGGGTTCAGCTCGGTTGCCGGAGTCGGCCGCATCCCGTGCTGGGGCACCATGGCCAGCTGGGAGCGCTGTCCGTGCGGCGGGAACCGGCAGGCCCGGCTGATCAGCTCGGCGTCGGCGACCTCCTCCACCCTCGGCGCGACGATCCCGTGCGCCCCGCAATCCAGCAGCCGGCCGATGGTGCCGTAATCCCGCTCGGGGATCCGCACGAACGGCGTCATGCCCAGGTCGCCCGCCGTACCGCACAGCGCGGCCGCCACGTCCAGCGGCATGGTGGAATGCTCGAGGTCGATCATGAGGCCGTGGTAGCCGGTCGCATGTGCCACCCGCACCACGTCCGCGGTGCGGCTGGAGCGGATGCCCAGCACCAGGGTCGGCTCGCCGGCGCGGAGCCGGTCCAGGAATGGGTTCGACCGGGTAGCGCCGTTCGGCTCGACCATGAGCGGATCGCCTTTCTGGCGGTAGAAGGGTGTTTACAGTCCTCTGGGGTAGGCGACCCGGTCGAGGCCGGGGACGATCACCCGGGACGGGTCGTTGTCGTTGGCCACCAGCTGCTCGACGGCGTAGTCGGCGACGCAGCCGGAGAGCAGCTGCCGAGGGTCCTCCAGGACGACCCGCAGCCTGGTGACCATGGCCAGCATGTCGTCGGCGGAGTGGATCTTCGGCATGTCGCTGATTTCGGTGTGCCCGTGCTGGAGGTCGGGGGCGTCCGCTCCGCCAGGGACGTAGCGCGGGTAGCCGTCGAACATCAGCGGTCCGAGCTCCTGGGTGGCCCGGATGTTGTTCCAGATCGCCCGGAACGTCGGCTCCAGTGCCTTGACCTCGCTCAGGTCACCGTGCTGCGGGGTGGCGAACACGGGGGCGTGCGGGGCCATGTACACCCGCTCCACCGGCAAGCGACGACCGGAGGCGCCCAGGATCATGGCGGCCACGCTGCTGGTATTCCAGGTGACGCCGGCGGTCACCCGGCCCTGCCTGCCGGCGATGACCACCATCGCACGGGTCCAGTCGATGCGGTGGGCGCCAAACCACCGCAGGACTCGGTGGGCGATGTCCATTCCGACGAGGAAGAACGTGGCGATCATCATCTGGTTCATCGGCACGCCCGGCTCGTCCGTAGCGGTGCCCACGCCCGCGCCCACCAGGTAGTCCTCGCGCAGCGTTGTGGCGTTGAGGTAGCTCTCGTCGGCCAGCGCGGTCCGCAGGTAGCGGGCGGTGACCGCGCAGCTGTAGTCGATCAGGTCGGCGATGGCCTCTTCCCGGCCCTGGTAGGCCTGCACCGCGATGGTGTCCCGCCACAACTCGACGCTGTTCGCGGCGCGTGCCGTCTCGACCTGGCCGAGCAGCCGCTCCCCGTCCTCCCGCCACGAGCCGTCTCCGCGCAGCGCCCGGATGTTCACCAGGGAGGCCAGCGCGGGGGGAAGGTGGGAGATCCCGGCCAGCTCCTTGAACCCCCGGGTGGACATCCGGAAGCCCTCGACCTGCGGGTCCTGCCCGCCGCCCGGGTACAGCGCGAGGTCGGCGCCGGTCGCCACGATCAGTGGGTCGTCCTCGGTCTGGCTCGCGGTGGCCTGGGTCAGATGGCTGCCGATGCTGTCCGGGCTGGCGGTGTAGGTGGTGAAGAGCGCGATCATCTCGGGGCTCTCCTGGCTGGCCATGCGCGGTCCTCCTGGTTGGGGTGGGTCAACCGGTGAAACGGTAGATCCGCGTGTCGGCGGCGAACCGGATGTCCGGGCTGAGGCTGTTGCTGATCCCGATCAGGGTGTCCCCCGCGCGGTCGGCGAACACCGCGACGTCGGTGCCGCCGGTGGTCGGGAACTCCTCCACCACGTGCAGCGCGCCGGACTCCCAGTGGTAGAGCTGTGAGGTGAGCGTGCTGGTCGGGGCGTCCGGGGTGCCCCGGATGAAGTTGACCCGCAGCACGTAGAGCCCCCGCTCCCCGTGGATCACCGCCAGCTCGCGCGCGCCCGGGTTGTCCAGCTTCTGGTGCGGCACGAACCGCTCGCCATCCCAGCGCAGCAGCTCCGACTCGCTCTGCAGCCGTGCCACCAGCAGGTAGTGCTCGCCGTCCTCGGTGAAGTCGCCGAAGGCGCGGCAGTGCCGATCGGCCAGCTCCTGGTACTCCACGAAGGAGTCGCCGTCCCAGCGGAACAGCATCGAGGGTGCCACGTTGTCCGCGTGCGCCAGGAAGTGCTGGTCGCCGAGGCTGAACGGGTGCCAGTTGTAGGCCCACTGCGAGGAGATGTCCTGGAACGGGGCGAACCGCTCGCCGTCCCATTCGTAGAGGCGCGACGGCAGGTTGTCCGCCTCGGTGCCGGGCAGCGAGACGCCCTGGGCCAGACCGAGGAAGTGCCGCTCGCCGATCGGGATGTGCTTCCACTGTTTGCCGGCGAACCCGGGCACGGACTGGAAGGGCACGAACCCGTCGCCGTCCCAGGCGAAGATCAGCTGCTCGGTGGCGAAGTTGTAGGGGCCGGAGCCGGACCGAATGCTGGCCGCGGCCAGGAACGCCCGCTCCCCTATCCGGAAGAACTCGGCGTCCTCGCCGCCAGGCACGGCCAGCCGTTGGTGCTCCTGGTATCCGCTCGCGTCGGCGCGCAGGATCAGCAGGTCGGTGTTGCTGTCCCCACCGTTCATGTGCGCGGGGGTGCCCGGCAGGTCCAGGGCCAGCTGTGGGATGGCGAGGAAGGACCGGCCGTCGATCTGGAACGGCTCCACCGCCCGCGCTCCGGAGGTGGGGATCCGATACAGCTCGGTCAGCCGAGATTCGCTCACACTCGATCTCCTCGCGCGCTACATTGCTCCTACCTGCGGGAACTCCCTCACCGTATACATTGTGTGCAAAGAAGGCAAAGCTCCCACGACAAGCTCACAGCAGCGGTTTCCGCCGTCGCCTGGGGGTCGCCTCGCGGTGCCGACGACCGGCCGGGGTCGCCGGGTCAGGGTTGGACGGGGGGTTCAATCTGGGGTTCGGCCAGGCTGGCCAGATAGTGCGCGGTGCCCTCCCGGGAATGTGCCCTGGCCGCCGCGGCGGCTCCGGCGGGATCCCCGTTCACGATGGCGTCCAGCACCACCCGATGGTGCGTATGCGGAGGCGTCAACCGCCGGCGGCCGCGCAGATTGTGCAGCGTCACGATGGCGAACTTGATCCAGATCCGGTCCAGCGACTCGACCAGCAGCGGGTTCCCGCCGAGCTCGGCGATGAGTTGGTGAAAGCGCAGGTTGGCCCGCCACACACCGGGTACGTCGCCGGTCGCGCTCAGCTCCTCCACCTCGGTGGCCGCCGCGAGCAGCTTGTGGATCTCCGCGGGGGCCAGCATCCCGTCCCGCTGCCTGGTCGCCGCGAGCTCGGCGGCCAGCGATTCCAGCGCGCCCTGTACCTCGAGGGCATGCCGCATGTCCTCGGCGGAGAGCGACGCGACGACCACTCCCCGGCCGGTCGGGGCAACCAGGCCGTCGCTCTGCAGCCGGCGCAGGGCCTCGCGGATCGGCGTGCGACTCATGCTGAGCGCGACGGACAGGTCCATCTCGTGCAGTCGGTCGCCAGGCTGGAACTTTCCGGCTACCAACAGGTCTCGGACCTGGGAGTAGGCCTGCTCGGCCTGGTTGTACGGGCGGGGCCGCCGCCGGGTGCGCGCCGTGGACGGGATCATGTATGCATCGTATGTAGAGAAATTGTATGGAGAGAATCTGTGCGCTCGGAGGTAACGGATGATCACACTTGGCCACGCTCGCACGATCGTCGACCGTGCGCTCGAGCATGCCCGGCGGCGCGACTGCCCACCCATGACGGTCGCCGTGCTGGACGCGGGCGGCCACCTGGTCGCGTTCGCCAAGGAGGACCGCTCCAGCCTGCTGCGCGAGAAGATCGCCAGGGGCAAGGCGCTCGGCGCCCTGAACATGGGCGTCGGCAGCAGGAGCCTGGCCGCCCGGGCCGAGGGACGCCCGCACTTCGTGAACGCGCTGGTCGGCCTGGCCGACGGGAACCTGGTGCCGGCGCCCGGCGGGGTACTGGTCCGGGACGCCGACGGTGAGATCATCGGCGCCGTCGGGGTGAGCGGACACCTGCCTGACCTGGACGAGGAGTGCGCCGTCCAGGGCATCGAGGCGGCCGGCCTACACCCCGACCCCGGAGCCTGAGCGGACCCCGGCGGCGGAGCCTGAGGTCGGAGCCCGGCGGCCGAGCGTGAGCGGAGCCGGGCCGGCGGCGGAGCCTGAGGTCGCTCACACAGCGCGCGCCCTGCTCACACAGCGGCCCAGGCGGCTGTGTCGAGCCACGGGTGCTGTGTGGGCCGCCACGGGGGCTGTGTCGGGCCACGGACGCTGTGTGAGCCGGCGGTGCGGGCCGCATCCATCGCCGAGGCCACGCTGTTGTGTTGATCGCCGAGCTTCGGCGGGAGCGGGCCGGAGACGGCGTCGAGCTATATCGGTCGGCCGGCGAGCGCGTCGTGAGTTGTTGCTGGGCTCGGGCGGCGCGGCGGGCCTGGTAGGCGATCGGCATGTACTTGATCCGCTCTGGTGCGTGCGCCGGATGCGCAGGAGCCGAACTCGCCGACACTGTGGGGCAGCGTCACCCTGGAGGCCATGCACACGTCGGGCTGGGCGCCAGCGCGATTGCGCTGGGACCAGGACAGCGGCTGGTCAGCTACTCTCCCTGCCCCGCAGCGGCGACGACCGCCTTGCCGTGTCGCGCTACCTGCCCGCCCAGCTGGTGCCCGCGCCGGTCACGGTGGCCCACTTCATCGCCGCGGCCCTGCCGGCCGTCAGAGGCTGCCGGCCGTCAGAGGCTGCCGGCCGTCAGAGGCTGCCGGCCGTCAGAGCGTCTTGACTAGCCCACCGTCGATGACGAGGTCGGAGCCTGTGACATTGCCGGCGCGGCCACTGGCCAGCAACAACACCAGATCGGCCACTTCCTGAGGCCTGGTGAACCGACCGGTGGCAGCCTCGGCGGCGACCTGCTTGGCCACGCCGGCCGGATCGCCACCAGTTGCCCGAGCCACGGTCGCCGCAACACCCTCGTCCCCGAGCCAGAGCGCCGTCTCGACCGGGCCCGGGCTCACCGTGTTCACCCGCACCCCGAGGGGACCGAACTCTTTGGACAGCGACTTGCAGAAGTTGCTCAGCGCTGCCTTGGCGGCGCAGTAATCGATCACCCCTGGGTCGGGCAGGAACGCGTTGACCGAGCTGATGGTGACGATTGTGGACGGAGCTCGGGCCACCAGGTGCGGCAGCGCGGCGCGGGTAGTGCGGACGGCGGTAAGGAAGTTGATGGTCAGCGCGGCATCCCAGTCCTCGTCGGTGACCGCGAGGAAGCCGTCCAGCCGAGGGCGCACCGCTCCGACGTTGTTGACCAGGATGTCCAGCCCACCGAACCGGGCGACCGCTTCATCGACGAGGCGAGCGGGACCCTCCGGGGTTGTCAGGTCGACCGCGATCACGTGCACGGGGGCCCGCGAAGCGAGTTCGGACAGCTCGTCGCTGCCTTGCCGTGCCCCGGCCGCAACGGTCACTCCCTCCGCCGCCAGTGACTGCGTGATGGCCAGCCCGATGCCCTTACTGGCGCCGGTAACGACCGCGACCTTGCCGGACAGGTTCAGATCCATCTCGGGCTCCCAGCATCGGCGGGCTCAGCGTTTGAGGCATCGCGGATCCGGCCGCCGAGGTCCAGGGCCGTGTCTAACTCCGCTGAACCTATCCCGCGCGGCGGGCCAATGGGGCTGGTAGAACAACCAAGCGCCCAGCGGCGCCGGCGACCGGGGCCTAGGTGTGGTAGCCCGCCGGCGCGCGGTCCGCACCCACCTGGTCGGTAGTCTCAGCTGTCATCGTCGACCTTCTCACCTCGCAGGGCGCACATGCGCACGTACAGTGAAACGCGGTTAAATGCGCGGCTCGCTCTACCAGTACTTTCCCAACAAGGACGCGATCGTGGCCGCGGTGGTGGAGCGATTCGCCGAGCAGCTGACCGCGCGCATCGACGCGCAGCTCACCGCGACCATGCACCTGCCCTGGCGGGAGAGCGGCCGGGCCCTGCTCGGCGCCCAGTTCTAGGTCTTCGAGGAAAACATCGGCCCGCTGCGCTCGGTCATCGAACGGATCCCCCAGCTCGGCGGGACCGACCGGCTGGACGCGCTGCGGCACCGGATCGCCGACCTCACCCGGATGTACCTCATCGCGCACCGGGAGCAGTTCCGTCCCGACCTGGACGTGGAGGCCGCCGTGTGGATCATGGTAGAGACCTCCGGGCAGCTCGCCATCCGCTATCTGGTCCGGCCGCCGGCCATCCCTAAGGAGCGAATCATCGACGAATTGGCTGACATGCTCATCGGCTACCTCACCCGCTGATGGCCGCCCAGTTGCGGGTGCCCCCGCTGACCTTCGCCCAGAAGCTCGCGCTGACCTTCCGGTTTGCCCGGCGCGGGCGGGGCTTCTGGTTCAGCCTGGCCATCGACCTCATCTGGCCGTTCCTGGCGCTGTTCACCCGGCTCGGTTGGCGCGGCGGCGAGCACCTGCCGGAGGGCGGCTGCCTGCTGGCGGTCAACCACCTGTCCTACGCCGACCCCGTTGTGGACACCGCGTTCGTGCTGGCCCACGGCCGGGTCCCTCGGTACCTGGCCAAGGCGGAGCTGTGGCACACCCCGGTGATCCGCTGGGTGCTGGCCGGCGGCAAACACATCCCGGTCCAGCGTGGCGGCGCCGCCGCGGTGGACGCCTACCGGAACGCCGTGGAGGCGGTCGGCCGGGGCGAGTGCGTGGTGTTCTATCCCGAGTCGACCTACACCCGCGACCCGGACGGTTGGCCGATGCCCGGGATGAACGGGCTGGCCAGGGTGGCCCTGCGCAGCGGGCGCCCGGTCATCCCGGTAGCCCACTGGGGAAACCAGCAGCTGCTGCCTCCGGGATCCAACCGGCCCCAGCTGCGCCCCCGCCCCGCGGTGCGCGTGCTGGCCGGTCCGCCGGTTGACCTGAGCCGGTTCGACGGCGCCCCGCTCACCCGGAAGAACCTGGACGCGGCCACGGCGGACATCATGGCCGCGGTCACCGCGCTGCTCGCTGAGCTGCGCGGCGAGCAACCCCCGACGCGTTGATCAGCTCCGCGGCAGCGCTCAGCGCGAGGTGGGATGGTTCGCCGTCTGGGCGAGGAACTCCCGGAGCGCGCTGACCAGCGCGGCCGGCTGGTCCTCGGCCACCAGGGTGTAGCTGTCCGCCACGGTGACCAGCCGGCCCTGTGGGTAGCTCGCGGCCAGCCGGTGGCCGTGCTCGGCGGGCATCAGCCGGTCGTCGGCGGCCCACACCACCAGCACCGGGCGGTCGAAGCGGCGGTTGCGCTCCGCCCACTCCTGGAGCACCTCCCTGGGCGGCAGGCTGAGGGCGTAGCTGGCCAGATCGGCCCGGATAGCCGGCTGCTGGGTGGCGGCGGAGAACCACTCGTCCATCACCTCGGCCGGTACCGGCCGCTTACTCATCCAGCCCCAGGAGCCCGGGGCGCGGCGCAGCGCGCGGAAACGCAGCAGCCACATCGTCGCGGCCAGGCCGCCGGGCACCCGCGCGGCCAGCTGGAGCGCCCGGCCGGGCAGGCCCGGTGGGTAGTTGTCGAACGCTTCGCAGGCGACCAGGACCAGCCGGGTTATCCGCTCGTCGCGGCCCAGCGCCACCATGACCTGCGCGCCGCCCCAGTCGTTCTGCACCAGCGTGACCTCGCGCAGGTCCAACCGCTCCAGGAACTCGTCGACCAGCACGGCCAGGCCGGCCAGCGACAGGTCGGCATCGGGGTGCATGGGCCGCCGGTGCCCGCCCAGCGGCAGGGTCGGGACCACGCAGCGGAAGTCGGGGGCCAGCTCGGCGACCACGTGCCGCCAGGCCGAGCCGGTCATCATCACCCCGTGCAGGAACACCAGTACCGGACCCGGACCGCCGGTGTCCTGGTACTCGATCGTTCCCGAGGACAGCTCCACCTCAGCCATCGTGCACGCTCCTCGCGGATGCCCTTGATAGATCGTTCTACTATGAGCGAGACTAGAGCGCTGGAACAGGGCCCGGCAAGTTGTTATGGAAGGGCGGTCATGGCCGACACGAAGACCCGCATCTTGACGAAAACCGGGGAGCTGTTCCGACGCAACGGGTACGTGGGTACCGGGCTCAAACAGATCGCCACCGAGGCCGACGCACCCTTCGGATCGATCTACCACTTCTTCCCCGGCGGCAAGCAACAACTGGCCGCGGAGGTGATCCGAGCCGCCGGCCGGATGTACCAGGCACGGGTGGCCGAGGTGCTGAATCAGGGCACCGACCCCGCGCGCGCCATGGAGGTCGCCTTCGCCGCCGCGGCCCAGCTCCTGATCGAGACCGACTTCGCGGACGCCTGCCCCATCGCCACCATCGCCCTCGAGGTGGCCAGCACCAATGAACCGCTGCGCCAGGTCACCGCCGACGTGTTCACCGAGTGGATCGACGCCGGGATCGAGTGGTTCGTGCACTCGGGGTACCCGCGCCCGGTCGCCCGGGAGCTGTCCATCGCCTTCCTCAACGCGCTGGAGGGCGCCTTCGTACTCGCCCGCGCGCTGCGCAGCACCGAGCCACTGGAGGTGGCCGGGGCGACCATGTCGGCCGCGGTGTCCGCCGCCGCGCCGGCCCCCGGTCGGGAAGGCTGACCGACCGACCCGCCGAGGATGGGCAGACAAAAGCGCTGGCCCGCGCCGGTCGAGGATTGCTCGACTCGGCGCGGGCCAGCGCTGGGATGTGACCGATCCGGGTCAGCCGCCGCCGCGGCCGCCACCTCCGCCGCCTGGGGCGGCGGGGCTGCCGGAGACGGTGGCCTGGGGCAGCTGGATCTCCTGCCCTTCACGCAGGCCGGAGAGCACCTGGGTGTTGTTGTCGCCGACTAGGCCAGGTTGGAACTGGGTCTGCACCGGTTTGCCGTCCGGGCCTGGGGTGTTGACGAATGTTCGGCCGCCCTGGCGGATGATCGCCGAGTTGGGCACTACCAGCACGTTGTCCAGCGAGTTGACCAGCACCCCGGCCTGCGACGTCAAGCCACTGCGCAGTCGCGGGTCGGTGTTGGTCAGCAGGATGGTGGCGTAGTAGTTGGTGACACCGGAGATGTTCACCCCGCCCGGTGCGACGGACAGCACGGTGCCGTCGCGCTCCAGGTCCGGGATCGCGTCGAAGGTCACCCGCACCTTCTGGTTGGGCGCCACCCTGGCCGCGTCGGACTCCTCGAACGGCACGACCACCTGGAAGGTGTCGATGTTGTTCAACACGATGAACGCGTTACCACCCGGCCGGGTCGCCGACAACGCCGTCGAGGCCGAGGACTGGTCGCTGGTGGCCGCCGCGCCAACCCCGGGGATACCCGCGTCGGTACCCGGAGCCAGGGCCGTGGTGCCACCGCCGGCGCCCAACCACTCACCGACCGCACCGTTGATCGCCGACACGGTGCCACCCACCGGGGCGTAAAGCACCGTGTTGCTCACATCCCGCTGCGCGCCCGCCACAAGAGCAGCGGCGTTGGCCACCAGCGCGGCCTGCGCGTCGATGTTCGGCCCGCGGTCGGAGCGGTCGGAGTCGAAGGCGTTCTGCGCGGTCACCACGCTCTGCCGGGCGTTCTCGATGTTGATCTTGCTCGTGGTGTCGTCGACTTTTAGGGTGTGCCTGGCCGTTTGCAGGTTGTTCCTGGCCGTAACGAAGCTGTTGATCGCGGTATTCAGGCTCGATGACGCCGCTGCCGACGTGGTGGGGGTGTCGCCGCAGTTCGACGGAGTCGTGCTGTCGCTGCCGGATGAACTGCTGCTGGACGAACTTGACCCGCTACTCGACGAGGTTGACCCGGAGCCCATCAAGGCCGCCAAGCCATCGGGCGCCCCGGGAACAATCGGCGACGGCTTCGCGGCGGCCTCGCACGCGGCCCTCGCCTGCCGAAGCTGTTGTCGCTGGATGTCCAGAGTGCGCTCGGCCTGTTCGACCGCGCTCTCGTCAGCCGCATGGATTGCGTCGCGGTTCTTCTGGGTCGCGTCGAGGATCTTCTTCGCCTGGTCCAGCGTCCTGCGGTCACCGTGCACGATGGTGCCGTTGACGATCCGGTCCAGGATGGCCCGCTGGTTGTTCAGCTGCGCCTGCTGCTGGTTGAGG
>DASWST010000196.1:0-14887 GCA_036402515.1 Pseudonocardia sp.
CTCATCCGCCGTCAGGTCACTGGCCAGGCGGGATTTTCCCCCTGAAATACTTGCTACCGCACAAACACTAGCCTTCCAAGAAATGACCGAAATCCTGAACCCCGAACGACGGCACCGCAGCTATCCACGAGTGGTCAAACGCCACTTCGCGAAATATCACAACATCAAACGACCTACGCACCACGGCCGCCGCCATCCAAGCCCACCAAAGATCCACATCTACAACATCAAGACCTTAACTTAGTGGCATTGGCCGGATTGATGAATCATCCGATGATGGGTGCGGCATAACATCACCAGATCTTCGATGTTCGTCTCGCCGCCGTTCACCCATTCGACGAGGTGATGCACTTGGCACCAGGCGGGTTTGCGATGACACCCCGGATGCGCGCAACCCCGATCCCGGGCGGCCACGGCTTTGCGCTGGGCCAGGCTGACGCAGCGGCGTTCCCGACCGAGGTCGAGGGGTTGGCTGGCGCCGTCGAAGACCACCGGAGTCACCCCACAGTCACACAGCAGGGTGCGTAGGTCCGCTGCGGTGCCTCGGCCGCCGAAGTCGAACATCAACCCGCGGGCCTGTTCGCGCATCCACTGGTAGTCCAGGATCGCGGTCACATGCGGGCGCTCCCCACCCTCCAACGGAAGCCGACCCTCATCCAGGGCATGCTCACAAATCTCCCCAAGCGCATCAGCCTGACGCTCACCCAACGACTTGAGCTCATCGGTGGCCGGACACAACACCCCGCGAACCGCCCGGCACAGCACCTCAAACGTCGCCGCGTCCAACCGACCCTTCACCCGACCACCCGCACCGTCGCTCGAGGCGGACAAATGCAGCTCGTTGACCTGCGGTTCATCCTCGTCTGGGGGTGGACCGTCCTGATCGAGCCGCTCCAGCATCCGCGCGGCCAACCCGGCCAACTCATCGGGCCGGTAGAGCCGCGCCAACCCCGCCAACTGCTCTTCCAAACTCGACCACTGCTGCGGGCTGATCCGCTCGGCGGCACCTTTACGCAGCGCGTGTTCGATCACTTCGGCGTGCGCCTGATCGATCTCCCACCCGGCCAAGGCCATCGCGGTGGCCGGCAACCTCGGCTCCAACGCCACCCCAGCCAACGACGTGGGAAACACCGCCCGAGCCACCGCCACCATCCGACGCGCCTCACCCTCCCGACACCGCAACAGATCCGCCACCGCCGAGACCGGGCGCACCCCGAGTTCGACGAAATCACCGCCGCTATCCAACGAAGCCACCAGCTCAACCATGTCGTGCTCGGCCTGGCGCAGCACTGTCTTCAGATACGACAGCTGATCAACCCGATCCTGCCTGGCCGCGGAGCGCACATCCACCCGCATCACGGCCAAACCCGCAGACACGGACCCCCGCGAGGGAGCAAGCGGACTCTGCGACATACCAACATGTTCGCAGCGGGGTCCGACATTTTCCGAAGCTCACGAAGCTGGGCACGTAATATTTCAACGATTTTTCTGGGCGCCTCGCCTGCCGTCCCCGACCAGGGCCCCCGACCCCACAGACAAAAGGCGGAAGCCAGACTGTGGTAACTGACTGCTGTCCCGTCCAAAGTGAAATGACCAGCAATCCCAAGGTGACCAAGATTTTCGCCTCGGTCCGGGGGATCCCCGACTCGCGGGATCGGACGGTCAGGCGGGGACGGTGTCCAGGAGCCCTAGGTTCTGCAGCGCGGTTCGGACCGTCGCGGATTCCGTACCGTCGGCCTCGACCAGGGGGAGGCGCAGCCCGCCGACCGGGTGCCCGAGCAGGTTGAGTGCGGCCTTCACCGGGATCGGGTTCGTAGTCACGCCCATCGCCCGGTAGATCTCCCGCAGTGAGGCGTCGATCTGGGCCCGGTGCTCCGGCTCGTCCACCATCCGGCGCATGTGCTCGCCCACCACGTGGCTGGCCACCAGGATGCCGCCGTGGCCACCCAGATCCAGGGTGCGGGCGAAGATCTCGTCGTTGCCGGCGTACAGACCCAGCCCGTCCACCAGCGCCAGGTTGTTGTTGTTGGCCTGCTTGACGTAGTCGATGTGCTCGATCTGGCCCAGTTCGGCGAGCAGCTCGTTCGGCAGGTCCAGCACCACCCGGGACGGGATGTTGTAGAGCACGATCGGCTTGTCGGTGGCTTTGGCCACCTCCCGGTAGTGCGCCACCAGACCGCGACGGTTCGGCTTGTTGTAGTACGGCGTCACGGACAGGATCGCGTCCGCGCCCAGCTCGGTGGCCCGCTCGGTGAGGTGCACCGCGTGGCTGGTGTTGTTCGAGCCGGCGCCGGCCACGATCGTGGTGCCCGCGGGGCGGTTCTGGCAGGCCAGCTCGATCACCCGGAGGTGCTCGTCGTCGTCCAGGGTGGATGCCTCGCCGGTGGTGCCGCAGACTACGAAGCCGTCCGAGCCGTGCGCGGCCAGATGGTGCAGCAGATCGACGAAAGCCCCCTCGTTGACGGCGAGGTCGTCGTCGAAGGGGGTGACGATGGCGGTGAGCACGGAACCGAGCGACATGCCGGAAAGCTAACCTCGCCCTTGCCGCTGTGTCGAGCTCCGCACCTCCCCGGCTGCCCACCACACGCCCGGCTCGATGCTCGGCCGTGTTGTTGACCGCTCAGCCATGGCACGCCAGGGTGGAACCGGTCACAGCGAGGTGACCCCACTCTAGCCGGAGGCAAACGAATGACCACCGCCATTGACCAGGTGCTCGCCGCCGCCGTGGCCGAGGGTGACGTCCCCAACGTCACCGCTCTCGCCGCCGACCGCGACGGCGTCATCTACGAGGGCGCCGCCGGCCCCCGCGCGGTGGGTCAGCACGACCCGATCAGCCCGGACAGCATGCTGCGGATCGCGTCCATGACCAAGATGGTGGCCACCGTGGCCGCCCTGCAGCAGTCCGAGCGCGGCAACCTGGAGCTGGACGCACCGGTGGATACCTATCTGCCGGAGTTCGCCGAGCTGCAGGTGCTGGAGGGCTTCGACGGCGACACCCCGAAGCTGCGCCCGGCCGGCGCCAGGGCGACCGTCCGCCAGCTGATCACGCACACGGCTGGTCTGGGCTACTGGTTCCTCAGCAAAGACCTGTCGCGCTGGTTGGACGTCACCGGAACGGCCAACGTGGGTTCCGGCACGATGGCGGTCTTCACCGCCCCGCTGCTGAGCGACCCGGGCACTCGCTACGAATACGGCACCAACACCGACTGGCTGGGCCGGGTGGTCGAGGTGGCCAGCGGGCAATCACTGGACGCCTACCTGGACGCGAACGTGCTCGGCCCGCTGGGCATGCACCACACCAGCTTCCTGATGAGCGAGGAGCAGCGGGCCAACTCGGTGCCGGTGCACATGCGCGGCGAGGACGGCGACTGGGTGGCCACTGACTTCGACTGGAGCCAACAGCCGGAGTGGTGGGCCGGCGGCCACGGCCTGTACTCCACCCCGCGCGACTACCTCGCCTTCCAACGCATGCTGCTGGCCGGCGGCACCTTGGGGGATGCCCAGATCCTGGAGCAGGCCACGGTGGACGCCGCGTTCACCAACCAGATCGGCTCGCTGGACTTCCCCGCCGAGATGCCCAGCGCCGACCCCCAGTCCAGCGCCGACGTCAACCTCGGCCCTGGGCTGAAATGGGGCCTCGGCCTGCTGCTCAACACCCAGCAGTACCCAGGCATGCGAGCGGTCGGCAGCGGGGCTTGGGCCGGCCTGTTCAACACCCACTTCTGGGTGGACCCGAGCAGCGGGGTGACCGGCGCGATCTATACCCAGACCTTGCCGTTCGTGGAGCCGCGCGTGCTGAAGGTGTCCCTCGACTTCGAGCGCGCCCTCTACGCCGCGCTGTAGCCCGGCCCGCCCGGTGATCCTCAGCGGCCGGCCCGGTACACCCACCCTCGGGGTAGGTTCAGTTCGGACTAGTTGGCGAGGCGGGCGAAGGCGGGAGCGGGATGAGGCTGGCGACGATCCGGACCGAGTCGGGAACCCGGGCGGTCCGGGTGGATACCGACGCGGCGGTGGAAACCGGGGACGCCGATCTGGGTGCGCTGCTGCGCCGTCAGGACTGGCGGGATCGCGCTTCGGCCGCCTCGGGTCGGGTACACCCGGTCGACGGGCTGGACTACGCCCCGCTGGTGCCGTCCCCCGAGAAGATCATTTGTGTCGGGCTGAACTACCGCGACCACATCGAGGAGACCGGGCGGGCCACGCCGGAGTTCCCCACCCTGTTCGCCAAGTTCCCCAGCACCCTGGTCGGCGCCTACGACGACGTGCTGCTCCCCGCGGTGTCCGAGGCGGTGGACTGGGAGGCCGAGCTCGCGGTGATCATCGGCGCGCCGGCCCGACACGTCTCGGCGGAGCGGGCCGCCGCGTCGATCGCCGGCTACAGCGTGCTCAACGACGTCTCGGTGCGCGACTACCAGAACCGCACGCTGCAGTGGCTGCAGGGCAAGATGTTCGAGGCCACCACGCCGCTCGGGCCCACCCTGGTAACGCCGGACGAGCTGCCCGGCGGCGGCCCGGCGATCGACGCCGAGATCACCTCCGAGGTGGACGGCGAGGTACTGCAGCGCTCGTCCACCGGCCAGCTGGTGTTCGACCCGTGCGCGCTGGTCGCGTACATCTCGAAGATCATCACCTTGCGCCCGGGCGACGTGATCGCCACCGGCACCCCGGGCGGCGTCGGGCACGTGCGCAAGCCTCCGCGCTACCTCACCGAGGGCGCCGTGCTGACCACCCGGATCGCCGGCGTCGGCGAGTGCCGCAACCCCTGCCGCAAAGAGAAGATCTAACCCGTGAGTGGTTAGCGTTGCTATAGCCACGCTAACCACTCACAGGCTTTCAGCTGACTTGGCGGTCGGCGGGCGCGGGCGGTGGTTGCACCTCGCTGACCAGGGCATCCAGCGAGAGACCCAGGGCGGTGGACAGCGCCGCGACGGTGAACAGCGCCGGCGTCGGCACCCGCCCGGCTTCGATCTTGCGCAGCGCATCCACCGAGACCCCGGATGCCACCGCGATCTCAGCCATGCTCCGGGTACCTCTCGCTTCGCGGAGCAGTGCCCCGAGCCGGGCGCCTCGCTCGCGGTCTTCTGGGGTCAATGGCGGTCGGACCATAGCTGTGATAGTAATACCGGATAGTTATCCATGCACAGCACGACCCCGGAGGTATCGCGTGATCGAGCTCAAGACCGAGACGGAGCTGGCCGCGATGCGACAGGCCGGCCGGGTGGTGGCCCAGGTGCTGGCCGCTGTGCGCGAGCGCGCCGAGGTCGGCATGCGGCTGCGCGAGCTGGACGAGCTGGCCAGCGAGGTGATCGCGAAGGCGGGCGCCAGCCCCTCGTTCCTCGGCTACCACCCGAGCTGGGCGCCGACCCCGTATCCCGGGGCCATCTGTGCCTCGGTGAACGACGCGGTGGTGCACGCGCCGCCCAACGGCTACCGGCTGCGCCCGGGAGACCTGCTCAGCGTGGACTGCGCGGCCAAGTTGGACGGGTGGCACGGGGACGCCGCTGTGTCCTTCGTGGTCGGCCCGGCGGACCAGGCCGACCCGGCCGACCTAACGCTGATCGCCCAGACCGAGCGCGCGCTGGCCGCCGGGATCGCCGCCATTCGCCCGGGCGGTCGGATGGGGGACATCTCGCAGGCAATTGGCCAGGTGGCCGCCGAGGGTGGCTACGGCCAGCCGGACGACGTGGGTGGGCACGGCATCGGCCGGGAGATGCACGAGATGCCGCACCTGGCCAACGAGGGGCGGGCCGGCCGAGGCATCCGGCTGCACCCCGGCCTGGTGCTGGCGATCGAACCGATGCTGATGGCCGGCGGGCACCGCACCCGGACCGGGGCGGACGGCTGGACGCTGTACACCAAGGACGGCGCCCGCGCGGCGCACGCCGAACACACCGTTGCCATCACCAAGGACGGCCCCCGGGTGCTGACCCTGCCCTAGTCTCGGCTGTCGGTGAGCCGGACCAGCTGCCGCTGGATCTCGTCCAGCCGGGCCTGCAGCAGCGCCACCTCGGCGGTGAGTACCGGGACCAACTCGTCCTGCGCGACCCGATCCAGCGCCGGCGCGCTGGCCTGGCTGGGCACCGCGCCGGTCGACGCGCTCGGCGGCGGGCTGGCCGAGGCCGGGGTGGGGTTGGTGGCCGACGAGTCCGCGCTCAGGTCGAACGGGCGGACCGGGTCGTACGGGTGGGCGGTGTCGTCCTGGGTGACCCGGACGCCGCCGAGCAGCCGGGCGAAGCCGGCCAGTGGCAGCCCGGGGCGCGGACCGGCGCAGGCCGGGCAGACCGCGACCACCCGGCGCCAGCCCACCGATCCGGCGCCGGTTTCCACGAACACCGTGGCGGCGTGGCCGCACCCGCAGCGACCCACCCGCACCAAGGTCACCCGCTGCTTGGCGTAGCGCAGCCCGCGCTCGTAGCGCATGAACCGGCCGGATGCGGTGACCTCCAGCAGCACCGCGTAGCGGTAGTCCGGATCGCAGGCCAGCGCCCGCGCGTCGTCCAGGGTGTGCACGCAGTAGAACCCGCAGTCGCACCACCGGGACGGGCTCTGGTGCCGTCCGCCCTGCGCGCACTCGGCGTCCGCGACCACCCCGTAGACGTTGGCCCTGCCCAGGGTTACTCCGCCGAACCCGGCCCGGCTGCCGTCGGCGGACACCATCGGGTGCGCCAGCTTGAAGCCGTGCAGCGGCGCGGTCGGTCGCTCCTTGGGGGTGCGACGGACGGGCGACCAGCCCGCCATCGGACTAGCGGGTGGCGCGCGCGACGGCCGGTGTGGGCGCTGGCGCTCGGTCCGCGAGCGCGCTCGCCGGCTCGGGCGTGGCCACAGTTACCGGGGCGGCCTCGGCGGGCAACTCGGCGACGAGCGGTTCCTCGGCGGCGGGGTGCTCGACGACCTCACCGACCGACAGCATCTTCCCGAGCTTCATCCCAGCCTCCGTGTGTCACGGCATCAGTGCGTCTGGTGTCCAGGCTGAACCGCGAGCCCTCGGATGTCCAGAGAAAGCTGAGGTGCGTTTTCAGACTGTGAGCCTGCTATGTGCCGCGCAGCTCCGGCCACAGCCGCGACCACGGGGCCCGCCGGCCCTCGGCCAGCCAGAGCTGGGTGCCGGCCGGGAACGTCGCGGTCCCCGGCACGGCCTCGGGCACCGTGCCCAGCAGCCGCAGCTCATCGAAGTGCGGCCGGATTTCACTGGGCTCACCCACGTACAGCACCCGCTCCGCGTCCTCCGGTGGCGCGCCGAAGTACCAGTAGTTCCGTTTCGCGCAGTAGACCGGCGGCAGGCCGAACGCGGGGCCGAAGCGGTCCAGTGCGCTTGCTCCCCACACGCCGCGTGTGATGATCACCACATGCTCGCGGGACTCCGCCGGGAGCCCGTGGTACACCCGGGCCACCTCGGCGGCGAAGCCGGTCCAACCGGCCTGGTTGAGCCGGGGCCCGACCCGCGGGTCCACCGGGCCGGCCGTTACCGCGACGTGATCCCTGGTCAGCCAGGCCACCGGGGCGATCGGCGCCTGTGGCCAGCCCGCCCAACCCGGTAGGCCTGGCGCCCCCGGCAGGGCCAGCAGGGCGGACAGCGCCAACACCGGCCAGCCGGCCAGCCAGCGCCAGGCCGACGGCAGCGGGTGCCGCTCCAGGTCGGCGGCGGCGACCGCCCAGAGCACCGGGAACAGGCCGACCACATAGTAGGGACGGGAAGTCAGCACGAGGAAGGCGGCGGTCACGCCGATCGCCGTCCAGCCCAGGAAGGCGTACCGACTCAGCTCGGGGCGGCCCAGCAGCCGGGCCAGCCCGTACAGGGCGCCCGCCGCGCCGGCGAACAACCCGGCGGCGAGCAGCAGCAGCGGCAGGAAGTTCAGCGTGGCGTGGATGGGGTCGCGCTCGATGCTGGTCGGCACGCTGTGGAAGGGCCAGTTGTGCCGGGCCTGCCAGGTGAACTCGGGCAGCGTGGTGAGCAGCGCGCAACCGACCGCGATCCACGGCCCGGGCCGGGTGGCCAGTTGCCTCGGTCCCACGGTGAGCAGGGCGATCGCCAGCACCGCCCACAGCAGCAGGATCAGGTACTCGGTCTGCAGCGCGACCGAGGTGACCACGCCGAGCCAGATCGATAGCCGGTTGTCGCCGGTGCGGGCCCAGCGGACCAGCAGCCAGCCGCAGGTGGTCCAGAGGAAGGCGTCCACGGTGGTCGCGGCCAGCAGGTAGCCGGTGCCCAAGGTGGCCGCCGAGCTGGCGTACACCGCCGAGGCTAGTATCTGTGCGTACCGGCCGCCGCCGAACTCCCGGGCGATCAAAGCGGTGACCACCACGCCGGCCGAGGCCAGCACGGTGCCGGGCAGCCGCACCCCGATCGGGGAGCCGCCGGTCAGCGTGTCCAGCAGCCGGGACAGTGCGGGAAGCATCGCCGGCCGGTCGGCGTAGCCCCAGGCCAGGTGGCGGCCGGCGGCCAGCATGGAAAGCTCGCCGCCGCTGAAGCCGGACCGCCAGCTCAGCACGAGCAGCGCCGCGCCGACGCAGCCGGTCAGCACCAGCACCGGGCCGGTGGCCAGCGACGCGAGTTCCTCGCTGTCGCGGCTCCGGCCCCCGGGATGTGCTCGTATCGCCGTGCGCATGCGTGGTGTCCCCCTGATTGCACTCTCACCTATCTCAGCGCAGGGGTCACGGCGTGCGCACCGGGGGATGTCGGCCGGCCCAGTGGCGAAGGTGTGCAGACCCGCGGCCCGCTGCGACTTTCGTCGGATGGGCGGCGCCCATCAGAGGTGTTTGTGCTGGCGACCCAGCCTGCCCGGCGGTCGGGGAAGTACGGTTCGCGATGTGGACCACTCGATGCCAGCGCGGTGGCCGCGACCGTGGGCGTCGCGGCGA
This sequence comes from Pseudonocardia sp., assembly GCA_036402515.1. GTDB lineage: Bacteria > Actinomycetota > Actinomycetes > Mycobacteriales > Pseudonocardiaceae > Pseudonocardia. The sequence goes on from DASWST010000196.1 coordinate 8,860, forward strand.
GAGGCGATGTTCGACGTCGCCGTGGTGGTGCTGGTCATTTCGGTGCTGGTCGCGCTGCTGTGGATACCGGCGCGGCAGTACGGCCCGTGGGGGTTGGTGATCCAGTGCGGCTGCGCGCTGACCCTGCTCTTCCGCCGGTCCGCACCGCTGACCGTGCTGTTCCTGATGATGATCAGCACGTTCGCGCTGCAATGCATCGGCGAGTGGGCACCGAACCTGTTGCTGTCCACCATCGGGGACCGCGAGCAGGGCTGGCTGGTGCTCGCCGTCCCGTTCGCCGCGTACAGCGCGCTGGCCTACGGCCGGGACCGCCGCCGGGCCTGGCTGATGGTCGCCCTGATCATCATGGTGGCCGCCCGGGTGTGGGATCCCTCGGTCGTGGTGCCCATCAGCGTAGGGACGATCGTGATGCTGCCCGCCCTGCTGGGCACCTACGTGGCGAACCTGACCGAGCGCGCCGAGCGGGCCGAGCGCGACCAGCACCGGCTGGCCGAGCAGGCCCGGGTGGAGGAGCGGGTGCGGCTGGCCGCCGAGATGCACGACGTGGTCACCCACCGGGTCAGCCTGATGGTGCTGCAGGCCGGTGCCCTCGGGGTGACCGCCACCGACGCGGAGACCAGGGCGGCCGCCGAGGATCTGCGCGCCGCCGGCTGCCAGGCGCTGGAGGAGCTGCGCGACCTGGTCGGGGTGCTGCGCTCCGCGCCGGGCGGGGCGGCCGAGGAGTTAGCGCTGCCCAGGGCTGGTGGCCAGGCGGCGGTGCCGGACTTCGCCGAGCTGCTCGCCGAGTCGGAGTCGGTCGGGGTGGCCGTGCAACTGGAGCAGCACGGCAACCCGGGGCTGGCCTCCCCGGTGGTGGCCCGCACCGCGTATCGCATCGTGCAGGAGTCGCTGACCAACGTGCGCAAGCATGCCCCCGGCGCCACCGCCACGGTGACCATGAGGTTCGGCACCGACCGGGTCCGGCTGACCGTGCGCAACTCCGCGCCGGAGCGGGGCGGCGACGCTGATCTGACCGCGAGCGGGTCCGGCACCGGGCTGCTCGGGCTGCGCCAGCGGGTCGAGCTGGTCAGCGGCTCGCTCTACGCCGGGCCGACCGAGGACGGCGGGTTCGTGGTGGACGCCACGCTGCCCGCCTACGTGCCGACCCGCGACGTGCCGGCCTCGGCGTCGCCGACCGCCGGGCCCCGGACCGGGCCGATCGACACCGTCGGCCGCCCCGCGCCGGGGACGCTGGCCGGCGGTGGCCAGCTACGGATGCACCAGGTGCGGGGGGACGCGTGATCCGGGTCGTGGTGGTGGACGACGAACCGATGGTGTGCGCGCATCTGCGCACCATCCTGGGTTCGGCGGCGGACATCGAGGTGGTGGAGGCCGCGCACGACGGGGCGGCCGGGGTCGAGGCGGTGGTCCGGCACCGCCCGCACGTGGTGCTGATGGACCTGCGGATGCCCGGGGTGGACGGGCTCACCGCGATCGCCCGGATCACCGCGCTGCCGGATCCCCCCTCGGTGGTCGCGCTGACCACCTTCGACGCCGACCAGTACGTGATTCGCGCGCTGCGCGCCGGCGCGGCCGGCTTCCTGGTCAAGTCGACGCCGCCGGAGGACCTGATCGGCCTGGTCCGGGTGGCCGCCGACGGGCACACCGTGTTGTCCCCCGCGGCCGCCCGGCGGCTGGTCGCCGCCTCCGCCGACGAGCACGCGAACCGGGACCGGGCGCTGAGCCTGATCCGGGAGCTCACCGACCGGGAGACCGACGTGCTGACCTGCCTGGGTGAGGGCCTGTCCAACGCGCAGATCGCCAAGCGGCTGTACCTGTCCGAGACCACGGTGAAGGGCTACGTGTCCCGGATCCTGGTCAAGCTGGACTGCGAGAACCGCACCCAGGCCGGCCTGCTCGCCTACGACGCGGGCCTAGTCAACCGCTGACCCCCACCGCCCTCACGGGGGGTTGGTCAGCTGTTGGTGATGTCGATGCCGCCGGCGTTGGTTTTGGCGTCGATCTTGTGCGCGGAGCTGCCGCTCTGCTGCACCTCGACATCGGGGCGGCCGGTGTTGCTCTTCGCGGTGACCGCGTAGCTCGTGCCTGGCGGCACCTGGATGTCCACCCCGCCGGCGTTGGTGCTGGCCTGGACCTGGTCCGGCGGCTGCTGGAACTGAAGGTCCACCCCGCCGGCGTTGCTCTTCGCGGTGACGTTCTTGCTGACCAGGCTCCGGCCCCGGATGCCGCCCGCGTTGCTGGACACGTCCACTGTGCCGGCCGCCCCGGTGACCACGATCCCGCCAGCCCGGGTGATCATTTGCAGGTTGGTGTGGGCCGGGGCGTGGATGTCCCAGGCGACCTCGCAGCGGCCGTTGATCGTGCGTTCGTGCTGGCAGCCGTTGTCTCGCAGGTTCAGCGTGCCCCCGCTGACGTCGTGGCTGGTGGCCGGCTTGTCGTCACTGTAGGTGAAGGCCTCGGTCACCGTGATCGGGCCGTCGGCGGCGGTGAAGGTGATCCGGCCGGCGCGGCCGTCCAGCTGCAGCTGGGTGATCGTGTCCGAGATCTGGTACTTGGTCTGCTCGGTGTGCGAGCCGTCGGCCGAGGTCGACCCCGAGCTGGAGCTCGACTGCGCGCTGGTGCCGGTCGGCGCGGACGGACCGCAGGCGGCCGTGGCCAGTGCGGTCACCAGCGCGGCGGCCACCCCCAGCAGGCTCGGCGGGAGCTGGCGGCGGTGGCTACGACCGCGGCGACGGCGGAGATCGGGGTGGCGCGGGGAGCGGTTCACGGGCGGAATTAAACCGCGGCGTCCACCCGTCGCTTCCGCCCGCCGCCGGCCGGGGCACGGGTGGGTCTCTAAGGTGGACGGTGCTGATCCAAGTAGGCGTGGAGGACATGGTGACCGAGCCGGCGGGGACCCCGGAGTTGACCAGTCAGACCATCGGCGTGCTGGGTGGCACCGGTCCACAGGGCAAGGGGCTGGCGCTGCGCTGGGCCGTCGCCGGGCTGCAGGTGGTGATCGGATCGCGCAGCGCCGAGCGGGCCGGGCAGGCCGCCGCTGGGCTCGCCGAGCAGGCCGGGCTGCCCGCTCCGGACGCCGGCGGCCCGGTCACCGGGGCGGACAACGCCGGCTGCGCATCCGCGTCGGACATCGTGCTGGTCGCCGTGCCCTGGGACGGACACGACGCGCTGCTCACCTCGCTGCGCGAGCAACTGGCGGGGAAGATCGTGATCGACTGCGTGAACCCGCTGGGCTTCGACAAGCAGGGGCCGTTCCCGCTGCGGGTCGAGGAGGGCAGCGCCGCGCAGCAGGCCGCCGCGCTGCTCCCGGACTCCACGGTCACCGCCGCCTTCCACCACGTATCCGCGGTTACCCTGGCCGACCTCTCGGTGGCCAAGTTGGACATGGACGTGCTGGTACTGGGCGAGGACCGGGCGGCCACCGACCAGGTCCGCGCGCTGGCCCAGACCGTGCCCGGATTCCGCGGCGTCTACGGCGGGCGGCTGCGCAACGCCGGCCAGGTGGAGGCGCTGACCGCCAACCTGATCGCGATCAACCGCCGGTACAAGACGCACGCCGGGATCCGGATCACCGACCTGCCGTGAGCCCGGCGCTCCTCGACGACCTGGGCGAACCGGTCGAGCTGCCCGGGCCGCCGCGCAGGGTGGTCTCGCTGGTGCCGTCCATCACCGAGGCGGTCGCGGTGAGCGCGCCCGGGGTGTTGGTCGGGGCCACCGACTACTGCACTCATCCGGCCGAGCTGGACGTGGCGCGGGTGGGTGGCTCGAAGTACCCCAAGCTGGCCGCCGTGCGCGCCGCCCGGCCCGACCTGGTGCTGGCCAACGCCGAGGAGAACCGCGCCGAGGACGTCGCCGCACTGCGCGAGGACGGCATCCCGGTGTGGGTGACCGAGGCGGCGCCCACCGTGCCCGCCGCGCTCGTCTCGATCCGCCGGCTGCTCGCCGAGGTATTCGGCGCTACGCCGGCCTGGCTGGACCGCGCCGCGCAGGAGTGGGTCCGGCCGCTGCCGCCGGTGGCCGCCACCGCGATCGTGCCGGTGTGGCGGCGGCCCTGGGTGCTGCTCGGCCGGGACACCTTCGCCGGGGACGTGCTGCGCCGGCTCGGGGTGGCGAACGCCTATGCCGAGCACGCCGACCGGTACCCGCGACCGCCGCTGGACGAGCTGTGCGGGCTGCTTTCCGCTGATCGGGGGGACGGCCGGGCCGACCTGGTGGTGCTGCCCGACGAGCCCTACCTGTTCACCCCGGACGACGGCCCGGAGGCGTTCCCCGGCGCCCGGTGTGCGTTCCTGGACGGCCGGCTGCTCACCTGGTGCGGCCCGTCCCTGGCCGGTGCCCGGCGCGTGCTCACCCGCCAACTCGAGGAGGCGCTGGATGGCTGACCTGGTCACCGACATCCACGGAGTTAAAACCCTGGTCTGCGCGCCGGACGGCCCGGCGATCAGCACCGATCGGCACGCGGTGGACCTGATCGCGGACGCGCACGGGCGGGGCGCCGCCCTGGTAGTGCTCCCGATCGAGCGGTTGGCGCCGGAGTTCTTCCAGCTGCGCACCGGGGTGGCCGGCGAGATCGCCCAGAAGTTCGTCACCTACCACATGCGGCTGGCGGTGCTCGGGGACGTGTCCGGCTACCTGGCGCGCAGCGAGACCTTCGCCAGCTTCGTGGGCGAGACCAACCGGGGCAGCCAGCTGTGGTTCCTCGCCGACCGCAACGAGCTGGACGCCCGGTTGCGCTGATCGGCTGCAGCGGAACGCCGGCTCCGCGGAATGGGGGAGCGACGCTGAGGGCTTCCGCGCGTCCTCGAGCTGCCCCAGCCGATGCATCGCCCGCACCCCTGACCGGGCCAGGCAGTTCAGCCGGCGAACCGATCCGTGGTGGCGACCAGGGCGTGCTGGATGCCCGGTTCGTCGAACGCGTGGCCGGCGTCGTCCACCACGACCAGCTCCGAACCCGGCCAGGCCCGGTGCAGGTCCCAGGCGGTGCGCACTGGGGTGCACGCGTCGTAGCGGCCCTGCACGATCACCCCGGGGATGCCGGTGAGCAGCGCGGCGTCGCGCACCAGTTGCCCCTCGGCGAGGAATCCGGAGTGGCGCATGTAGTGGTTCTCGATGCGGGCGAAGGCCAGCGCGAACCGCGGCTGGGTGAACGACTCGACCAGCGCCTTGCGCGGCCGAAGGGTGATCGTGCCCGCCTCCCAGCCGCTCCAGGCCACCGCCGCTCGCTCGGCCACCGAGGGGTCGGTGTCGTGCAGCAGGCGGTGGTAGCCATCGATGATCTCGGTGCTGCTGCCCAGGAAGCCGCCGGCCTCGTGCGGCTCGGCCGGTAACGGGGCAAGGAACTCCTCCCAGAGATCCGGGAACAGCGCGCTCGCGCCGCCGCCGTAGTACCAGTCCAGCTCGCGGCGGCGCAGCGTGAAGATCCCGCGCAGCACCAGCTCGGACACCGGCGCCGGGTGGGTCTGCGCGTAGGCCAGCGCCAGCGTCGAGCCCCACGATCCGCCGAACACCTGCCACCGGTCGATGCCCAGGTGGCCCCGTAGCAGCTCCAGGTCGGCGACCAGGTCCGCGGTGGTGTTGCGGTGCAGCGCGGCGCGCGCGGTGGCCGGGTCCGGGTCGGCCGCATGTGGCCGGCTGCGCCCGCAGCCCCGCTGATCTACCAGCACGATCCGGTAGCGGGCCGGGTCGAACGCCCGCCGGTGGTCCGGTTTGCAGCCGCCACCCGGGCCGCCGTGCAGGAACACCACGGGCTTGCCGCTCGGATTGCCACAGCACTCCCAGTAGAGCTGGTGTCCGTCGCCGACATCGAGCATGCCGTGCCGGTAGGGCTCGATCGGTGGATATGACTCGCGCACCGGGTCATTCTCGGCGCAGCGTTCGACCGCCCGCGCCCTAGTGTCTCGTGTCCGATTTCCTTTGCCGGATCCGGTGATCCAGGCGGCGGCTGGCAAGGCCGAGGACCGCCTGGATATCGGGCATATCCAGGCGGTCCGAGAACGCCGCCAGACGTCGTCTGGGCGCCGGAGACGGT
>DASWST010000197.1:0-1726 GCA_036402515.1 Pseudonocardia sp.
CAGCGGGCCGCGGCACGAGGGTGTCGGCGAGGCGCACAACGACAAGCAGAAGCGCCAGTTCCGGCGCAAGTCCGGCAGCTGACTCCGCCGCCATCCACCCATCCTGAGCCCCGGGTTGCCGCCCGGGGCTCGACTTTTGCCACCGCACCTGGGCCTGGCGAGCTCGCCTGAGTCACGCTCGGTCCGCCGCGGGGTCGCGCTGGGGAGCGGTGAAGAGGGCAGCCAGGCGGTCGAGTTCGATCTCCCAGCCGGCCAGATGGCCCGCTGCGTCCTCTGGCGTCGGGAGGGCGGTATGGGTAAGGAGCATCCGGGTGCCGCCGGCTGCCTCGGACAGCTCAACGCGGACCTGGGAAGGTTCACCGCTGTCCGAGTCCCATTTCCAGGTGAACGCGAGCAGGTGCGGCGGCTCCACCTCGAGGTAGCTGCCGCGCACCACGTGCGGCCCCATCGTCACCACATAGTTGCCGCCGACAATCACGTCCGCCTGGACCTTCAAGTCCAGCGAGGGGTTCGGGCAATACCACTGGGTCAGCAGCTCCGGCCGCGACCACGCGTCGTACACCCGCTCGATCGTTGCCGATAGCACCCGTTCGATCCGGATGTCAGTGCTCATCGTCGCTCCCTTGCAAGAAGTCTTCCAGCCGGTCGACCGTGCTGTGCCAGTACGCCGCGAGGTCCCCGAGCCAAGCCTGCACCTCGGACAGAGCCTCCGGCCGGAGCGAGCAGACGACTGTCCGCCCCACCTTGCGCCGAGTCACCATCCCGGCACCCACCAGGACGCCGACATGCTTGGTCATCGCCGGCAACGTGAGGTCGTGCGGCGCCGCCAGCTCGCCCATCGTCGCCTCACCCCGGCTCAACCGGGTCACGATCGCCAACCGGGTCGGATCAGCCAGCGCCCCGAATGTCGTTGTCAACACGGCAACACTTCACCAGATGGTTAAGTATCCGTCAACCCCTCACCAGAGGGCGCCGGGGTCGGGCGGGCGGTTGCGGATGGGCGCAGAGCCAGCAGCCCTGGCCCAGGGGGTGAGGGCTGGTTCCACGGCGCCGCTCAGAGGCGTGGCCCCGCAGGGGGGTGATACATCTGCCCAGGATCGGGTGGAGATCGGTGGCTTTGTGCATGGTTCAGCCGTTTCCCGGCCCGGGAAGTGGCTGAGCGGTGCACAAGGTGGTCCGGGTTGGCAGATAGGACGGCCGGGTGGATCGAACCGGCAGGTGGTGTACCGACCGACAGGGGGTGGTCGGCGCCTGGGGCTGGAATGCTGCGTGAAGCGGCGGCGCGGTGAGCCGATCGTGGGACTACTGCCTGTCCGCCGGTTCGGCCAAGCCCGGACCCGTGTCCGAGTTCGCCGAGCTCAGCTGGGGTCAGCGGACGAGGGGGGTTTCCGCGGCGGTGCGGGAGCGGGTGAAGCCGGCCGCGGTGGCTACGTCGCGGATGCAGGCCGTGCCGGCCTGGGTTCCGGGGGCCAGGCCTGAGGGACGCCGAACGACAGTGGTGGGATCACGGCCGCCTTGACACCGATGGCATGCTTCAGGCGTGACAGAGTTGATGGAGGCCTCGCGCCACCTACTCGGCCTGGCCATGGCCTCGCATTGGCTGCTGTTGATCCTCTTCGTGGCGGCGGCCGTCGACGCCGTCTTCCCGGTGGTCCCGAGCGAGGGCATGGTGGTGACCGCGGGCATGGCCGCGGCCGCGGGACACCAGAACCTGTTGCTCGTGATC
>DASWST010000198.1:0-5816 GCA_036402515.1 Pseudonocardia sp.
CCGGACATGACCAGGGGAATCGCCGCGCACACCGCGCTGCGCGGGAACCGCGGCGAAATGCCGGACAACTGACCGACCCACCGGCGAGCGGCGCCGAAAATTGGGCGGGCAAGGATTAACCAAACGTCGAATGGTAACGTCATCACGCAGCGGCCCACACGGATCGGAGCGACCGGCATGCCGGAGAGCGCAACGCCACCGCCCAGCACCCCACCCAGTACCCCAGGCACTGCCAGCGCGGCCAGGAACGATCCGCCGCGCGCCGAACGGACGAAGTACCGCCGCACCCCGTACCTGGTGGTATCCCGAGAGGCGTCGGTGCGCAAGGACGTCTACGGGTCGATCGACGACCACATCGTCCGGCAGGCGCAGCTACTGCGTGGCGAGCGCGACTCCGACACGGTGGTGGTCGCGATGCATCCGATCGGCTCGCCGGCCTACCTGCCGCTGTTCCCGGAACTGGCCCGCACCGGGCTGCACGTCATCGGCTGCGCCAACCGCTACTCGATCGGCGACTCCGCGCTGCAGATGGAGAACGTGCTGCTTGACCTGGGCGAATGTGTTCGGGATGCGCGCCAGCGGCTGGGCTACCAGAGGGTCGTGTTGGCCGGCTGGAGCGGCGGCGGCTCACCGATGATGGGCTACCAGGCGGAGGCGGAGAAGCCGACGATCACCCGCACGGCGGCCGGCGAACCCACCCTGCTCGCCGACATCGAACTCCCCAAGGCGGACGGGGTGCTGCTGCTCGCCGCGCCGCGCAGCCGGCATCGCCTGCTCACCGACTTTCTGGACGCGTCGGTCACCAACGAGCTGGAGCCGGAGCGCGGCCGGGACACCGAGTTCGACCTCTACCACCCGGCCAACCCGAACCAGCCGCCGTACGCCGCTGACTTCCTGGCCGCCTACCGCGCCAGGCAACGTGAGAGAAGCCAGCAGATTACCGAGTTCGCGCAGGCCAAACTGGCCCAGTTCCGAGCGGCCGGCCGCCCGCACGACGAGCACGCGTTCGTGGTGCACGGCACCATGGCGGACCCGCGCTGGCTGGACCCGACGGTGGATCCCAACGGTCGCCGGCCGCGGTGGAGCTACCTGGGCGACCCCTCGGTGGCCAACACCAGCCCCGGCGCGCTGATGCGGTTCACCACCGCGCGCAGCTGGCTGTCCCAATGGAGCCTGGACACCGCCCAGGTGGACGCCGGCGACGCCGCACCCCGGGTGTCCGTCCCGGTGCTGGTACTGATGAACGGCCGGGACGATGCCGTACCACCCAGCCACCCGAAGCAGGTGTTCGACGCGGTGCCACACGGCGACCGGGAGCTGGTCGAGCTGCCCGAGGCCAACCACTACTTCAGCGGGGCTGACCAGAAATCACACCTGACCATGGCGGCGGATCTGGTGCACGACTGGATGCGTCGACACGGGTTCGCCGCCGGATAGCGGCCGAGATCACCACTCTCCGGTGCCTGCTGCCGTAGATAAACCAAACGTTGTTTGATACTTTCTCCGTGAGTACACGGAGAGCGGGAGGGCAGCACGATGAAGCTGAGCCTGATGACCCTCGGCGACCTGGTCACCGACCCGGTGACCGGAGCTCGCGAGACGCCCGCGCAGCGGCACCGCGCAATCGTCGAAGCCGGCGCGGTCGCTGACCAGGCCGGCTTCCACGGCATCCACATCGGCGAACACCACGGGCTGGAGTACATCTTCTCCACCCCGCCGGTGATTCTCTCCGCGATCGGCGAGCGCACCCGGCGGCTGCGGCTGTCCACGGCGGTCACTCTGGCCGCCAACCTGGACCCGGTGCGCGCGGCCGAGGACTACGCCACCGTGGACGTGCTCTCCGGCGGTCGCTGCGAGGTGGTGGTCGGCCGGGGGAACTTCTTCGTCTCCACCTACACGCTGTTCGGGCAGCGGATCGAGGACTCGCACCAGCTGTTCCACGACAACGTCGAGCTGCTCGTGGCGCTGTGGAGCGGCAAGGAGGTCAACTGGCCCGGTTCGGCGCACCGCGCTCCGATCGAGGAGTTCGTGCTGCAGCCGCCGCCGGTGGGGGTGCTGCCCATGTGGATCGGCGGCGGCGCGTCGGAGTCCACCGCGGAGCTGGCCGCCCGCCTCGGCCTGGACCTGATGCTGCCCAGCGCGTTCGGCAACCCGGAGATGTTCAAGCCGGTGATGGAGACCTACCGGGAGCGCTTCGCCTCCTACGGGCACCCGCACCAGCCCCGGGTCGGCGCCTGCTGGCACGTCAACGTCGGCGAGACCAGTCAGGGCGCTCGAGCCCGCTGGGAGCCGCGCTACCGTGCCTACTTCGAGCTGATGAAGGAGATCATTCCCCGGGTCAACCCGGACCCGCCGGCCTTCATCCGCAAGCCGTTTGACTTCGACTTCCTGACCAGCCGGGGACCCGCGCTGGTGGGCAGCCCGAACGAGGTCGCGGACCGGCTGAACACCTGGGCCGAGCTGCTCAGCACCGACACCAACCTGATCTACATCGACATGGGTGGGCAGCCGGCCGGCGAGTTCCAGGACATGGTCGAGCTGATCGGCTCGCGGGTCCTCCCCCAGCTGCACTGACCATGCGGCCGGCTCCCACACGCACCGTCGAGGCGGCGCATTTCCGCCGGGTGCTCGGCCACTTCCCCACCGGTGTGGCGGTGATCACCGCGATCGATGCGGCCGGCTGCCCGGTCGGCATGGCTGTCGGGTCGTTCACCTCTGTGTCGCTGGATCCGCCGCTGGTGGGGTTCTTGCCGGACCGGAGCTCCACCAGCTTCCCGCGTATCCGCACGGCGGCCTCGTTCTGCGTCAACGTGCTCGCCGCCGGCCAGCGAGAGCTCTGCCAGCGGTTCGCCAGCCGGGGCGGGGATAAGTTCGCCGGCTTGGACTGGGCACCGGCGCCGTCCGGAGCGCCCCGCCTGGCCGGCGTGGCGGCGTGGATCGACTGCGACCTGGTGAGCGTCAGCGAAGCCGGGGACCACTACTTCGTGCTGGGCCGGGTGCGGACACTGGACGCCCACGCCGAGGCGGCGCCCCTGGTGTTCCACCGGGGCGGCTACGGCGGCGTCGAGCCGCTCCCGCCTCCGACACCCCCGTTCCCGCCGGACCTTGCCAGCTGGATCGAGCGGGTCGCCGGCGGGCCACCCGGTCGGGTCCGACGACTCGACCGGTGGCGATCCAACCACTTGCTGGACGTCGATACCCCCGGCGGTACGCGGAGGCTGGTGGTGAAGGCGCCGAGGGTGCCGATGGCCGTGCAGTCCCGCTCGCGGGCGCTGTCCAGCTATGGCACACACCGGGAATCGGTGGTGCTCACCGCTCTGGCCGGCAGCGGCATCGCGGTCCCGGCGGCGCACGGCTACTCCGCCGAGCACGGCACCCTGTTGCTGGAGTGGATGCCCGGCCGCACAGCGCTGCCGGACGATCCGGCCGGGCGCGCCGCGCTGCTGCGCGGATACGGGCGGCAGCTGGCCGCGCTGCACGCGCTGGATACCGAGCGGTTCGCCGAGGTGGCCGCCCTGGACGCGGCCGCCGGTTCTGGCCCCACCGAGCCGGGGCCGCTGGGGGCGGTGCTGGCCGACTACGACCGGCGGCCGGGACCGGGCGACCCGCTGGTGGACCTGGCCCGTTGGTGGTTGACCCGGCACCCGTCGCCGGGCGGCGAGCGATGCCTGCTGCACGGCGACGCGGGCTCCGGGCAGTTCCTCGTCGAGGACGGCCGGATCACCGCGCTGCTGGACTGGGAGCTGTCCCACCTGGGCCACCCGATGTCCGACCTGGGCTACACCCGGTTCCGCGAAGGGCTCTACCCGAGCGGGGCGTTCGAGGCGCTGGTGAGCGAGTACTCGGCCGCATCCGGCCGCCCGGTCGACCGGCCAGCGATCGATTACTTCACCGTCGTCGCGGGTCTGGTCATGCTCGCCGGGGTGAGCGCGGACGTACGCCGCCCACGCGCCCACCACCCGGAGGCGCTGCAGCGGTTCTGGTGGGACGCGGTGGCCAGGGTGGCGATCTGCCAGGTGCTGGGCGAGTCCTTGGGCCACCCGCCACTGGGCCCGGCGGCCGAGACGGGCGGTGGCGATATGGAGGCGCTCGCCGGGCTGCTTCCGGCGCGGCTGGAGCTCTCCGCCGCCGGTACGGAGGTGCCCGGCGGAGCGGAGCACACCCTGCTGCTGGCCCGCGCGCTGGAGCGAGCGGTCTCGCTGGGTGGCTCGGGGAGCGGCTCGCCGGATGCCGAGGCTGATACCGCCGAGCTGATCGGCCGGCACCTGCCCGATGCCCGGCGACGCCAGGACGAGGTGTGCAGGCTAGTGCGGGAGCACGCCGCCGAGCGGCTGGACGAGTTGGTGGGCTACTTCGGCCGCCGCGCGGTCGGGCGGCTGGCCGCGCTCGCGCCGCTGGCCGGCACCGACACCTGGGACGGCGGCCCGGCACCTGCCGAACGCCAGCTCGGTCCGGTGCTGCCCGAGTTGTGTCCGTGAGTGTCGTGCGCACACCGACCCTCCGGCCCCCGCCGGGCCCGCGCTCACCTTGCGGCGCCGGCCTCGGCCAACTCCGCATCGCGCTTCTCCGCGGCGCGACGCGCCTGGTAGTGCGGCGACTTGTGCTGCACGCCCTCGTACTCGGGCACCTGGGCCGGGGTGTCATCGGCGAGCAGCTCTTCGGCCTCCCGCTCGTCCGCCTCGGTCAGCGGCTGGGTGTCGAAGGTGAACTCGACCAGCGTGCCGTCCGGGTCCCGGGTGTAGATCGAGTGGATGAACTCGTGCTTGACCTCCACGACGTTGTAGCCGTGGTCCAGCCAGCGCTGCTTGCAGTCCTCCAGGCCGCCGATGTCCTGGCAGTCGAAGGCGATGTGGTTGATCCAGTACGGCAGCCCGTTGCCCATACCGCCGGTCCAATTGTCCGGATCCACCACCACGCCCTCGATGCCGCGCAGGTCCCAGATCGCGAACAACTGGCCCTCACCGGTGTCGTAGAAGATGTGCTTGGTCCAGCCGCCCTCCGGCGTCTGCCGCTTGACCACTTTCTTGAGCGTGAACCCCATGACCTCGGTGTAGAACCGGTGGGACTTCTGGACGTCCTTGGACGCCACCGCCACGTGGTGGAACATCTGCTCCGCTCCCTTCGATTCCTACTGACCCAGCTCGCTCACGCACTCATTGCCGCCGACAACGCCGCCTTCGGTGTTCCTTGGCTCGGCGCCGAGGACCGGTCGGGCACCAGCGCTGTCTCCTGGCTGACCGATGCGATCAGCCGACCCATCGAGGAGTAGAACCGCACGCTGGCATGGGCGCGGTAATCCGCGGCGGAGACCGACTCGTGCTCGTAGCACACCCAGTCGTCCGCCCGGAAGCCGCGGTGCACCCGCAGGATGCGGTCCAACACGACCGGGCGTAGCCGGTGACCGGTTTCCAGGTCGACGTATCCCTCGGAGCTGGGCGCGAGCGGCACCAGATCCGTGGCGTACACCAGTGCGGCGGTGTGCGGCAGGATCCGGTCCGGGAGCTCCTCGGTCACCCGCACCCAGCCGCGATGGCGGCCGGGGCCGAGGCGGCGCACCTCGAGCGGCCCCGCGGCGCCGCAGGCGGGCAGCCCGTGCGGGTCGGGCAGCTCGGCCGGTTGTGCCGCCTGGTAGCTCGGCCCGGTGCCGCGCCGGGGCACCTGGAAAGAGACGGTCGCGGTGGCCAGCGCCGCGGCCTCCCCCGCTCGGTCCCGCCCGACCCGGACCACCCGGGTGGACAGGAATTCATCGTCACGCATGCGATCGACCAGGTAGCACTCCTGGTCTGCCGGGCCGGCCTCGGCCACCTGGCTCAGGT
>DASWST010000199.1:0-16257 GCA_036402515.1 Pseudonocardia sp.
GGCTGGTACCTCGGCCGGGCCGACATCGGCACGCTGATGAGCGACAAGTGCCCCGCCGAGGTGGCCGGGGACATGCGCTTCCGGTGGACCTCGGCGAACGGCCAGCCGGTGCTCGCGGTGTACATGCGCGAGGAGGACGGCTTGCACCGGGCCTTTCAGCTCCAGCAGCTCACCGTCACCGAGGCCGGGGTCTCGCACGTCGCCTGTTACTTCGACACCGGGCTGTTCGAGGTGTTCGGCTTGCCCGAGGTGCTGGAGCCGGCGGACAGCGGCGCGCGCTAGGGGCGCGGCGGCGGCTGGGTTCGGCGGGTTAGGGCAGGGCGGGCACTCCGGCGCGGCGGGCCAGCTCGAGCAGCAGCTCGCCGACCAACCACCAGCCACCCAGCGCCACCGCGCCCAGCCCGATCAACGCGAACAGAGTGACCCACAGCCCGGGCGGCAGCCGGGTGAGCCGGGCCAGCTGGTCCGCGTCGGAATCGAGTGGATAGTCGCGGTGGCGCACCTGCCGGCGGCGGCCCTGGCCGAGCTCGTGCACGGCGCGCAACCCACCGAACAACAGGAACCAGGCGACCACGGCAGAGAACGCGTGCTGAGCGGGCGGCGACCCGTACCAGCCGACCAGCCCGACCAACGCCCCGGTGACCAGCACAGCCAGCCCACCGAACCAGTTCCGTACGTAGAGCAGGGTGACCACCAGCAAGGCGACCGCCAGCCACAGCAGCGGCCGGGTCCAACCCAGGGTGACCAGGCCCGCGGCACCCAGCCCGAGCAGCGAAGGAGCCAGATAGCCGGCCAGCGCGGTGAGCACCATCCCGGGTCCGGATGGCCGGCCCACCGAGACGGTCACCCCTGAGGTGTCCGAGTGCAGCCGGATGCCGGAGAGCCGCCGGCCGGTGAGCACCGCGACCAGCGCGTGCCCGCCCTCGTGGGCAATGGTCACCACGGTGCGGGTCACCCGCCACATGCCACGGTGGCCCACCACCAGCAGCGCCGCGACCGGGGCCAGCAGCGGGAACAGTTGCTCCGGCACGCGCTACCCGGCGCGGCGCGCGGTGTCGGTCAGCATGCCGCCCATTTTGCCAGGCCGAGGACCCACTCTCAGCGCCCTACTGGTGTTCGGCCCGACCGGTGACCGCAAGTCCGACACCGAGTCCGACCATGGTGAGTCCCCCGGTGCCGCCGAGCGCCCGTAGCCGCTTCGGCGAGCGGGCGAACCAGTCACGCGCGGTACCGGCGGCCAGCCCCCACACACCATCCAGCAGCCCGGCGATCAGCACGAAGGCAAACCCGAGCACAGCCAGCTGCACCGGCACGCTGCCCCGGTACGGGTCGACGAACTGCGGCAGCACGGCGGCGTAGAACACCAGTGCCTTCGGGTTGGTCACGCCGACGATGATGCCCTGCAGGAACACGTGCCGGCCGTGCCCGGTCGGCGCCGAGCTGTGCAGCAGGTCGGCCAGCTGGCCGCGCTCGAGGAAGGTGCGCACGCCCAGGTAGATCAGGTATGCGGCGCCGACCAGCTTGATCACCGTGAAAACCAGCAGTGAGCGCTCCACCAGGCTGCCCAGGCCGAACGCGACCAGCAGCACCAGCACCACCGATCCGGTGGAGTTGCCGGTGACGGTGCCCAGCGCGGACCGCCGTCCGTGCGCCAGGGCCCGGCTCACCACGAATATCACGGTCGGCCCGGGGATCAGTACCAGCACGACGGAAGCCAGGACGAACGCGACGAGATGGTCGGTGGGCAGCATGAGCGCCACGCTAGCCGGGGCCGGCGGGTGCCGCGTCTGAGTTTCTCCCGCCGCCGCTCAACTGCTGCCGTAGAACACCCGCTCCACCACGGCCCGCGCTCGCCGGGTGACCCGGCGGTAGTCGTCGATGAACTCCCCGGGATCCCCACCGGCGGGGTAGCCCATCGCCCTGGCCACCGCGGCCAGCTCCCGCCCCGACCCGGGCAGCTGGTCGGCCCGCTTGCCGCGCACCAGGGTCACCGCGTTGCGCGCCCTGGTGGCCATCGTCCAACCGGCGGCCAGCGCATCCGCGTCAGCCCTGGCCAGCAACCCGGCCTCGACGCATTCCCGCAGCCCGTCCAGGGTGGAGGTGGTGCGCAGCTCGGGCACGTCGGCCGCGTGCCGCAGCTGCAGCAGCTGGACGGTCCACTCCACGTCGGCCAGCCCGCCGTGGCCCAGCTTGGTGTGGGTGGCCCGATCCGCGCCCCGGGGCAGCCGCTCGGCGTCCACCCGCGCCTTGATCCGACGGATCTCGGTCACCTTGGCCGGCTCCAACCCGCCCGCCGGGTAGCGGATCGGGTTGATCATCTCGAGGAACCGCTCCCCCAGGTCGGCGTTCCCGCCCAGCGGTCGCGCGCGCAGCAGGGCCTGCGCCTCCCACGGCTCGGCCCACTTGGCGTAGTAGGCGCGATAGGACTCGCAGGTCCGCACCAGCGCGCCGTTGCGCCCCTCCGGCCGCAGGTCGGCGTCCACCTGCAGCGCCGGGTCCGGGCTCGGCCCACCGAGCAGCCTGCGCACCTGCTCGGCCACCGCGGTGGACCAACGCACCGCCTCGTGCTCGGTGGCTCCCTCGAGCGGCTCGCAGACGAACAGCACGTCGGCGTCCGAGCCGTAGCCCAGCTCGGCGCCACCCAGCCGACCCATGCCGATCACCGCCAGCCGGGCTCGCGGCTCGCCGGGCTGCGCCCTGATCACCGCGTCCAGCGAGGAGCGCAGCACGGCGGCCCAGACCTCGCTGAGCGCGGCGCACACCTGGCCGACGGGCATCAACCCGAGCAGATCGGCGAAGGCCACCCGGAGCAGCTCGTGGCGGCGCAGGGAGCGGGCCGCCTGGGTAGCGGCCACCGGGTCGGGGTGCCGGCCGACGGCGGCGCGCAGCGAGGCGGATACCTCCGCCGGATCACGGGTGGCCAGGGCGGCCTGATCGGAGGTATCGGCCAACAGCCGCAGTACCTCGGGGGCACGCACCAGCAGGTCGGGCACCAGCGCGGAGGTGCCCAGCACCTGCATCAGCCGCTGGGCGACCGACCCCTCGTCGCGCAGCAACCCCAGGTACCACGGAGTGTCGGCCAGCGCCTCGGACACCCTCCGGTAGGCCAGCAGCCCGCGATCCGGGTCGGGGGTGTCGGCCAGCTGCTCCAGCAGCACCGGCAGCAGGGTGCGCTGGATGGCCGCCGCCCGGGACACCCCGCCGGTCAGCGCCCGAATGTGGGTCAGCGCTCCCTCCGGCGACGCCCAGCCCAGTGCGGCCAGCCGGCGGGCCGCCGACTTCTCCGTCAACCGCAGGTCCTCGCCTGGGATGTGGGACACGGCCAGCAGCAGCGGGCGGTAGAACAGCTTCTCGTGCAGCCGGCGGACCCGGCGGGTGTGCTCCCGCCATTCGGCCAGCAGCACCCCGACCGCGTCCCGCCTGCCGTCCGGGCGCAGCTTGGCGGCCCTGGCCAGCCGACGCAGCTCGGTGGTGTCCGACTCCGGCGGCAGCAGGTGGGTGCGGCGCAGCCGGGCCAGCTGCAGCCGGTGTTCCAGCAGCCGCAGGAACCGGTAGGACGCGGCCAGGTTGGCGGCGTCGTCCCTGCCCACGTAGCCTCCGGCGCCCAGGGCGGCCAGCGCGTCGAGGGTGGAGAAGTAGCGGATCTCCGGGTCGGCCCTGCCGTGCACCAACTGCAGCAGCTGGACCGCGAACTCCACGTCCCGCAGGCCGCCCCGGCCCAGCTTCAGCTCCCGGTCGGCGTGCTCCGGGCGGATGTGCTGCTCGACCCGTCGGCGCATGGCCTGGACCTCGGTGACGAAGTCGTCCCGGTCCGCGGCGTTCCACACCATCGGCGTGACCGCCTCGGCATACGCGGCGCCCAGCTCCGGGTCCCCGGCCACCGGCCGGGCCTTCAGCAGCGCTTGGAACTCCCAGGTCTTGGCCCATCGCCGGTAGTAGTTCAGGTGCCCCTCCAGGGTCCGCACCAGTGCGCCCTGCCGCCCCTCCGGGCGCAGATTGGCGTCCACCGGGAAACACGCCTCCCCGGCCACCCGCATCATCGTCGAGGCGAGCCGGGTGGTGGTGCCGTCCGCCGGCTCGGCGACGAAGATCACGTCCACGTCACTGACGTAGTTCAGCTCGTGCCCACCGCACTTGCCCATGGCGATCACGGCCAGCCTGGGCGCTTGCTGCTCGCCGCTCGAGGCCCCGTCGCCGTCGCCATTCCCGCTGCCGTTCCCGCCGCCGCTGCCGTTCCCGCTGCCGTTCCCGTTGCGGTGGCCGTTCGCGGCGTCCGCATCCTTCGCGGCTCGGGCGCCGTTCCCGTTGCCATTCGCGGTCTCGGCGCCGTTCCCAGGACGGTCCCCGGTGCCGCTGGCCGGGTCCGGCGGGAGGACCTCGGCCACCGCCACCGCCAGCGCCGCGCCAAGGGCGGCACAGGCCAGGTCCGCGAGCTGCGCGGTGACCAGCTCGATGGACAACACCGGCAGGTTCGGCTCGGCCACCGCCGCCAGGTCGGCGGCCGCGATTTCCAGCAGTTCGTCCCGGTAGGCATCACGCAGCGCGGCGATCGCCGCCGGGCCGGTGAGCGAGGCACGCGCCCCGCCAGGGGCTCCCGGCGGCGGCGTTCCCGGCTCCATCACGCAGCCCACCGCGCGCAGCAACGCCTCGGATCGGGTGACCAGGTCCGGCAACCGGTCCGGGCTGGGTGCCTGGTCCGAGGTCAGTGTCCGCCACTGCTTCGGCCGGGTGACCAGGTGATCGCCCAGCGCGGTGGAGGCGCCCAGCAGCGCCAGCAACCGACCGCGCAGGCCCTCGTCGGTGCGCAGCGCGGCATCCAGCGCGCGCCACTGGGCCGGGTCGGACTCGGCCAGCCGCTCCAGCGTGCGCAGTGCCAGGTTCGGATCAGGGCTGCGGGCCAGCGCCCACATCACCGACTCCGCCGAGCGCGCCGGCCGGCCGGCCACCCACCAACCCAGTGCCGTCAGGGTCTCCTCGGCCCACGGCTCGGTGAGGCCGAGCCGAATCAACGAGGCCCCGCTACGCCGCTCGGTCACGATCCCCGATCCTGCCGCACCGGGCCGTGGATGCGCCGCCCACCCGCACCCGGTCGCCAAGATCACCCGGCCGCCGGCCGGGTGATGGCTCAGCGCTCGAAGATCCCCACCAGGTTGGCCCGGGCCAGGGTGTGGGAGAACAGGTTGAATCCGAGGAAGGCCGGCGTGGCCCCGTCCGGCAGGCCGAGCGACTCCACATCCACCGCGTGCACGGTGAAGTAGTAGCGGTGTGGCCCGTGCCCAGGAGGCGGGCCGGCGCCCACGTAACCCTGCATTCCCGCGTCGTTGGCCAGGGCGACCGCACCCTTCGGCAGATCCGCGCTGTCCGGGGCACCGGCCCCGGCGGGCAGCTCGGTGACAGTGGCCGGGACGTCCGCCACCGCCCAGTGCCAGAACCCGCTGCCGGTCGGCGCGTCCGGGTCGTAGCAGGTCACCGCGTAGCTCTTGGTGCCCTCCGGCGCCCCGGACCAGGACAGCGCCGGGGACACGTCCTCGCCGCCCGGTACCCCGAAGGCGCCGCTGGCATTCCGGTCCGGCAACCGCTCGCCGTCGCTGAAGTCGGTGCTGGTCACCGTGAACGAGGGCACCTCGGGCAAGAAGTCGTGCGGTCCCGGCGGACGTGCTGCGGTGGTCATGATCCGCTCCTGTCAGGTCACGCTGGATGATCCGGTCGTGCGTCGGTGAAGGTATCGCGCCGGGCTCAGCCGCGCCCGGTGATTTCTCTCAACCCAGCACCAGCACGTGCTGGTCGCCGCGCGTTCATCTCGTGTTACCTCACGTCGCGTAACTTCCTGAGAGCTCCCCAGAAAGGGCGAACGGGGTATGGATCTCTCGGTCATTGTCATCGCCGTCGTGCTGACAGCACTGGTATTCGACTTCACCAACGGTTTCCACGACACGGCCAACGCAATGGCCACCTCGATCGCCACGGGTGCGCTGCGCCCCAAGGTCGCGGTGACCATCGCCGGAGTGCTCAACCTGGTCGGGGCATTTCTGTCGGTCGAGGTCGCCAAGACCATCTCCAGCGGGCTGGTCGACGACACCAAGGTTACCCCGGCGGTGATCTTCGGAGGCCTGGTCGGCGCGATTCTGTGGAACATGTTGACCTGGCTGTTCGGCCTCCCATCGAGCTCCTCGCACGCCCTGTTCGGTGGGCTGATCGGGGCCACCTGGGTGGCGGCGGGCGCCGACGCGGTCAAGTTCGGCGCGGTGGTCACCAAGATCCTGCTCCCGGCGGTCATCTCCCCGATCCTGGCCGGGATAATCGCGCTGGCCGCCACCTACCTCGCCTACCGGATCACCGCGCGGGGCGACGCGGGCACCGTCTCGAAGGGCTTCAAGTACGGCCAGATCGTGTCCGCGTCCATGGTCGCGCTCGCGCACGGCACCAACGACGCGCAGAAGACGATGGGCATCATCACCCTCACGCTGATCACCGCGGGCGCCCTGCCGAGCGGCTCCGGTCCGCCGTTCTGGGTGATCCTGTCCGCCGGCCTGGCCATTGCGCTGGGCACCTACCTAGGTGGCTGGCGGATCATCCAAACCCTTGGCAAGCGGGTCAGCGAGATCCAGACCCCGCAGGGCTTCGCCGCCGAAACCAGCAGCGCGGCGGTCATCCTGGCCTCGTCGCACGGCGGCTTCGCGCTGTCCACCACGCAGGTGGCCACCGGCTCGATCTTCGGCGCCGGAGCCGGACGCCGCCTCGCCTCCGTGCAGTGGGGCGTGGCCGGGCAGATGGCACTGGCCTGGCTGCTCACCCTGCCGGCGGCCGCGATCGTCGGCGCGCTCGCGGCCTGGGCATCCAGCAGCGGGACATTCGGCACGGTCGTCGTCGCCATCGTGGCGATCGCGCTGATCGCCGGGATCTACGCGGCCTCCAGGCGCCAGCCGGTCACCGCCGACAACGTGAACGACGTGCCCGCGCCGACGGCGACGCCGCAGCCCGCCGCCGCCTGATCCGACCGAGGAGACATCGTGCACATCAACTGGGGCGCGCTGGCGATCGTCGCCTTCGTCTCGTTCGGCTCGGCCGTCGGCGTGGTCGTGCTGATCGCCTTCGCGCTGCTCGGGCTCTCCGCCCGGGCAGGGGGCACCGCGGTCGGCGACACCGGGATCGCCGGGGGCGGATCTCGGCTGGGTCTGAGTCCGGCCGCCGGCACCCTCGTCGCGGCAATCTGTCTGCTCGCGGCGGCGGTGATCGTCGGCTACGGGCTCTGGATCGTCATCAGCTAGAGCGCTCGCGCGTGCGGGCCCGGCACCCCGAGCGACCGGGCTCACGGGCCGCCGGGCTCACGAGCCGCCGCGTACCCGCGATCCCAGCACGATCAGCTAGCCGGGCCGACATTCACGCTGGCCCACCTCGGTCACAGCACCGGCAGGTATGTCTGCAGCTCGTAGGGGGTGACGTTGCGCCGGTAAGCATCCCACTCACTGCGCTTGTTCCGCAGGAAGAAGTCGAAAACGTGCTCGCCGAGGATCTCCGCGACCAGTTCGGAGTGCTCCATGGCGGCCAGTGCCTCGGTGAGGTTCTGCGGCAGCGTCTCGTAGCCCATCGCGCGCCGCTCGATCTCGGTGAGCGACCACACGTCGTCGCCGGCCGGCGCTCCGAGCTCGTAGCCCTTCTGCACCCCGGTGAGGCCGGCGCCCAGGACGGCGGCGAACGCCAGGTAGGGGTTGCACGCGCTGTCCAGGCTGCGGATCTCCACCCGGCGGGAGGAGGCCTTGCCCGGCGAGTACATGGGCACCCGGACCAGCGCGGACCGGTTGGCGTGTCCCCAGCAGACCGTGGTGGGTGCCTCGCCGCCGACGACCAGCCGCTTGTAGGAGTTCACCCATTGGTTGGTGACCGCGGTGATCTCCCTGGCGTGCCGGAGCACCCCGGCCACGAAGGCCTTCCCGGTCTCGGACAGCTCATAGGGCTCCGCCGGGTCGTGGAAGGCGTTGCGGTCCCCCTCGAAGAGGCTGAAGTGGGTGTGCATCGCCGAACCGGGGTACTGGGTGAACGGCTTGGGCATGAACGAGGCGCGCACGCCCTGGGTCATCGCGACTTCTTTGACCACGTACCGGAAGGTCATGATGTTGTCGGCCATGGTCAGCGCGTCGGCGTAGCGCAGGTCGATCTCCTGCTGGCCGGGGGCACCCTCGTGGTGGCTGAACTCCACCGAGATACCCATCGACTCCAACGTCTCGATGGCGTTGCGCCGGAAGTGCGGGGCGGCGTCGTGGCTGGCCTGGTCGAAGAAGCCACCGGAGTCGGCCGGGGTGGGCGGTGTTCCGTCCGTGGGCAGGTCCTTGAGCAGGTAGAACTCGATCTCGGGATGCACGTAGCAGGTGAAGCCCGCCTCAGCGGCCCGGCTCAGCGCCCGGCGCAGCACGTGCCGGGGGTCGGCCCAGGAGGGCGAGCCGTCCGGCATGGTGATGTCGCAGAACATCCGCGCCGAGTAGTGATGGCCGTTCGAGGTCTCCCAGGGCAGCACCTGGAAGGTGGACGGGTCCGGCTTGGCCACCATGTCCGACTCATACACCCTGGCGAATCCTTCGATCGCCGAGCCGTCGAAGCCGATGCCTTCGGCGAAGGCTCCCTCAAGCTCGGCGGGCGCGATTGCCACCGACTTGAGGAAGCCCAGCACGTCGGTAAACCAGAGCCGCACGAACCGAATGTCTCGTTCCTCGAGCGTACGGAGCACGAACTCCTGCTGGCGATCCATGCCGGCAGCCTAGGAACATCGCGTTACATCCATGTTTCGGGGCTGCTTGTAGCCCGGATTGGGGCTGGTTTCCGTGCTTGTGTTGGCCTATTGGTGGCGGATCGTTCGATTCGATCATGGGCCGCCGCCCGGCTGTGGACCCTGGTAACCCTGCCTGGACTTGTCGTCCATGCCGATTTCATGGCCGATCCCGGTGCCCACGATGTTTGCGCTGACCTGCGCGCCGGTGGAACCGATGTCCAGCCCGATCGCCTTGTCACCGTTGCCGTCGAACAGGTTGTTCCGGATCGTGACGTTCTGCACAGCCTCGATCATCAGGCCCTGCGACGCGCCGAAGTCGCAGATGTTGTTACTCCACGTCCAGTGGGCCGAGGTGCCGTCACCGCCGCCGCCGTCTCCCACGTCGCCGGGCCCCTCGGCCATCAGGCACTGGTTGGCGATGTTCTCGCACCGGTTGCCGTCGATCAGCACGTTCTCGCTGGACGGCTGGCCGCTGGTGAAAGTCTGCATGCAGTCCGCGTGCGCCCCGCCGGTGTTGGTGGTGTCGGAGATGGTGTTGTGCACGATCTGCAGGTTGTTGCCGAAGAACCGCAGGCCGTCGAAGTCCCCGCCGGTGGGGTGCTTCACCGTGTTGTTCCGGATGGTGATGTTGTTGCCGGTGATCTCGATGCCCGGCGCCTGCGAGTTGAGTACCTGGAACCCGTCTACCAGGACGTTGCTGGCCTGCACGGTGATGCCCTTCACCACGGTCTGCCCGTTCCCGACGATGGCCAGCGGCGCCCGCTCGGTACCGCCCCTGCCGATCTCCAGCCGGACCGAACCCAGATCGCCGGTGATGCAGATCCGGTCGCCTGGGCTGGCGCCAGTGATCGCCTGGCTCAGCCCGGCGCCGTCGGTGACCTGCTTGGTGCAGTTCGCCTGGTCCGGGATTCCGGCGCCGGGAGATCCGCCCTGCACGGCGGATTCGCTGAATCCACCCCCGCCCGAGCCCCCGCCCGAGCCCGCGCTGCCTCCCCCGCTCCCGCCGCCGAACAGCCCGCCATTCGTCCCGCCGCTTGAGCCGCCAGTTGAGTCGTCGTACCACCCGCCGGAGGAGCCCGAGGACGTGTCAGGAGCGGAGCCGGTGCCGACCGGCGGCAGCACCCTGGGCGGGGGCGACTGAGCGAGCGGCGGGTCTGGGGATCGGACGGGCGGCAACCGCGACGGGCTTTGCCCGGGCGCCGCCGCCGGAGGCACCCGGGATGGCGTTGGGGCCGCCCTGGGGGGCGTCATCGGCCTCGGCGTCTGCGCCGGAGTCGGCATCGGTCGCTGCGTCCGGGTAGGCATCGGAGCGGGGGCTGTGGCCGGCGAGCCCGAGACCGAGCCCGCCGGCATGTTCGTCTTGACGCAGATGACGTCGTTCGGCCCGGCGTTGGCCACCGCCGCCTTCAGCCCGTCCTCGTCCAGCACCTCCTTGGTGCAGTTCACCCGCGCGGTGGCACGACCGGTGCCTGGGAAGGCGGGTTTGGGTGAGGCAGGCCCGGACCCGCCTTCCCCGGACACCCACCCACCGGCTGTACCCGCCCCGAAGGGACCTCCGCCAGAGCCATTACCGCCGCCACCCGGGTCAGCCGGGCCGCCCTGGGCCGGCGCGGTGCGGCGCAGCGCGTCCAGCCCGGGCGCGGCCACGGAGGTGGGCTTGGCGGCGGCGACCCGCACCGAGGACGCCTCGCTCAGCATGCTCAAAGCGGCGAAGAAGACCATCGCCACGCTCAGCACGGTGCCGCACAGCACCGCCCTGCCGGCCAGGCCAGTGCGCCGGGGGCGCATCGAGACGGCCGGCATCGGGTGCCCAGGCCACTTCATGGCGCCCAGCGAACACCCAACCCACCCGGTGGGCGTGCCGATCGCGGCACATCGTGTGCGATCGCAAACGGCGTCCGGTCAGCGACCCTCGCGCCGGCACCGAGCCGCCGGGCAGGACCTGCTCAGCTGGGCGCGATGGCGCAGTGCGCGCCGTCCGGGGGCAGCGCGAGGTCGGTGAAGTAATTGGTGACGATGTCGTCGACGCACTTGGTGCCCTGCAGCGCGACGGTGTGCTGGTTGCCCTGCACGGTGAGCAGCCGGCCGTTGAGCGCCTTGGCCAGGTTCACCCCGGCCTGGTACGGGGTGGCCGGGTCGCCGGTCACCGAGATCACCATGATCTGGGGCAGCCCGACCACGTGCGGCATATGCGGCTCGCTGGTGTTGGGCACCGGCCAGAATGCGCAGGGGTCGCGGGCCGGGTTCGGCCCGTGCCCGTCGTCGCGGAACGGTGCGGCCGCCCTGGAGCGCTTGTCCGCCTCGAGCACCACGTTCGGGTCGGTGACCGGCTTGTCGTCCACGCAGCCGATCGCGGTGAACGCGTCCAGGGTGAACTGGTAGGTGCCGTCCTGCTGACGTCCCTCATAGATGTCGGCCAGCAGCATCAGGATCCTGCCCTGTCCCTGGGCCAGCTCCACCAGGCCCCGGCGCAGCGGATCCCACAGCTGCGGGGTGTAGAGCGCCTGGATGCTGCCGGTCATCGCGTCGTTGTAGGACATCTTGCGGCCATCAGCCAGCGGCACCGGCTTGTCGATGGTCGGCAGCACCAGTTTCTTGAAGTTGTCCGTGGCCTTACTCGGGTCGTTGCCCAAGGGGCACCCCGGCTGCCGGGCACACCACGCCGCGAACGAGTTGAACGCCTGCTGGAACCCGGCCGCCTGGGCCACCGACCGGTCGATCAGGTTCTGATCCGGGTCCAGCGCGCCGTCCAGCACCAGCGCGCGCACGTTCTGCGGGTAGGCCTCGGCGTAGGAGTAACCCAGCCGGGTCCCGTAGGAGTAGCCCAGGTAGGTCAGCTTCTGATCACCCAGGGCGGCGCGCAGGATGTCCATGTCCCGCACCACGTCCCGGGTGCCGGAGTTGGCCAGCAGATCCGTGCCGGAACGCTGCGCGCACTTGGCGTCGTAGTCCTTGTTGTCGTTCTCGATCCGAGCCACCCCGGCCGGCGAGTTGTCCACCAGGACCTTCAGCCGGTCGGCGTCCCGCTCCGGAGGGGTGAAGCACTCGATGGCCGGCTTGCTCGCCCCGACACCGCGCGGATCGAAGCCCACCACGTCGAACCGCTGGCCGAGCTGGCCGCCTTCGACGCCCTTGGCCACTCCGGCGGCGGCTTCGGTACCCGATGCGCCCGGGCCCCCTGGGTTGATCACCAGGGAACCGATCTTCCGCGCCGGCTGGCTCGCCTTCTGCCGCAGCACCGCGATCTGTGCTGTCTTGCCGCTCGGCTGGCTGTAGTCGATCGGCACCTGCAGGTAGGTGCAGTCGAACTTCGGGTCGGCGAAGGTCTGCTGGTCGTCCTGGGTCGGCGCGAACGAAGCGCACGGGCCCCAGTTCAGCTTCTGGCCGTAGAAGTTCTTCAGATCGGCGGCCGCCGCCGGGGCCACGGTGGCGCCCGCCCCCACCGCCCCGCCGCCAGAGCAGGCCACCGCCGGAATCGCCACGGCAACCAGCGCGAGCAGGATCAGTACTGGGCGGCGCAGGCCGCGCGCGGTCAGCTTCATCGACCGACAGTCTGCACCGCATGCCGGGTAGGGGACAGCAGCGGGTGGCCGTCCGGCGTGGCGGGGGTCTGGGCCAGCGGTTCTTGGCTGCTCAGGCGGCCAGGACCTCGTGCGGGTCGCGGTCGCGCACCATCTCCCAGTACCACCCGGCGAGCACATCCGGCTCCACCCGGGGTATCGCTCCGGACTGCACTCCGTCGAAATGCCCGCTGTCCCACAGCTCGGCGGCCGCGCTGTGCTCGATCAGCGCGCCGATCAGCATGCTGCCCACGAAGACGCCGTGTCCGGCCACCTCGGCGGCCAGCCCGTTCAGGTAGTTGAGCAGGCCCGCCTGCGGTACCCCGACACTGGCCAGCGGCGGCATCACCTCCCGGGCGGATGCGCCGAGCGCGTACAGCAGCGCGCCGGAGCCACGCTCGAGCATGCCCGGCAGCACCGCGTTGGCCAGCGCTATCGGCGAGTACAGGTGCAGCGGCAACCAGGTTTGTAGCTGTTCGACGTTCAGTTCGAGGGTGCTCACCGGCAATCGGCTGATGTCTCCCGGTGCGTAGAGCACCACGTCCGGGGTGCCGAACCGGTCGGCGATGGCCGCCGCGGCGGCACGCACCTGGACCAGGTCGGTGAGATCCGCCGTCACGCTGTACGCGCTCACCCGCTCGGCGCGCAGCGCCTCCTCCAGCCGGTCCAGCTTCGTCCGGTCCCTCGCCACCAAGGCCACCTGGTAGCCCTCCGAGCCGAATCGGCGGGCCACCGAGAGCCCGAGCGCGGGCTGGAGGCTCCGCTGGAGGAGATCGCCCGGCGCGCCGGGGTGAGCATCGGGACGCTCTACAACCGCTTCCCCAGCCGGGTGGACCTGGTGGATGCCGCGCTGACCGAGCTCGTGGAGGCCTCGGTGCGGATCGCCGAGCGGGCCCTGGCCAACCCGGATCCCTGGCAGGGCCTGGTGGACCACTTCACCGCGATCGCCGAGCTGCAGGTGGCCGACCGGGGCTTCACCGACATCTGTGTGTACGCGCTGCCCCCGGGATCGGCCACCGAGCGGGCCAAGCGGCGCGGGGCCGAGCTGACCCTCGCCCTCTGTGAGCGCGCCCAGCGGGCCGGGGCGCTGCGGCCCGACGTGACCCTCACCGACCTGGGTCTGCTGGTGTGGGCGGTGGTGCGCGCCAGCGACGGCGTGCGGGCGGTGGCGCCGCGGGTGTGGCGCCGACACCTCGCGCTGCTGCTGGACGGGCTGCGCTCGGACGCGGCGCACCCGCTGCCCGGCCAACCGCTCGACCCCGAGCGCCTCCGCCAGGCGATGGCCTTCCGCTGAGCTATCGGCGCTGGTCACAGCCCCTATTGGGGGACCTCAGCGTGTGAGACTCGTCGCAGCCAGACCCCTGCCGGCGTCCAGGCTGCCACGCTGAACCCATCACACCGGAGACGACCCGGGGACCCGTCACACGGGCCTCGAGGGAGGACGGTTGACGATGACGTCACCCGCACCGCGCGACGCGGAACCGTCGCCGCACCGCACATCCGCCGACGAAGTGGTGTCGCCGTATCGAACCGGTCCCAGCGAGCCGGCCTCGGCGCCGGCCCAGCCCGCACCGGTCAAGCGCACCCGCATCCCCCAGCTGCACGCCATGAAGGAACGCGGCGAGCGCTGGGCCATGCTGACCGCCTACGACACGTACGCCGCGGAGATCTTCGACGAGGCCGGGATCCCCGTGCTGTTGGTCGGCGACTCGGCCGCGAACAACGTCTACGGCTACGACAGCACCCTGCCGATCACCGTGGACGAGCTGTTGCCGCTGGTCCGCGCGGTGGTGCGGGCAACCCGACGGGCCCTCGTGGTGGCCGACCTGCCGTTCGGCAGCTACCAGGTGAGCCCCGGGCAGGCACTCGAGACCGCCACCCGGTTCATGAAGGAGGGTGGCGCGCACGCGGTCAAGCTGGAGGGCGGGCGCCGGTTCGCACCGCAGGCGGAGGCGCTGGTCGGGGCCGGAGTACCGGTCATGGCGCACCTGGGCTTCACCCCGCAGAGCGAGCACACCATCGGCGGCTACCGGGTGCAGGGCCGGGGTGGGGGCGGCGAGGCGCTGATCGCCGACGCGCTGGCGATGCAGGAGGCCGGCGCGTTCGCCGTGGTGCTGGAGATGGTGCCGGCCGATGTGGCCAAGCGGGTCACCGCCGAGCTGGCGATCCCGACCATCGGCATCGGCGCGGGCCCGGACTGCGACGCACAGGTACTGGTGTGGCAGGACATGGCCGGACTGAACCGGGGGCGTACCCCCAGGTTCGTGAAGCGGTACGCCAACCTGGGCGACGCCCTCCTCACGGCGGCCCGTACATTCGGCTCGGAGGTCCGCGACGGGGTCTACCCCGACCCCGAGCACTCGTACTCCTGACTCCCTGCCCGCCTCGGCCCGACCGAGGCACCAGTCGTCCCGCGCGGGCGCGGCGAACCCGTGCCCGCGCGGAGACTCTCACCCTCCCTCGCTAGCACGAGGCCCTCGAACGAGCGGTGTTGCGGCGCTGAGCGTTCGTGACGCGGTATCCGGGGCAGACTGTCCACGAGACGGTCCGACCCGTTCCGCCCTGTCCGCGAGGAGATCCTGTCCATGAACGAGCTGTCCGGCTCGGACCGCGCCGACGCGCTGCCGATCGTGCTGCTTCCGGGCAACCTCCATGATCAGGACCGGGCCGGGCTGGCGGCGCTGCGGGACACCGACCGGGCCCAACAGCGCGAGGCCCGCCGCATCCTGCACGCCTACGTCCAGCAGGTGCTGGACGACGCCGAAGCCGAGGGCCGCACCTGGATCAGCGACGCCAGGCTGACCAGCTGGGCGAATCTGCACGACCTGACCGGGCTGCTGCTCGAGTCCGCCGAGGACTAGAGCGCTAGCTGGTGAGCACGCTGGACGGGCTGCATCGTTTCGCGCCGACCACGGCGGCGTACCGCGTCGTGGCACGGAAGGTCTCCGGCGTCCACACCACCGGCACGCCGACCTCGGGACACAGGTGCAGGATCTGGCCGGGGCTCATCCACACGCCGAGATGGGCGCCTTCCGCATCCGACGAATCGTTGAACAACACCAGGTCCAATGGTTCCGGCGCGGCCGTGACCCGCGCGGTGTGGCTGGTATCGGCCCACAGTTGCGCCGGAGTCAGCGGCGGTAGCTGACGGCCGAACAGGGCGAGGACGGCGTACGCGTAGCGCTGGGCGTCCGCGCCTGAGGGGGCCCAGTCCGGCGCGCCGGCCCGGTGCGGCACCGTCCACAGCCAGCGCGGCCAGCCGCCCGGTGGTTGCGGCCATTGCGGGGCCGGTCGGGGCTCACCCGCCCGCCAGGACTCGATCTCGTCGGCCTCGGCCAGCACCGAGGCGAGATCCGGATAGCTGAGCAGTTCGCCCAGCGGTCCGGTGCGGATCGGCCCGGCCCGCTCGACCCAGGGCTGGCCATCGCGGTCCTCGCTGAGCCGGGTCGGGGTCAGCGGGGTGGCCCGTTTCTCGTCCCAGTCGGGATCCTCCGGTTCCCAGTCCTCCGGCACCGAGGGCGGGTAATACCAGGCCGGGCCCCAGTCCCCACCGAGTGGATCAAGCGTCCACCCCCGGGAAGTGAGCGTGTCGTGGGTCAGCCGCTGCGTGGCATCCAGATCCTCAACCGCGTAGCGGGCACCCGGCGGCAGGGCGCGCCGGGACGCCGGGGCGCTGGACCCCGACGGTGTCGGGGCAGGCCGGGAAAGCGGCAGCGCCCAGCCACGGGCCCTCGGCGGCGGCGGCGCACGTCGCTTCTTCTTCCGGCTCCGGGACACTGGTGACACACGGGCCACCCTAGTGTCCCGTGTCCGAAGTCTCTTCACCGTCTCCGGCGCCCAGACGACGTCTGGCGGCGTTCTCGGACCGCCTGGATATGCCCGATATCCAGGCGGTCCTCGGCCTTGCCAGCCGCCGCCTGGATCACCGGATCC
>DASWST010000200.1:0-20566 GCA_036402515.1 Pseudonocardia sp.
CCACGGCGACTCGCCGATCATCTCCGCGCTGGTGCGGGACCGGCGGATGGAGGCGGTGGCCTATCCGCAGGGCAAGGTGTTCGAGGCGGCCGTGCAGTTCGCCCGCACCGAGGGCAAGGTGGCCGCCCCGGAGGCCGCGCATGCGATCCGCGCGGTGATCGACGAGGCGCTGGCCGCCAAGGAGACCGGCGAGGAGAAGGTCATCCTGTTCAACTACTGCGGGCACGGGTTCCTGGACCTGTCCGCCTACGACGACTACCTCTCCGGCCGGTTGCCCGACGAGCAGGGTGGCTAATCGGGGTCCTTGACCGCCTGGCCGAAGGCGTCCAGCGCGTCGAGCGGGTCTGGGCCGGCCAGGTTGAGCACCAGGTGGTGCGCGCCGGCCTCATCCAGCTCGGCCAGTCGCGCTCTCACCTGAGCCGGCGTGCCGGCGACGGCGAGTTGGTCGACCCACTCGTCGGGCAGTCGCCGGGCGAACTCCTCCCGGTCGCCGGCCTGGGTGCGCAGCTCGGCCAGCTCGGCGGCGAAGGGGAGTGGGGCGAGGTGCGGAGCCCAGTCCGGTTCGCCGATCCACTGCAGGCCGATGCGAGCCCGGTCGCGGGCCACCGACTGGGAGTCGTGCACCGCGCCGACGTTGTACGCGACCAGCTGGTGGAATCCGGTGGTATCGGCGATGTGGGCGCGGGCGGCGCGCAGGTACTCCGGGGTCACCGGCTCAGCGAGGATGGTGCCGTCCGCGACCCGGCCGGACGCGGCCAGCGACTTCGGCCCCCGCACGCCGGCGAAGACCGGAGGGGCGTGCTCGGGTGGCTGGCCCAGCTCGACGTCCCTGACCTGCACGTACCGGCCGTCTGTGCTGGTTCTCCGGCCGGCCAGGATCGAGCGCAGCGCGGCGATGTACTCCTCCAGCAGGGTCACCGGGCTGGCCGGCCAGGCGCCCAGCTGACGCATCCACGCCGGCATGCCGTGCCCGATCCCGACCAGGAGGCGGCTGGGGTAGAGCTCGGCCAGCGTGGCGATTTCCATGGCGGCAAACGCCACCTGCCGCGCCCCGGCCGGCAGGATGCCCACCCCGACCCGGATCCGCGCGGTGCTGGCCAGCACCACCGCGGCCTGCGCGATGCCGCCCCGCAGGAAGCAGTCCTCGAACACCCACAACTCGTCCAGGCCGACCTCCTCGGCGCGCCGGGCGAACTCTCCGAACAGCTCGCGCGGAAGATCCGGCGGGAGCACAACACCCAGTGCGGCGGTCACCGCCCGACTCTAGATCGTCTGGGATTGACCCTGCCCGGCGGCCGACCGCCCCCGGCCCGACCGGGCCTGTGGTTCCCGACCCGGCCTCTGGTTACCGAACTGCACAGAGGGCAGGTCGTCAGCGGGTGGACCGTGTCTTGTGTGCAGTTGGGTAACAACCGGCTCGGCCGGACTGCTCACCCGGACTGCTCAGCTGCTCGGCCGGACTGCTCGGCCGGCTGGGCTGCTCGGCTGTTCGGGCCGCCGGCCGGGCTGCTCCGGCTGCTCGGGCCGCCGGCTGGGCGGCTCGGCTGCTCGGGGCTCGGGCGGTCAGGGGCGGGGGGTGCCGTGTCGGCCGGCTCCGGCGGCGAAGGCGGCGGCCCCGTCGGCCGCGTCGGCGGCCAGCGAGATCTGGCCGTGCGCGAACTCGGTGATCAGCGCCTCCCGCTCGGGCTGTCCGTGCTGCTCGAGCACGGACAGCCGGTCCTGGCGCAGGCAGGTCTGCGGCAGCGCGGCGAGCTCGGCGGCCAGCCGCTCGGCGGCGACCCGCGCCATGCCGGCCGGCACCACCCGGTTGGCCAGCCCGATCCGCTCGGCCTCCTCGACGCGCACCTCGCGGCCGGTCAGGATCAGGTCCATGGCCCGGCTGGTGCCGATCAGCCGGGGCAGCCGGACGGTACCGCCGTCGATCAGCGGCACGCCCCAACGCCGGCAGAACACCCCGAACACCGCGGTCTCGTCGGCCACCCGCAGATCGCACCACAGCGCCAGCTCCAACCCGCCGGCCACCGCGTGCCCGCTGACCGCCGCGACCACCGGCTTGGACAGCACCATCCGGGTCGGCCCCATCGGGCCATCGGCGTCCGGGTCCCGGTCCACCCGGTTGCCCCGCTCGGTGCCGATCGCCTTCAGGTCCGCGCCGGCGCAGAACGTGCCACCTTCCCCGTAGAGCACCGCGACCGACGCGTCGGGGTCGGCGTCGAACTCGTCGAACGCGCTGACCAGGGCGGCGGCCGTGGGTCCGTCCACCGCGTTGCGCGCGGCCGGGCGGGAGAGGATCACCGTGTACACCGGACCGGTGCGCTCCACCGAGACGGCGGGTTGGCTGCTCATGCCCGCACGGTATCGGCCGCGGGCTCGGCCACCGCACACCCGGTGTGGGCGCGGCACACCCGCTGCAACAGGTGTGCCGCGCCGGAAGAGGGTGTGTGGCCCGCAGAGGCGGCTCAGATCAGCGGGGGGACGAGGTCGCGGGGGAGTTTGCCGGCCGCTGCCCGGTCCAGCAGCCACAGGGTGCGCCGCTGCCCTCGGGCTCCGGCCGCCGGGATCTGCACCTCGCCGGCGCCACCCAGCGCCATCGCCACCACGGCGGCTTTGGCCTCACCGGTGGTCAGCAGCCAGACCTCGGCCGATCGCCGGATTGCCGGCAGGGTGAGGGTGATCCGGGTGGGCGGCGGCTTGGGGCAGTTGTGCACCGCGACCACGGTGCGCTCCGTCTCGTACACCGCGGGGGACGACGGGAAGATCGACGCGGTGTGCCCCTCCTCGCCGACGCCGAGCAGGCACACGTCGAATCGGGGCACCGGGCCGTGGTCCTCCGGGCTGGCCCGCTCGGCGAGCTCCCGCGCGTACGCCTCGGCGGCGCCGTCCGCGTCGTCCCGCCAGCGCTCGTCCGCCGCCGGCATCTGGTGTACCCGCTCCGGGTTCACCGGCACGTGGTTGAGCAGCGCCTCGTAGGCCTGTGTGTCGTTGCGCTCCGGGTCGCCGGGCGGCAGGAACCGCTCGTCGCCCCAGTAGATGTCCACCCGCGACCAGTCCACCGCGTCCCTGGCCGGTGAGCGGCGCAGCTGCTCGAGCACCGCGATGCCGGTGCGACCGCCGGTGAGCACCACCGAGGCGACACCCCTGGATTGCTGCACGTCCACCAGCCGCACTGCCAGCCGCGCCGCCGCCGTCGCCGCGACCAGGTCGGGGTTGGCGTGCACCACAACCTGGCTGGTGCTCATCGCTTGGCTCCGGCCGGCGCCCGGCCTCGGGTGATTTCCTGCAGCGCGTTCAGCGAGTCATGGTAGATCTCGTCGGTGTCCAGCCGGCGCAGCTCCTCGGCCAGACAGTCGCGGATGGGTCGCCGGGCCAGGTGGACCAGCCGGTCGGGCTGGCCGGGCTGGGTGAGCGAACCGGTTTTGCCGTCCGCGCGGATCAGCTCGACCGGGCCGGAGCGGCGGTTCAGCCGCACCGAGTGCATGCCGCCGACCGCGCCCACCTTGGTGCGCTTCACCGGCACGGACAGCCGGCTGGCCAGCCACCCGGCGATCAGATCGGTGGAGGGGGATTCCGGCTCCCCGTCCACCACCACCGAGGTGATCGGGTCATAGGGCGGCTGGTCCAGCGCGGAGGCCAGCAACGCCCGCCACAGCGTGAGCCGGGTCCAGGCCAGGTCGGTGTCTCCGATGGTGTAGCTCGCCGTCCGCTGCTCCAGCGCCCGCAGCGGGTGCTTCTCCACCGCCGCGTCGGTGATCCGCCGGCTGGCCAGCCGACCGACCGGGTCCTCAGCCGGGACCGCCGGAGCCAGCCCCGGCCACCAGACCACCACCGGGGCATCCGGCAGCAGCATCGGAATGGTCATGCCGGCGCAGGCCTCGGCCGAGGAGAGCGGGCCGTAGCCACGCAGCACGATGACCTCGCTGGCGCCCGCGTCGCCGCCCACCCGAATCTGCGCGTCCAGCCGGGCGGCGGCCTTCTTCGCGCCCCGGACCAGCACGATCACCCGGCACGGGTGGGCCCGGCTGGCCTCGATGGCCGATTCGATGGCGTCCTCGGTGTTGGTGCTGTCATCGGTGACGACCACGAATGTCAGCACCCGACCCTGGGCCATCACCCCGCTTTGCTCACGCAGCTCGACCAGCTTGCGGTTCAGCTGCTGGGTGGAGGTGGCCGGCATGTCAACGATCATGTCTGGTCTCCAGCTCGGAAGTTCGGTCGTCCACGGCGGTCAGGGCCGGCGCCAGACGCGGCCGGTGCGGGCCATCAGGGCGTTCGCCCCATCTGGTCCCCAGCTGCCGGCCGGGTAGGGCTCCGGCTCGCCGGACTCGGCCCACCGCTCCAGCACCGGGTCCAGGATCTGCCAGGACCGCTCCACCTCGGCGTTGACCGGGAACAGCGAGGGCTCGCCGAGCAGCACGTCCAGGATCAGCCGCTCGTAGGCCTCGGGGGAGTCCTCGGTGAAGGCCAACCCGTAGCCGAAGTCCATGTTGACGTCGCGTACCTCCATGGTGCTGCCGGGCACCTTGGAGCCGAACCGCATGGTCACGCCCTCGTCCGGTTGCACCCGGATGACCAGGGCGTTCTGCCCGAGCTCCTCGGTCATGGTGCTGTCGAAGGGCAGGTGCGGGGCGCGCTTGAACACGATCGCGATCTCGGTCACCCGCCGGCCCAGCCGTTTGCCGGTGCGCAGGTAGAACGGCACCCCGGCCCAGCGCCGGGTATCCACCTCGACGGTGATCGCGGCATAGGTCTCGGTGGTCGAGGCGGGGTTGTATCCCTCCTCGTCCTTCAGCCCGACGACCTGCTCGCCGCCCTGCCAGCCGGCCGCGTACTGGCCGCGCGCGGTGGTCTCGTCCAGCGGCTGAACCAGCTTGGTGGCGGACAGCACCTTGATCTTCTCGGTGCGCAGCTCCTGCGGGGAGAAGGACACCGGTTCTTCCATCGCGGTGAACGCGAGCAGCTGGAGCAGGTGGTTCTGGATGACGTCGCGCGCCGCGCCGATGCCGTCGTAGTACCCGGCGCGCCCGCCAAGGCCGATGTCCTCGGCCATGGTGATCTGCACGTGGTCGACGTAGTTGGCGTTCCAGATCGGCTCGAACAGCTGGTTGGCGAAGCGCAGCGCCAGGATGTTCTGCACCGTCTCCTTGCCCAGGTAGTGGTCGATGCGGAACACCGATTCCTCGGGGAACACATCGTTGACGATCGAGTTCAGCTCGCGGGCCGACTTCAGGTCGTGCCCGAACGGCTTTTCGATGACCACCCGGCGCCACTGGTCCGGATTGTCCTGCCCGGCCAGCCCGGAGCGGGCCAGCTGCTTGCACACCACCGGGAACGCGCCGGGCGGGATGGACAGGTAGAACGCGTGGTTACCGCCGGTGCCCCGGCTCTTGTCCAGCTCGTGCACCGTGTCACACAGCCGGTCGAACGCGTCGTCGTCGTCGAAGGTGCCCTGGACGAACCGGATGCCCTCGGCCAGCCGGTCCCACACCGCCTGCCGGAACGGGGTGCGGGCGTGCTCGCGCACGGCGTCGTAGACAACCTTGCCGAAGTCCTCGTCCGCCCAGTCCCGCCGGGCGAAGCCGACGAGCGCGAAGCCTGGCGGCAGCAGACCCCGGTTCGCCAGGTCGTACACCGCCGGCATCAGTTTCTTGCGGGCCAGGTCGCCGGTCACCCCGAAGATGACCAGGCCAGCGGGCCCGGCGATCCGGGGCAGACGCTTGTCCCGGGGGTCGCGCAGCGGGTTCGACCAGCCATCCGGCCGACCCGACACGGACGGTTCACTCATCGTGCATGCCTTCCTGTAGCGACTCGAGTCCGTGGTCGCGGTTTCGTCCGTAGTCGCGGTTTAGGTACCTGCTCGCGGCCTGGTGGGTGGTCGCGGTTGCCGTCCTCGTCCCGGATCAGCCCCCTGCCGCGGTGATCATGCCTTACCTCGGCGGGTCACCTCGGTGATCGCGCCGGCGAGCTGGGCCAGCCCGGCCACCCGGTCGGTCAGGTGCAGCCGCAGCACCGGCCGGCCTCGCTCGCGCAGCACCCCGGCATCGCCGAGAGCCTGGGCGTGCTGCAGCACGGCCAGCGTGTAGGGCCGGTCGGGCACGGCGACGTCAGCCGGGACCGTTCCGGTGAGCTGAAGGTACACCCCGTTCTGGTGCCCTCCCTTGTGGTACTGGCCGGTGGAGTGCAGGAATCGCGGGCCCCAGCCGAACGTGGTCTGCAACCCGCCGAGCCGGGCCAGCTCCGGGCGAAGCACCGCCGCCGAGGCGTCCGCGAGTCGGTCCAGGTAGGCCTGGATGGACAGGTAGCCGAGCTCAGGGGCGGCGGCCAGCAGCGCGCGGACGGCGCCGAGCGCGCTGCGCTCGGTGTCCGCGGGCAGCCAGTCCGCGTACACCTCGATGGTGCCGTCGGTGAACGTGGGCGGGTTCTCCTCGGCGCTGTCCGCCGCGGCATCCAGCAGTGCGCGAGCCGCGGTTTTGGCGGCCTCCACATCCGGCTGGTCGAACGGGTTGATCCCGATCAGCCGGCCGGCCACCACGGTGGCGTACTCCCAGAGCAGGAACAACCCGCCCAGTGGGCCGGCGGTGGTGATCCGGGCCCCCTCCGGATCGGTGCCGAGGGCGGTGGTGGTGGCATCCGGACCCGCGTCCACGAACCCGGGCGCGTTCGGTCCCTCCACCACGATCGGGAGGAGGCCGGTGCCGTGCTTGCCGGTGGACTCGGCGATCAGCTGCTCGGCCCAGTCACCGAAGCCATCGATACCTGAGCCGGTGTCGGCCAGCACGACCTTCTCCGCGCCGGCCGCGTGCCGGGCACTCAGCGCGGCGCCGAGTAGCAGCCCGGGGTTGTCCGCGCTGTCCTGGCTGAGCACGGCCGACGCATCGGCGGCGTCGTCGAGCAGTTGCCCGATGTTGGCGCCGGCCAGCCCGGACGGAACCAGGCCGAACGCGGTGAGCGCGGAGTACCGGCCGCCCACCTTCGGGTCGGCATTGATCACCGTCAGGCCGGAGTCCTCAGCCCGGCCGTGCAACGGCGAGCCTGGGTCGGTGACCACCACGATGTGCTCGGCGGGGTCCAGCCCGGCGGCCACGAAGTGCTCGTTGAAGATCCGGTAGTGGCTGTCCGTCTCGACCGTGGAGCCGGACTTGGAGGACACCACCAGGACGGTCGCCGCGAGGTCGCCGGCCAGCGCATCCTCCACCTGGCCGGCGTCGGTGGTATCCAGCACCACCAGCGGCACCCCGGCCGTCTGACAGATCACCTCGGGGGCCAGTGAGGAGCCACCCATGCCGGCCAGCACCACCCGGTTGACGCCGTTGGCGTTGAGCTTGGCGCGCAGCTCGGCGATCTGGGGGACCAGCGGGCGGGAGGTTCTGTGCAGGTCCACCCAGTTCAGCCGGATGGCGGCCTCGGCCTCGGCGTCCGGCCCCCACAGCGTGGCGTCCTTCGCGGCGATGCCGGAGGCGACCTTCTCGTTGGCCAGCGCGACGGCGGCCTGGCTCGCCGACCCGGCCAGATCCGGGTCGACGATGTTGAGCTGGATAGAACTCACTTGGCCGCATCCAGCTGGTGGCTCACGGTCTCGATCAGTTCGTTCCAGCTGCCGATGAACTTCTCCACGCCTTCGCGCTCAAGCACCAGGAACACGTCGGCGACGTCGACTCCGACGGCGGTCAGCCCGTCGAACACCTGCCGCGCCTCGTCGGCCAGCCCGGTGACCCGGTCGCCCTCGACCTCGCCGTGGTCGGCGAACGCCTTGAGGGTGGCCTCCGGCATGGTGTTCACCGTGTCGGACACCACCAGCTCGGTGACGTACAGGGTGTCCGGGTAGGCCTTGTTCTTCACCCCGGTGGAGGCCCACAGCGGCCGCTGTGGGTTGGCTCCCTTGGCGGCCAGGGCGTCCCAGCGCTCGGTGGAGAACACCTCGCGGAACGCCGCGTGCGCCAGCCGCGCGTTGGCCACGGCGGCCTTGCCGCGCAGCGCCAGCGCCTCCGGCGTGCCGAGCTTCTCCAGCCTCGGGTCCACCTCGCTGTCCACCCGGGAGACGAAGAACGAGGCCACCGAGCGGATCCCGGCCAGGTTGTGGCCGTTCGCGGAGGCCCGCTCCAGGCCCTCCAGGTACGCGTCCATCACCGCCCGGTAGCGCTCGATGGAGAAGATCAGCGTCACGTTCACGCTGACCCCTTCGCTGAGCGCCTGGGTGATCGCCGGCAGGCCCTCCAGGGTGGCCGGGATCTTCACCATCAGGTTCGGCCGGTCCACCGCCTTCCACAGGTCCAGGGCCTGCGCCGCGGTGGCCTCGGTTTCGTGCGCCAGGCCGGGGTCGACCTCCAGGGAGACCCTGCCGTCCTTGCCGCCGGTGGTCTCCCAGGTGCCGCTGAACACGTCGCAGGCCTGCTGCACGTCGGCCACGGTGATCTCGCGGACCGCGTCCGCGACCGAGGCGCCCCGGCTCGCGAGCTCACGGACCTGCTGGTCGTAGGCCTCACCGTGGGCCAACGCGGCGGCGAAGATGGTGGGGTTGGTGGTCACGCCGACGACGTGCCAGTCCTCGATCAGCTCCCGCAGGTTGCCGCTGCGCAGCCGCTCCCTGGACAGGTCGTCGAGCCAGATGGATACGCCCGCCGCCGCCAGTGCGGCGAGCCGCTCGTTGGTGCTCATTCCCGTGCTCCTTGGGTTGTCGACTGTCGGTTTGGCGGGCTTAATCGTTTCGGGGCCTCAGAGTTTTGCCAGGCTGCGGCGGGCGGCGTCCAGAACTGCCTCGGTGGTGAAGCCGAACTCGCGGAACAGCGTCTGGTAGTCGGCG
The DNA here is from genome assembly GCA_036402515.1 of Pseudonocardia sp. Taxonomy (GTDB): domain Bacteria; phylum Actinomycetota; class Actinomycetes; order Mycobacteriales; family Pseudonocardiaceae; genus Pseudonocardia. The sequence continues at coordinate 8,798 of DASWST010000200.1, forward strand.
CTGGCGCCGAAGTGCTCGATGGACACCGCTTCACCGGCGTCGCCGATGAACCGGTACCACGGCTGCGCGACGCCGGCTTCCACCGAGACCCGGGCGCGGGTGGACGGCGGCAGCACCGAGTCCTGGTACGCCTGGTCCTGCTCCAGGAACCAGTCCACGCACGGCATGGACACCACCCGGGTCGGCACCCCGTCGGCTTCCAGCACGTCCCGCGCCTCGACGGCCATCTGCAGCTCGGAGCCGGTGGCCATCAGCACCACCTTGGGGCCGGCGTCGCCGGACTCGGGTCGCAGGACATAGCCGCCCTTGGCCACCCCCTCGGCGGAGGTGCCCTCCAGCACCGGCAGGTTCTGCCGGGTCAACGCCAGGCCCTTGGGGCCCTCCGGGCGCTCCAGCACGGCCCGCCAGGCGTAGGCGGTCTCGTTCGCGTCGCCCGGACGCAGCATGGCCAGCCCGGGGATGGCGCGCAGCGCGGCCATATGCTCGACCGGCTGGTGGGTGGGGCCGTCCTCGCCGAGACCGATCGAGTCGTGGGTCCAGACGTAGGTCACCCCGGTCTGCATCACCGCGGCCAGCCGCACCGCCGGGCGCATGTAGTCGGAGAAGATCAGGAATGTGCCGCCGTAGGGCCGGGTCGGCCCGTGCAGCGCGATGCCGTTCAGGATGGCGCCCATTGCGTGTTCCCGCACGCCGAAGTGCAGCGTGCGACCGTACGGGTTGGCCTGCCACATCTTGGTCGATGTCTCGGGCGGGCCGAACGAGTCCGCGCCCTCCATCGTGGTGTTGTTGCTCTCCGCCAGGTCGGCCGAGCCGCCCCACAGCTCGGGCAGCACCGGAGCCAGCGCGGTGAGCACCTCGCCGGAGGCCTTCCTGGTCGCCACTCCCTTCGGGTCCGGGTCCCAGTGCGGCAGCGCGTCGGCCCAGCCCTGGGGCAGGGCCCGGCTCAGCAGCCGGTCCAGCAGGGCCTTGCGGTCCGGTTCCCGGGAGGCCCAGTCGTCGAACGACTGCTGCCACTTCTCGTGCGCCACCCGGCCCCGCTCGCCCACCTCGCGGGCGTGGTCCAGCACCTCGGGCTCCACCTGGAACGACTTGTCCGGGTCGAAGCCGAGGATCTTCTTGACCGCGGCGACCTCGTCCGCGCCCAGCGCGGAGCCGTGCGCCTTGCCGGTGTTCATTTTGTTCGGCGCCGGATAGCCGATGATCGTGCGGACCAGGATGAAGGACGGCCGCTCGGATTCCGCGCGGGCCGCCTCCAGCGCGGCCAGGATGCCGCTGACGTTCTCCCCGCCATGCACCACCTGGACGTGCCAGCCGTAGGCCTCGTAGCGCTTCGCGGTGTCCTCGGACAGCGCGATCGTGGTGTCGTCCTCGATGGAGATCTTGTTGTCGTCGTAGATGACCGTCAGGTTGCCCAACTTCTGGTGCCCGGCCAGTGAAGACGCCTCCGAGGTGACGCCCTCCTCGATATCGCCGTCCGAGGCGATGACGTAGATCTGGTGGTCGAACGGGCTCTGCCCTTCCGGAGCGTCCGGGTCGAACAGCCCGCGTTCCCGGCGGGCGGCCATCGCCATGCCCACCGAGGAGGCCAGCCCCTGGCCCAGCGGGCCGGTGGTCATCTCCACGCCCCTGGTGTGCCCGTGCTCAGGGTGGCCCGGCGTGAGGGACCCCCAGGTGCGCAGCTTCTCCAGGTCCTCCAGCTCCAGCCCGTACCCGGACAGGTACAGCTGGATGTAGAGGGTCAGGCTGGAGTGCCCGGCGGAGAGCACGAAACGGTCTCGCCCGATCCAGTCGACATCCGACGGATCGTGTCGCATCACCCGCTGGAACAGGGTGTATGCGAGGGGCGCGAGGCTCATCGCGGTGCCCGGGTGGCCGTTGCCCACCTTCTGCACCGCGTCGGCGGCTAGCACCCGGATCGTGTCAACTGCCCGGGAGTCGAGCTCGGTCCAGTCCTCGGGGACCGAGCGGGAAGTCAGCTCGGCGATGGTGGTGTCTGACACGGAGGATGGCTCCTGACGTTGGTAGGCGGCGCCTTGGTGCCGCTCTGGTCTGGCCCTGCTGACGCGGCCCCAACTCTGACCCGTGCATGTTGTGGCGGCAATGTCGCGACAACAGGCCGAAGTGGCGGCCGTCGGCTCGGTACCAATCTAGACCTGCTCCGACACATATGGTGATCACTACTCCGGGGGGACCGGTAGGACTACCCGGGAATCCTTGCGCAAACACCAGGGAGCTAACATCGGCCGCGGCCCGTGCTCCCCATGGAGCACGTGCCAAGCCGGCCCGGGCGGGGCCGGCTTCGAACTGACCTGCAGGTGAGGTGCTCGAGGTGTGCCGACCAGGGCGGACGATCGCCCCGTGCTAAGTCCGTCGGCGTCTGGCGCCCGGTCAACGCCCCGAATCGCGCGTGGCCGGTCGGCGCTGCGGGCGTACCTGTCCTTGACCAAGACCCGGATCATCGAGCAGTTACTCGTGGTCACGGTGCCGGCGATGTTCCTGGCTGGGCGCCGGGGAGAGGCCGGCCAGCTGCCGTCGCTCTGGTTGCTGGTGGCCACGTTGGCCGGCGGGGCTATCGCGGCGGCTAGCGCGCATGCCCTCAACTGCGTGGTGGATGCGGACATCGACGCCAAGATGAAGCGCACCCAGGCGCGGCCGCTGGCCCAGCACCAGGTGCCGCGCTCGCACGCACTTGCGTTCGGGCTGGTGCTCGGGGTGCTCAGCGCGCTGTGGCTCGGGTTCACCACGAACTGGCTGGCGGCGTGGCTGTCGGTGGCCGCGATCGCCTTCTACGTGCTGGTCTACACGCTGCTGCTCAAGCGGCGTACCTCGCAGAACATCGTGTGGGGCGGCGCCGCCGGATGCATGCCGGTGGTAATCGGCTGGGCGGCAGTCACCGGCCGGGTTGACTGGCCCGCCGCGGTGATGTTCGGGGTGATCTTCTTCTGGACGCCGCCGCACTTCTGGGCGCTGGCCATGCGCTATCGCGACGATTACGCGGCGGCCGGGGTGCCGATGCTCCCGGTGGTGGCCACCCCGGTGCAGGTGTCCCGGCGAATCGTGGCTTACTCGTGGCTGATGGCGCTGTGGTCGCTGCTGCTCGTACCGGTGACCTCGTGGGTCTACGCCGTGGTGGCGGTGCTGGCTGGCGGCTGGTTCGTGGCGATGGCGCACCGGCTGCACACCGCGGTCAAGGCGGGCGAGCCAGCCCGGCCGATGCGGCTGTTCCACCTGTCCAACACGTACCTCTGCGGGCTGTTCATCACCGTGGCGGTGGACGCGGCGCTGGGGCTGCCGGCGCTGGGTTGGCCCTTCTGACTCCCTCGGGCGCTTCTTGCTCCGTCGTCCGCGGAGTCATTCTCAGCACTTTCTCAGGTGACGCACGGCTGACCCCCGGCTGAACCCTCAGGTTCAACCAGACATCACCGGGTGTTCAGGGGATGAGCACCAGCTTGCCGGTGGTGCGCCGGGACTCGAGGTCCTCGTGCGCCTTCGCCGCGTCGGCCAGCGGGTAGCGGTGCCCGATGCGGATGTCCAAGGTGCCGTCGGCGACCGCGGCGAATACCTCGCCGGAGTGGTACTCCAGCTCCTTGCGGGTGGCGATGTAGTGGAACAGCGTCGGGCGGGTCAGGTAGAGCGAGCCGCCGGCGTTCAGCCGCTGCGGGTCCACCGGCGGCACCGGGCCGCTGGCTCCGCCGAACAGCACCAGCATGCCTCGGATGCGGAGGCTGGCCAGGCTGGCGTCGAACGTGGTCTTTCCGACGCCGTCGTAGACCACCGCGACGCCCTGCCCGCCGGTCAGCCGCCGCACCTCGGCGGCCAGGTCGTCGATCTGGTCGTAGCGGATCACCTCGGCCGCGCCGGCATCCCTGGCCAGCGCCGCCTTCTCCTCGGTAGACACGGTGCCGATCACTCGGCCGCCCCGTGCGGTGGCCAGCTGGGTGAGCAGCAGCCCGACCCCTCCGGCGGCGGCGTGCACCAACACGTCCTCGCCGTGGGCCACCGGGTAGGTGCTGGTGACCAGGGCGTGCGCGGTCATACCCTGCAAGAGCGCGCCGACCGCCTGCTCCTCGGTCACCTCGGCGGGCACCCGCACCGCCCGGTCCGCCGGCACGGTGACCAGCTGGGCGTAGCTTCCCGGCACACCCGACCAGGCAACCCGGTCGCCCACGCTGAACCCGCTGGCGCCGGGTCCGAGCTCGCGCACCGTCCCGGCGCCCTCCAGCCCCAGCACGTACGGCATCGGCTGTGGGTAGTGCCCGGAGCGTTGGTAGGTGTCGATGAAGTTCACCCCGGCCGCCGCGACCTGGACCAACAGCGCACCCTCGCCCGGCCTGGGATCGTCCAGCTCGACGATCTTGATCGCTTCGGGTCCGCCGGGCTGCTCAATCTGTGCCGCGCGCATCTGTTCCTCCGAGGGTGCCGGGGCTTGTGCTGCCGTGATGATGCCGGGATGGTCGGTGATGGTGGTCGGTGATGATGCCGTGCTCGCCCGATTTGGCGCTCAGGGCCGTTCAGCTGGAGCTGAGCTCGGCGGGCGTCGACGGGGCGTTGTTGCTGGTGGACGGGCCGGTGCCGTGGGCTGGCGCGGTGCCATGAGCTGGCCCGGTGCCGTGAGCTGGCGCGGTGTCGTGGACTGGCGTGCCTTCGGTACTGGCCGAGGCCAGCGTCGGGCGTGCGGTGCTGGCCGCCCAGACCGCGGCGGCCGCGGCGGTGACCAGGGAGGCGCCCAGCACGTGCAGCGACACCAGTACCTCGGGCACCCCCAGCACGTACTGGGTGGCGCCCAGGGCGCCCTGGGCCAGCACCGCCACGATCAGCACCCAGTACCGCCGGGTCAGGCCCGCCGGCGCGCGGACCGCGCGGAACAGGAAGCCGAGGCCGACCAGCAGCCCGAGGTAACCGACCACGAGGTCGCCGTGCAGCTGCGCCACCTGGGGGACCCCGAGCCCCAACCGCGGTGTCTTGGCGTCCCCCGCGTGCGGGCCGGCGGCGGTCACCAGGGTGCCCGCGACCAGCAGCGCGCCCAGCGTGGCCGTGCTCAGCGCGAGCAGCCCGCGGCCGGCGGCGGGCAGTACCGACCCGGCCGGCCCGTCCAGCTCTCCGGTGGCGCGGACCAGCAGCACCGCCAGCCAGACCAGCACCATGGACACCAGGAAATGGACCGACACCGTCCACCAGGCCAGCCCGGCGAGCACGGTGATCCCGCCGATCACCGCCTGAGCCACCACGCCGGCCGGCATGGACAGGGCGAGCAGGGTGAGCCGCCGCCGACGCGGCCGGGTGCCCAGCGCGGCGAGCAGACAGGCCGCCACCACCACGGTGAGCACGCCGGTGAGCATCCGGTTGCCGAACTCCACCCACTGGTGCAGCAGGGCAACGTCGTAGCGGGGGTCCGGGGTCAGACTGTCCGGGAAGCAGCTCGGCCAGGTCGGGCACCCCAGGCCGGAGCCGGTCACCCGTACCACCGACCCGGTCACCGCGATCCCCGCCTGCGCCACCGCCGCCGCGATGGCCAGCGTGCGCATCAGCCGTGGTGGGGTAGCGGGCAGCCTGGTCAGCAGGGTCGGACTGAACACCGCATCATCGTAGGCGGCCGACGTTTCCACTCCGCACACACCAACCCCCGCGCCGCCCAATTGCACCCCCGCCCGGCCCCGCCCGGCCCGCCCGGGCCGCGGGCCCGCCCCGGCCCCCGCAGACCCAGTACAGGCGGCACAGCCCCTGCAAGGTCTGCGCCAACCGCGGTGGGTCTGTGCGACCGGGAAACGGCGGCGGGGTGCGACCGGAAACGGCGGCGGGGTGCGATCGCGGGGCGCGACGGAGGCAGCGGCGAGCGGGGCGGGGACCGGGGTTAGCGCAGGCGGACTGTGCGGGTGGCTACGCCGGCGGAGACGACCGCCCAGGCGAGGAGCACCAGGATCGGGGCGAGGCCGGGGAACTGGCCGGTGACCAGCGCGGTACGCAGTCCCTCGGCCAGCGCGCCGGAGGGCAGCAGCCGAGCCACCTCGGCCATCCCGCCGGGCAGCTGGCCGGCGGGGAGCACGATGCCGCCGCCGAGCAGCAGCGCGAACCAGACCACGTTGGCCACCGCGAGCACGATCTCCGCGCGCAGCGTGCCGCCGAGCAGGATGCCCAGCCCGCCGAACGCCGCGCAGCCCAGCAGTATCAGCAGCAGCGCCCAGCCCACCCCGGCCGCCGCCGGCCGCCAGCCCAGCCCGAAAGCGACCGCGCTGAGCAGCACCATCTGCACCGCGACCACGCCGAGCACCGCGGCCAGCCGGCCGGCCACCAACAGCCAGCGGGGCAGCGCGGTGGCGGCCAGCCGCCGGATCACCCCGTAGCGGCGGTCGAAGCCCAGCGAGATGGCCTGGCTGGTGAACGCGGTGGACAGCACGGCCAGCGCGAGCACCCCGGGCGCCACCATGGCCACCCTTGGCTCCGGCAGCGGCACCACATTCAGCAGGGTCAACCCGATCAGCAGGGCCAGCGGGATGAGCAGGGTGAGCAGCACCTGCTCGCCGTTGCGCAGCGCCAGCCGAAGCTCCACGCCCGCCTGGGCGCGCAGCATCAGGCCCAGCCGGCCGCGACCGGGGGCGGGCAGGAAGGTCCCGGCTGGGAAGCGGGAATCCCGGGAATCGACGGAGGCTCGGGGGGTGGTCATGAGCGCAGCTCCCGCCCGGTCAGGTCCAGGAACACGTCCTCCAGGCTGCGCCGGGCCACCCGCACCTCGTCGGCGAGCACGCCCTGGTCAGCGCACCAGGTGGTGACCGCGGACAGCACCTTCGGATTCATCTGGCCGCACACCAGGTAGCTGCCCGCGATGGGTTCCTCGGCGCGGTAGCCGGACGGCAGGGCCCCCTCCAGCGCGGTCAGGTCCATGCCCGGCCGAGCGCGGAAGCGCAGCTGTTGCTCGCCGCTGCGTGCGGTCAGCGAGGTGGGCGTGCCCTGCGCGACCACCTTGCCGCCGTCGATGATCACCACGTGGTCGGCGAGCGCCTCGGCCTCGTCCATCAGGTGCGTGGTGAGCAGCACGGACACCCCGTCCCGGCGCAGCGCCCCGATCAGCTCCCACACCAGGCGGCGGCTCTGCGGGTCCATTCCGGCGGTCGGCTCGTCCAGGAACACCAGCTCGGGTCGTCCGACCACGGCGCAGGCCAGCGCCAGCCGCTGCTGCTGGCCTCCGGAGAGCCGTTTGAACGGGGTGCGCGCGCACGAGGTCATCCCGAGCACGTCGAGCAGCCAGTCCACCGGAAGCGGGCGGGCCGAGCAGGCCGCGATCACCCGCAGCATCTCCCGGACCCGCACCCACGGGTAGGCCCCGCCGCCCTGCGGCATCACCCCGATCCGGGCGCGCAGCCGTTCCCCGTCGGTGGCCGGGTCCAGGCCGAGCACCCGCACCTCGCCGGCGTCCGGGCGGCGGAAGCCCTCGCAGATCTCCACCGTGGTGGTCTTCCCCGCGCCGTTCGGGCCGAGCAGGGTGAGTACCGAGGCGGCCGGCAGCCGCAGGTCCAGCCCGTCCACCGCGGCGACCCCGCTGTAGCGCTTGACCAGTCCGCGCACCGATAGTGCCGTATCTAACGAGGCGGCGGCGGAGGGTCTCACAACAGCTGATTCTACGTGTCGTCGAACTGTGTTCCTGAGGGGCCCGCTGTGCCGTCCGTCGCTCAACCGACGGTGGTCAGCACGGTGGTCAGCACGGTGATCAGCGCGGAATCCGGTGCCTGATCAGGTACAGCGGGACGAACAGGATCACCGCGCCGGCCACGATCGCCATGGGCAGCTGGTAGGGCCGGAAGGAGAAGTCGGCGCCGGTGGGCGGCACCAGCAGTGCGACGATCGCCGAACCGGCCACGGACAGCCGGCGGAACCGGATTCGCGCGGTGGTCGCGGCCAGCGGGATGGCCGCCCAGAGCAGGTACCAGGGGTGCACGGTCGGGCTGAGCAGCACCACCGCGCCCAGCCCGCAGCCGAGCCCGGTGACCGGGTCGATCCGGCCCTTCAGCGTGCCCAACAGCAGCCACAGACAGATCCCGGCGGACACCACACCGCCCAGCGCGCGGCTCAACATGACCACCTGGGTGGTGTGGTCGCCCAGCCCGGCCAGCACGCCGAGCTGGCCGCCGACCACGCCGATGTCGGTGCTCACCGACACCCAGCTGCGGATCAGGTTCGGGGTGTCCAGGGTGTTGACCCAGCCGAAGCCCAGTCCGGTGCCGTAGGCCACGGCGGCCATCACAGCCGCGAACACCGCCAACATGGCCGACCCGACGGCGACCACGTCCATGGGTCGGCCGCCCCGCCGGCGGGCCGCCCACATGCCCAGGAACCCCAGAGCCAACGCCGCGGGCACCTTGATGTCCGCGGCCAGCGTGATGATCACGGTGCCCATCAGCCACGACCGGGACAGCCCCAGCTCCAGCCCGGCGAGCATCAGCCCGAGCATCAGGGCCTCGTTGTGCACCCCGCTGAACAGGTGGAACAGCACCAGCGGGTTGGCCACGCCGAGCCACAGCGCGGAGCGCGGGTCCAGGTCCAGCCGCTTGGCCAGCCTGGGCAGCGCCCAGACGATCAGGGCCAGCCCGCAGAGCGCGAGCAGCCGGTGGGCGAAGATGCCCAGCACCACGTCGTTGCCGGTGAGCGCGGTGATGCCGCGGCCGAGCCAGAGGAACAGTGGGCCGTACGGCGCTGGGGTGGACCGCCACACCGTCGGGATGCTGCGGGTGAGCGGATCGTCGATACCGAGCGCGTCGGCCGGGCCGAGCACGTAGGGGTCCTGGCCGCGGGCGGCGATCGCGCTCTGCGCCAGGTAGCTGTAGACGTCCTTGCTGAACAGTGGGGGAGCCACGAACAGCGGCAGTGCCCAGAGCGTCATGGTCCGGGTGATGAAGCCCTTGGCCAACGGCGTCCCGCCGTTCTGGTCCCGCTTGAGCATGCGGCCCAGCCACAGCCAGCCCAGCACCACCATCGCCATGCCCGCGTAGGTGATCGCGATGGAGACGGTGGCATTGCGCGAGGGCAGCCCGAGCAGCCGCGTGCCGAACAGCGGGTTGGGCACCGGCAACGCGCCGGCTCCGAGCGCGCCGATGGCCATCAGCAGCGCGCCGGTCATGCCAAATCGACGTACCGTGCTCGCGCTGGGGTGGTTGCGCCTGGTCGGGACCGGCCTGTCGACCTGATCGGAGGATGGCTCGACCGCCTGGGGAGTGCTCAGGTCGGACGCCGCCATGACCAGAAAGCGTATGGCAGGCCCCGGTGCGGGGCCTGATCGGGTTCGACCGCCCGGACAGCGGCCGAACCGGCCCGGATGGGCCACCGAGAGTGATCGGAGTTCAGCGGGCTGTGAGCCTGGTGGGGCGGCCGATGGTGAGGCCGGTCACCCCTCGGGTGCCTGCCTTGGACGCCCGGGCGGAAATAGGCAACACTGGTGTTGTGAAAACCACCGGGACGATTCCGGCGGCGGCCCGCGAGCCGACGTCGGATGTTGCCGTGCGCGCCGGAGGGGCCGACATCGGCCACCGCGCCGCCTCGGACGGTGGTACCCGCGTCGCGGTGGCCCGGCTACTACTCGAGCGCGGCCCGGTGAGCGCCGTCGAGGTGGCCGCCGAGCTCGAGCTCAGCGGCCCCGCCGTGCGCCGGCACCTGGACGCACTGCTCGCCGACGGCGAGGCAACCACCCGGGAGGCACCCCGTCGCGGGCGCCGGACCAGGGGGCGCCCCGCGCGGCTGTACCTGCTCACCGAGGCAGGGCGGGTCCGCTTCGGGCACGGCTACGACGACCTGGCCATTGCCGCGCTGCGCTACCTGTCCGAGACCGGTGGGCCGGACGCGGTGCGCGTCTTCGCCGAGCGGCGGGCCAACGAGCTGGTCGAGCGGCACCGGGACGGCATCGCCGAGGGTGAGACGGTGGCCGCCAGGGCTACCGCCCTGGCCGCGGCGCTGACCGCGCAGGGTTACGCGGCGGCGGCGCGCCGAACCGGCAACGGCGAGCAGCTCTGTCAACATCACTGCCCGGTGGCCCACGTCGCGGCGCAGTTCCCCGAGCTGTGCGAGGCGGAGACCCACGTGTTCGCCGAGCTGCTCGGCACCCACGTGCAACGGCTGGCCACCATCGCTCGCGGCGACGCCGCGTGCACCACACACGTTCCGCTCGGCATTCCCGACCGCGGTGAACCGCCGCGCGCCGAGCGGGTCGCTCCACCCAGCACTCGGACCGACACGAAAACCACCACAACCATCCCGAAAGGGAGGCAGCGCGTATGACTACCGCTCCTGAGCGGACCGCGGAGACCCCCCAGCCTGCTCTGACCCAGTCGGAGACGATCGCCTCCCTGGGGAACTACGCCTTCGGCTGGGCGGACTCCGACGCGGCCGGCACCAACGCCCGGCGCGGTCTGTCGGCCGACGTGGTCGCGGACATCTCGGCCCTGAAGAACGAGCCGGAGTGGATGCTGGAGAGCCGGCTGAAGGGGCTGAAGCTGTTCGAGCGCAAGCCCATGCCGCGCTGGGGTGCCGACCTGTCCGGCATCGACTTCGACAACATCAAGTACTTCGTGCGGTCCACCGAGAAGCAGGCTGCCACGTGGGAAGACCTGCCGGCGGACATCAAGAACACCTACGACAAGCTGGGCATTCCGGAGGCGGAGAAGGCCCGGCTGGTCTCCGGTGTCGCCGCGCAGTACGAGTCCGAGGTCGTCTACCACGCGATCCGTGAGGACCTCGAGCAGCAGGGCGTCATCTTCCTGGACACCGACACCGCGCTGCGCGAGCAGCCGGAGCTGTTCCGGGAGTACTACGGCTCGGTCATCCCGCACGGTGACAACAAGTTCTCCGCGCTCAACGGTGCGGTGTGGTCCGGCGGGTCCTTCATCTACGTGCCGCCGGGCGTCGAGATCGAGATGCCGCTGCAGGCGTACTTCCGCATCAACGCCGAGAACATGGGCCAGTTCGAGCGGACGCTGATCATCGTCGACGAGGGTGCATACGTGCACTACGTCGAGGGCTGCACGGCGCCGATCTACTCGACCGACTCGCTGCACTCCGCGGTCGTCGAGATCATCGTCAAGGACGGCGGCCGCTGCCGCTACACGACGATCCAGAACTGGTCGAACAACGTCTACAACCTCGTCACGAAGCGCGCCGTCGCGTACAAGGACGCAACGATGGAGTGGGTCGACGGAAACCTCGGCTCCAAGCTGACGATGAAGTACCCGGCGATCTGGCTCGTCGGCGATCGCGCCCACGGCGAGGTGCTGTCGATCGCGTTCGCGGGCAAGGGCCAGCATCAGGACGCGGGCGGCAAGGCGGTGCACATCGCGCCGAACACCACCTCGGTGATCACGTCGAAGTCGATCTCGAAGAACGGCGGCCGCGCCGGCTACCGCGGGCTGCTCGAGGTGTCGAAGGGCGCCAGGGGCGCGAAGTCCAAGGTCGTCTGCGACGCGCTGATCCTCGATGAGGACTCGCGCTCCGACACCTATCCGTACATCAAGATCGAGGAGGACGAGGTCGACATCGGCCACGAGGCGACGGTGTCGAAGATCGGCGAGGAGCAGCTCTTCTACCTGATGTCGCGCGGCCTCTCCGAGTCGGAGGCGAGCGCGATGATCGTCAGCGGCTTCGTCGAGCCGATCACCAAGGAGCTTCCGCTCGAGTACGCGGTCGAGATGAACCGCCTGATCCAGCTGCAGATGGAAGGGTCGGTTGGCTAAGCCCGAGGCGCTGGAGGCGTACAACGCGCTCCCGGTGCCGGACACGACCGAGGAACACTGG